>NZ_JADNQW010000005.1:616428-924642 GCF_015709455.1 Methylosinus sp. H3A
GAAGGTGATGAATCGCGAGATCCAGGGCGTGCGCCAAAGCTGCGGCGCCGCGAGCCGGCGACGCTCCTTCGCCTCGCGGCGCCGGAACGATTGCGTCGGCATTTCGAGCCGGCGCTCCGGCGGCATGGGCGGAGCGGCGGCGGGATCGACGGGCGGCGGCGGGGCGACGACGTCCGGCGGAACGGGTTCGACGAGAGAGAGAGCTACACCGTCCATCTATAGAGCCATGTTTCGCTGATCGGCTCGTCGCCCGATTGGAGGACGAGGCGCAGCTCGCAGAAGGTCTCGCCGGCAGGATCGACGTCGAAGACGACGCGGCATGTCTTGGCCTTCGGATTGACGAAGGCCCGAATGTTCGTCGCCGATCCCGGCGATGTCGTCAAGGCGGGCCGCAAATTGGCGACTCGCTGCGGATCGCCCAGATTGTCGCCCGCAAACTGGACGATAAAACGGCGCAGTTTCGGCGTCGGCGAGCGGCCGCCGAAAGCCGAGACGGCGACCGCGAAAGGCGGACGCGCGGGCGGGCTCCAGCACCAGAACTGCCGATAGGCGAAAGTCGCCTCCTTGCCGGCGGCGAGCGGCTGCTTGGGCCGCCAATAGGCGACGATATTGGCGTTCACCTCCGATTCGGAGGGAATTTCGACGAGCTGCACCGAGCCCTCACCCCAATCGCCGATCGGCTCCACCCAGAGCGACGGGCGCAGTTCCCAGTGCTGTATGTCGTCCTGATAGGTCTCGATGTCACGGTCGCGCGTCAAAAATCCGAAGCCTTTCGGATTGGCGTCGACGAAGGCCGATATCTGCAGCGTGTCGCGATTGGAGACAGGGCGCCACAGCCATTCGTCCTTGCCGGTGAGCATTTGCAGCCCATTGGTCTCGGCGACGCTCGGCCGCGGATCGTCCGAGCGGCGATGGTCGAGCGGCGTGAACAGCGAGGCCGCCGCCGCGCCGCCGAGCCCCAGATGATCGATCGTCACGCGCGGGAACAAAGTGAATTCCGCATCGATGATCGTCGCCTCGCCCGGACGCAGCGTGAACAGATAGGCGCCCGTCACGCTCTGCGAATCGAGCAGCGCGTGAATGACCAGCGCATTGTCGGCGAGCGTCGGCTTCTCGATCCAGAAGCTGCGGAAGACGGGAAACTCCTCGCCGCGCGGATCGGCGGTGCGAATGGAGAGGCCGCGGGCGGTGACGCCGAGCGTCTGGCCGCGCGCCAGCGCCCGGTAGAAGCTCGCGCCCTGGAACAGAGCCAGCTCCGTGTCCGGGCCGCCGCCCTGCGGGGAGAGCACGCGAAAACCGGAGAAGCCGATATCGGGCGATCTGTCGCCGACCTTCAGAGCGCCATAGTCGAATTTCGCCGGGTCATAGCCGATTCGCTTGGCGATCTTGTCCTCGACGACATAGAGCTCCACCGGCGCGCCGAAGATGAAGCCCCGATGCAACGGCTCGACCGAGAAGCCGCGATTCTCGCCGCTCCATATGGCCGCGCCCGGCCGGGTCTTTATGCCGACATATTGCTCATAGGTCAGATTGGCGAAGGGATCGCGCAATTCCGCGGCCGGCGCGGCGAAAGGCCGCTTGGCGAGCGCGCGGGCGAGCTCGACCACGACCTCGCGGCCGAATAGAGCGGGCCCCGGCGGCGGGGCCGGCGGAGCCGATTGGGCGAGGGCGCGGCCGCCGGGGACGCCGGCGGCGAGCGCGGTCAAAGTGGCTTTCAACAGGTCTCTGCGTACGAACATGCGGGACCGGGACCCGTGACTGACGAGTAAGTGGAAGAAGCGGCGGACTTGTCTATCGGATATACCTGAAAGGACGATGATCGGAACGCGAATCTTTCTTTTTTGGTTGCGCGGCGGAAACCTCGCGCCGAGGCGGCGCTTGCCCGCCTGCCGGCGAATCTGCCAAGACGAATATGAACGTGAGGAAAACGGCGCGGGGCCTCCGCTCCCCGCCCGCAGATAGAGGCCGCGCCGCGACATGGAGCAAGCTCGACCGACCGACCGTCGCTCCCTCGCCGTGGTTCTGGCCGCGGGCGAGGGCACGCGCATGAAATCCCGCCGGCCCAAAGTCCTCCACGAGGTCGCGGGGCGGTCCATGCTCGGCCATGTTCTGGCGGCCGCGGCGGCGCTCGACGAGATCGCCGTCGTCATCGGCGCCGGAAAGGACGATGTGGCGGGCGCTGCCCTCCGCCTGCGGCCGGGCGCGAAAATCTTCGTCCAGGAGAAGCAGCTCGGCACCGCCCACGCCGTTCTGGCGGCCCGCGCCGCCTTCGCCTCGGGCGTGGACGATATCGTCGTGCTCTTCGCCGACACGCCGCTGGTGCGCGCCGAGACGATCGCGGCCCTGCGCGCGGCCCTCGCCGAGGGCGCAGCTGTCGCCGTGCTCGCCTTCGAGGCCGCCGACCCCTTCGGCTATGGCCGCGTGCTCTGCGACGCGGAGGGCCGCCCCCTCGCCATTCGCGAGGAGAAGGACGCGAGCGAGACCGAGCGCGCCTGCCAGCTCTGCAACGCCGGGCTGATGGCCATCGCCGGGGCGAAGGCGCTCGAGCTGCTGGATGGCGTCGGCGCCGCCAACGCCCAAAAAGAATATTATCTCACCGATATCGTCACGCGCGCCGCGGCGGCGGGGCTGGAGACGCGGCTGGTGCTGGCCGCGGAGGAGGAAGTTCTCGGCGTCAACGACCGCACCCAGCTCGCCCGCGCCGAGGCCGTCGCCCAGGAGCGCTTGCGACGCGCGGCCATGCTGGGCGGCGCGACGCTGATCGCGCCGCAGACGGTGTTCCTCTCCTATGACACGAAGATCGGCCGCGATGTGACGATCGAGCCCGGCGTCGTCATCGGCCCCGGCGTCGAGATCGCCGATGGCGCGACGATCCACGCCTATTCCCATCTCGAGGGGGCGGTGGTGGGCGAGCGCGCCTCGGTCGGCCCCTATGGGCGGCTGCGGCCGGGCGCAAAGCTCGCGGCCGAAGCCAAGATCGGCAATTTCGTCGAGATCAAGGGAGCCGAGATCGGCGTCGGCGCCAAGGTCAATCATCTGACCTATATCGGCGACGCCTCCGTAGGGGCGCATTCCAACATCGGCGCCGGCGTCATCACCTGCAATTACGACGGTTTCTTCAAATATCGCACGATTATCGGCGAAAACGCCTTCATCGGCTCCAATTCCGCGCTGGTCGCCCCGGTGACGATCGGCGCCGGCGCCTATGTCGGCTCCGGCTCGGTCGTCACCAAAGACGTCTCGGCCGACGCGCTCGCCGTGGCCCGTGGCCGCCAGATGGAGAAAGCCGGCTGGGCGGAGAGCTTCCGCCGCGTCCAGAAGGCGAAAAAATCCGGCGCGTGACCCTTCTCCCGCGAGCGTCCACTCGTGGGAGAAGGGTCACGCGAAGCGAGGGTCGGTCACCGGTCATTTTGCCGGGAAAACATGGGTTTTTCGGGTGACTGGCTAAAGCGCGTTCGGTCCCTTTGCGGCTGGTCCTCGGCGCGGGACGAAAATTTCCGCGAAAGCGCCGGGAGCGATACCCCCAACCCCACCAAACGTATCTACGAGTGATACAAGCGTCTTGCTTTCCGTATCGCTGAGCGATACATAAAGGCCGGTAACAAGGCTGCTCATGATCCGATCATTCCGGGATCCGGCGACTGAGGCTCTTTTCCGCGGGCGGCTTCCGAAGGGATATCCCGCGGACGTGTTCAAGGTGGCGCGGCGCAAGCTGGAAATGCTCAACGCCGCAGCTCGGCTCGACGACCTGCTCATTCCGCCGGGCAACCGGCTCGAGGCGCTGTTCGGCGATCGGGCCGGACAACATTCGATCCGCGTAAACGACCGCTGGCGCATCTGCTTTGTCTGGACCGACGCCGGCGCCGAACAGGCCGAGTTCGTCGACTATCACTGAGTAGGAGTAGAACCATGGCGAGCGAGATGGAGATCGTCGAGACGCTTCCGCCGATGCACCCGGGCGAAGTGCTACGGGAGGAATTCCTCGAGCCGCTCGGCCTATCCGCCGGGCGCGTCGCCAAGGCTTGCGGCGTGCCTCGGACGCGAATCGAGCGCATCGCCAGTGAAGAGATCGGGATCACCGGCGACACGGCGGCGCGGCTGGCCCGCTTCTTCGGCACAACGGCGGAATTCTGGTTGAACCTACAGGTTCGCTATGAGTTGGCGACGGTCGAGAGCGCCGCCAGCGCCGAGCTGGCGAAGATCACGCGGTTCGAGGCGACGGCGGCGATGAGGGCCCGCCCAGCATCATCGATCGCAAAAAAATTATAGCCGAACCGAAAACCGCAGCGACCCTTGCATCCGACCCCGCCAAAGCACGGGCGTCCTCGAGGACGCCCTATGGCGAGGCCACCTTGTCCCGCAGGCGGGAGAAGGAATCGCTCGTGCTTCTCGCCGGCTCCGAGAAATGCCCTAATGCTCTGTCTAGGATAATCGTAACGGAAGCGGGCTAGTCTGCTCGCACCGTGGCGCTTCGACCGAGGAGACATTTTCATGTGCGGCATCGTCGGCATTCTCGGACGCGAGCCGGTCGCGCCCTCCCTGGTCGAGGCGCTGAAGCGGCTGGAATATCGCGGCTATGACTCTGCCGGAATCGCCACGCTCGAGAAAGGCAAGCTCACGCGCCTTCGCGCCAGCGGCAAGCTGCGCAATCTCGAGGAGAAGCTCGCGGCCGCGCCTCTGCTGGGGACGAGCGGCATCGGCCATACGCGCTGGGCGACGCATGGGCGCCCGACCGAGACCAACGCCCATCCGCATACGAGCGGCGGGCTCGCCGTCGTCCACAATGGCATCATCGAGAATTTCCGCGAATTGCGCGAGGAGCTGACCGCCAAGGGCCATGTCTTCGCCACCGAGACGGATACGGAAGTGGTCGCCCATCTCGTCGGCGAGGAGCGCAGCAAGGGCGCCGGGCCGCGCGAGGCGGTTGCGGCCACGCTCGCTCGGCTCAATGGCGCCTTCGCGCTCGCCTTCCTCTTCGAGGGCGAGGAGGATTTGCTCATCGGCGCGCGCCGCGGCGCTCCGCTCGCCGCCGGCTGGGGCGACGAGGGCGTCTATCTCGGCTCGGACGCGCTGGCGCTCGCGCCCTTCGCGCGGCAGATCGCCTATCTCGAGGAGGGCGACCATGTCGTGCTGACGCGCGAGAAGATCACCTTCTACGACGCCTCCGGCAAAGAGTCCGAGCGCCGCCGACAGCCGTTGCAGGCCGGCTCCTTCCTCGTCGACAAGGGCAATTTCCGCCATTTCATGGCCAAGGAGATTCACGAGCAGCCCGAGGTCGTCGGCCGCACGCTCTCGCATTATCTCGATCTCTCCGCTGGCGAGGTGCGCCTGCCCTTCGCTTTGCCCTTCGATCCCAAAAAGCTCTCGCGCGTCACCATCTCCGCCTGCGGCACGGCCTATTACGCCGGGCTCATCGCGCGCTATTGGATCGAGCGCTATGCGCGGCTCGCGGTCGACATCGATATCGCCTCGGAGTTTCGTTACCGCGAGGCGCCGCTCGCCGAGAATGGGCTGATGATCCTCGTCTCGCAATCGGGCGAGACGGCCGACACGCTCGCCGCGCTGCGCTACGCCAAGGCGCAGGGCCAGCACATTCTCTCCATCGTCAATGTCGAGACCTCGACGATCGCGCGTGAGAGCGACACGATCGCGCCGACGCTGGCCGGCCCGGAGATCGGCGTCGCCTCGACCAAGGCCTTCACCTGCCAGCTCGCCGTTTTCGCTTGCCTCGCCATAGCGCTCGGCCGCGCCCGCGGCGTGCTGAGCGAGGCGGAGGAGAAGCGCCTGGTGCGCGAGCTAGCGGCGACGCCGGGCCAGATGGCCGCCGCCCTCGCCCGCGAGGCGCTGGTCGAGCCGGTCGCCCGCGATGTGGCGCGGGCGTCGAGCGTTTTGTATCTCGGCCGTGGCGGCGCCTTTCCGCTGGCGCTGGAAGGCGCGCTGAAGCTGAAGGAGCTGTCCTATATTCATGCGGAAGGCTATGCGGCCGGCGAGCTGAAACATGGGCCGATCGCGCTGATCGACTACGCCATGCCGGTGATCGTTCTCGCGCCGCCGGACGCCACGCTGGAGAAGACCGTCTCCAATCTACAGGAGGTCGCCGCGCGCGGCGGCCATCTCATCCTCATCGGCTCGGCGGCGGCGCGCGAGGCCGCGGCGGCCGAGCTCGCCGGCTTCATCGAGCTGCCCGACATGAGCGGCGCCTTCGCGCCGCTGGTCTATGCCGTCCCCGTGCAATTGCTCGCCTATCATGTGGCGGTGTTCATGGGGAAGGATGTCGACCAGCCGCGCAATCTGGCGAAGAGCGTGACGGTGGAGTGAAGCGCGTTTGGCTCGAATACACCCACGCCCTCATCCTGAGGCGCTTTTTGCGGAACGCAAAAAGCCTCGAAGGATGCTCCAGGAGGCGCGGCGGCCCATCCTTCGAGACGGCCCCTTCGGGGCCTCCTCAGGATGAAGGGGTGAGTTCGCCGCGAGGCGCGGCGCTCGACCCGAAGTCGCGTCACAGCCGCTCGATCTTGCGCGCCGCCTCGTCGATGAGATCGGCGACCTGGAACAGCAGCTCCTTATCGGCCTCGCCGCCGAGCCTTTGCGCCAGCACGGTCTTCAGATTGCCCATCGCCCGGAAGACGGGCCCGGCGTCCACCGATGCGCTCTTGGATCGCAGCGCCTCGAAGCGGGCGAGCGCCGCCTCCGCCTCCTTGCGATTTTCCGTCAGATGGGCGGAGCCCGCCGACGTGATCGCATAGAGCTTCTTGGCGCCTTCCGTCGCCTGCACCGCGACTTGCCCCAGCTCCTCGAGCAGAGTCAGCGTCGGATAGACGATGCCGGGGCTCGGCGCATAGGCGCCGCCGGTGCGCGTCTCGATCTCGCGAATAATGTCATAGCCGTGCCGGGGCTCGCTCTCGAGCAGCAGCAGGATGACGAGACGCAGCTCGCCGCCCTCGAACATGCGCCGCCGCCCGCGGCCGCCGCGCTCGCCTTCGCCGGGACCGAAACCGCCATGACCGAATCCACCATGACCGAAACCGCGACGCCCGCGTCCGCGATCGCCGAAGGATTCGTCGTTTCCGCCGCGCATGCCACGCATCTGCTCGAACGCCGGATGCTCGCCCGGACCCCAGTGCCTGTGTCGATGGTTCATAAATATGTCTCCTTTTGTTTAGACGTATCTAAGATATATCTTATAACAATCTGGTCAAGCCCCGCGCCTGAAATTCGAGGCTCCGAACTCGGGTGAGCGCTTTCCAACGTCATGGCCGCGCTCGTCGCGGCCATCCACGCCGCGCCGACCCTGAAAGCGAAGAACATGAGCGGAACATCGCCGCCCCTTCTCCCCGCGTGCCGCAATGTCACGGCGTGGATGCCCGCGACGAGCGCGGGCATGACGCGGCAAAGGGATTGTCGACCTGGATTCGGGGCCCTGGGGCCGTCATCGCGCGAATTGACAATGCGAAACCTCTCGCAACACTCGCCCTTCGGATAGGAGGGCCCGATGCTGAAAGGTTCTTGTCACTGCGGCGCCGCCCATTGGACGCTCGAGGGCGATCCCGGCTCGGCCACCGCCTGCAATTGCACGCTCTGCCGCCGCTATGGCGCGCTATGGGCCTATGATTACGAAGGCGAGCGGATTCGCATTTTCGGCGAGACCCGCGCCTACACGCGCATCGGCGTGGCCGCGCCCGCTCTCGAAATCCGTTTTTGTCCGACCTGCGGCTGCGTGCTGTGCTGGCGCGGCCTGCGCCTCGACGCGGACGGCCGCCGCCGCATGGCGGTCAATCTCCGCCTCGCGCCGCCGGAAGAGGTGGCAAATCTGGCGATCGATTATTTCGACGGGCTGGAGACATTCGACGATCTGCCGGGGGATGGGCGATGTGTGCGGGATTTGTGGTTTTAGGGGTGGGCGATGCACGCAGGGGAGTTTCGGTTTGAATTTCCGTTCGTGACCCGAAGGGGACGTTCGCTGAATAGCCACGGGCACCGGTGTGGATGACAAGGGCTCGCTGCATGTGGTTTGTGGATCAAATACCATCGCACTTATATCACTGCAAAAGTCTAACTCGGCTCTTTTCACCGTGGCTAAACGAGGCGACAATAGGACATGGGCGCTAGCAAACGATACAAAGGGAAGGATTGTGCCTACTGCGGTAAGCCTAGCTGCTCATCAACCAACGACCATGTCATTGCAACATCGTTTTTCCTCGACACTGAGCGCGGGGCGGGCTTGCGGATACCTCAAGTTGCTGCATGTAAATGTTGCAATAATGAAAAGTCCAAGCTTGAGCTTTACATCGGTAGTACACTCTTGATCGGAAGCAGACACCCAGAAGCGAACCGCTATCGCCGTGAGAAAGTCCAGCCTCGGCTTGATCGGAACCGGAAGCTTCGGAAAGAGTTGAACATCGATGCGCCGCCAGTTTTGACTAAGATCAACGGAATTTTGCAGCCGATGCACGCAATTATGATCGATGCCGACAAGATTAGCCGACTCTTACAGTTAATTGTAAAGGGCCTCTATCGTCATCACTACGGCAAGCCGCTTCCTCATGAAATGGCCCCTGACGTGTCCATGATCCGCCCCGAGGCTGAGGCCTCCGTGTGGGCCAGCGTTTCCCATCTCTTCCCTCCAGAAGCGCCCCGCGTGAATTGCGACCTGGGGCGCGGCAGCTTCAGATACTCCGGGGTACAGAGTCCCATGAACGAAGGATTTACTGCTTGGATGATTGGCCTGCACGGTCAGATTCCCCTTCACGGTGAAGACGGTTCTGCCGATCATTGGTGGTGTATGACCAGACCGATCCCGGAAGCGGTCGCCGCGGCGCGAAGTCACGCGGCCAGCCCCTGTGAGGGTAAGTAACAACGAATAAATTCGCTTAGCCGGCCAGTATGGAACCCTGCGGGCGAACGACCGGTTATGGCGCGACCTCGCCGTTCGTGAACGTAGCACGAGGGCGAGCTCCAGTAGACGCCGCATGAAGGTTTCCTCGTCCTTCGAGACGCCCGCTGGGCGGGCTCCTCAGGATGAGGAAACCTTCACCCGATCGCGCTGCTTCCCCTCCCCCGCTTGACTCCCGCCCCCGCCATGCGCCACCCACGCCGCATGAGCACGCCCTTCGACGACATCCGCCTTCTCCTCGCCGACCTCCCCTCCCCCTGCCGCGACAGCGTCGACGCCGTGCGGCGGCGGGACGCCGAGCTCACCAAGCCGCCGGGGGCGCTCGGGCGGCTGGAGGAGATCGTCGAATGGCTCGCCGCCTGGCAGGGCCGCGCCCCGCCTGCGATCGAGCGGCCGCTCGTCGCCGTCTTCGCGGGAAATCATGGCGTCGTGGCCAAGGGCGTCTCCGCCTTTCCCGCCGCCGTGACGCGGCAGATGCTCGATAATTTCACCGCCGGCGGCGCGGCGATCAATCAAATCTGCAAGGCCCATGGAATCGGCCTCAAAGTCTTCGAGCTGGCGCTCGACCATCCGACGCGCGACTTCACCGAGGCCCCCGCGATGGAGGAGCGCGAGGCCGCCGGCACGCTGCTCTATGGCATGGAGGCGGCAGACGGCGGGATCGACCTGCTCGCGCCGGGCGAGATGGGCATAGGCAACACCAGCTCGACGGCGGCGATCTACGCCGCGCTCTATGGCGGCCCCGCGAGCCGCTGGACCGGGCGCGGAACCGGCCTCGACGACGCGGGCCTTTCCCGCAAGAACGCCGTCATCGATTCGGCGCTGGACTTCCACGCCGGACATTTGTCCGATCCGCTGGAAATCTTGCGCCGGCTCGGCGGCCGCGAGATCGCCGGCATGATGGGCGCGATTCTCGCCGCGCGGCGCAATCGCGTCCCCGTGCTGCTCGACGGCTATGTCGCCTGCGCCGCGGCGGCGCTGCTGCACGCCATGGATGCGGACGCGATCGCCCATTGCCTCGCCGGCCATGTGTCGGCGGAGGGCGCGCATAGAGAGGTGCTGGAGCGGCTCGGCAAAAAGCCGCTGCTCGATCTCGGCATGCGGCTCGGCGAGGGCTCCGGCGCGGCGCTGGCGATCGGCCTCGTCAAGGCGGCGCTCGCCTGCCACAGCGGCATGGCGACCTTCTCGAGCGCCGGCGTCAGCGGCAAGGACGCGTGAACCTCACGGCGCAGTCGCCGCGGCCTTGCGGCGCTTCACCTCCGCGCGCATCAGATCGAGGCATTCCTTCGTCGAGGCCATGTCGAGCGCCGTGAGTCCGAGATCGGTCTCGAAGGAGGGGTCGGCGCCCGCCGCGATCAATTGCGCCACCGCGCGGGCGCGGCCCGAGGAGGCGGCGAACATCAGCGGCGTCGCGCCATTCACATTTATGTGCTGAATGGCGATCCCGGCGCGGATCAGCAGCGCGATATTCTCCTCTATCTCGCCGACGCAGGCGAGCCACAGCGCCTGATTGCCGTCCACATTGGTCGCATGGAGATCGGCGCCCGCCTGCAGCAGCTCGGCGACCAGCGCGGGCGGCGCGACGCGCGCGGCGACCATCAGCGGCGTCACATTGTCCTTGTTTCGGCCCGCGACGTCGCCGGGCGAGAAGCCGTGCTCGGCGAGGAAGGCTTCGAGCGCCGGGCTCAAAGCGACGGACGCAGGGGCGGTCCGCTCGGCCAGCGCCCAGGCCTCATAGCCGCCGTCGAGGCTGTAGACGTCCCGAAAACCCTGCTCGACGAAATATTTGGCGTAGGCCTGGCTGGAATTGCCATGATAGCAGCAGAAGACGACCGGCCGGTCCTTCGGCGTCAGCGTGACGAAGGAGGAGATGTTCTCCCGCGTCGCCAGCTCGGCCCCGTCTATGTGCCCGCGCGCGAAAGACTCCGGATCGCGCACATCGATGACGAGCGCGCGGCCGCGGCCGATGATATCGCGCGCCATGGTGACGTCGATCCTGCGAAAACTCGCCTGCTGCATTGCCGCATCTCTCCCTTTCGATCGCCCGCGGGACATGCGAAGTCGGGGCCAACAGACGCCGAGCCGCGTCTCAGGGACCGCGCGCGCTGGTTTTCGGCGCCTCGCTCGGCTAGGCTCGCGGGAGGAGGCGAGCCATGCGCAATTCGGCGGAGGAGGAGAATTTCGAGGACCGGGCCAGGCTCGACGGCCGCATCGCGCTGGCGATCGCGACTTTCGCCTCCGCCTATGGACTCGTCGCTCTGCTCGACCGCGTCGGCGCGCCGGAGCGGCTGGTGGCGCTGGTCTCACCCTATTTCACCGTCGTCGCTCTGGCGGCGCTCGGTTTCCTACTGCATTCGATGCGCGTCTCCTTCTACTACGCCGCGGGACGGGCGGCGCCGGCCGCCTACGCCGGCTTCGCGCAGGCGGCGCTCGTCGCCGGCCTCGCGGCGCCTTTCGCGGCGCGGCTCACCGGCGCCGGCTCGCCGCTCGGCGTGACGCTCGGCCTGCTGCTCGGGGTCGCGCTCATCGGCGCGGCGACGGGGCCGATGCTGCGCAAGACCGGGGCCTTCTCGCTTTCGGACCTGCTGGCCGCGCGCTTTTCCCGCATGGAGCCGCGGCTCGGCATGATCGTCGTGGCCGCTCTCACCTCGGCGATCGTCGCGCTGGCCGGCTATCAGACGGCGGTGGACGCGCTGGTCGGCTTCACCGGCGCGGGACGGCCTTTCGCGGCCTTTTTCATCGGCGCGGCGATCCTGCTGATCGCCGGGCCGGGCGGCGTCGGCGGCGTGCTGTGGAGCGCCTGCGCCGCCGCCGGCGTGCTCATCGCGGGCTTCGCCCTGCCGCAGATCGCCCTGATGCTCGAAGGCTTTCCGACTCCCTTGCCGCTCGTCGGCGACGAGGCCGCCTGGAGCGAGGCGGCGCGCATCATCGAGAGTTGGCGGCTCGCCCGGCCGGCGCCCCTCGCTCTCGAGATCACCACGGCGCTCGGTCTCGCGCTCGGCTTGGCGACGCTGGCGCCCGCCCTGGCCCCGGCCGTGGCGACGAAAGACGCGGCGGCGGCGCGACGGGCCGGCGTCGCGGCGATGTTCTGGACGCTAGTCGCGGCGGCGCTGATCACGGCGACGGTCGCCTCCTCGGCGTTGATCGTCTCCCATGTCGTCGTCGGCCAGACGCCGGAGCGGCTGCCGGACGCCATCTATTCCGCGAGCGCCCACGATCTCGTGCAGATCTGCGGCGCGAAGGTCGACGGTCCGGCGCAGGCGCGCGCGGCCTGCCTCGTCCGCAAGCTGCCGCCGGGCGCGCCGCTGCGCCCCGCGGATATTTCCGTGCGCGCGGAATATCTCATCGGCGGTCTGCCGCAATTGGCCAAGCTCGGCGCGGCGCTCACCGGCCTGCTCGCCTCCGGGATCATCGCCGCGGGCCTCGCGCTGGCGAGCGCCAGCCTGCACGCCTGCGCCGCCGCCGTCGGCCATGACGCGCTCTATCGGCTGCGCGCCGAATCCGCTCTGACGAGCCGCCGCCTCGCGATCACCCGGCTGGCGCTGGTCGGGGTCACGGCGCTCGGCTCGGCGACGAGCGCCGCCAACGCCATAGACGCCCGCACTCTGGTCGGGATCGCGCTCGCTCTGTCGGCGGCGGGTCTGGTTCCGCTCGTCGGCCTCGCGCTGTTCGCGCGCGCTCAGGACCGGGACGCGATGATCGGCCAATTGGCCGGCCTCGCGACCATGGCGGTGACGCTCGTCTTCGACCAGGCGCCGCCGGACATCGAGCAGCTGGCCTGGGCGGGCCTCTGCGGCGCCATCGCGGGTCTGCTCGCCGGAAGCTTTTCGGCGGAGGCTTTTTCGCAAGAGACGCCGGAATCGCGCAATTTCGTCGATGAAATTCTGCGCGGCGACGGAAATGTGCTGCGCGAGGACAAGGGCGTCTGAGGCGCCGCCGGATCAGCCGCCGGAGAGCGCCAACGCCAAAGGCATGGTGACGCCGGCGACGAGCGTCTGCACGCTGATGATGCCGGCCGCCACGCGATGATCGCCGCCGAGCAGACGCGCCATTATATATAGGCGGACGGCGTGCAGGGCAGCGCGCTGAACAGCACCATTCCGCTCAGCGTCGCGTCGTCCAATCCGAGCCCCGCCCCGATCCAATAGGCGAAGAAGGGCAGAGCGACGAGCTTCACCGCGGAGGACTGCAGCACGGGGCCGAAAGAGACGCGCGCCGCGCCGAGATCGAGACCCGCGCCGACCGAGAGCAGGCCGAGCGGCAGAGAGGCGGCGCCCAGAACATGCAGCGTGTCGAGCGCGACGGCCGGCAGAGGAAGACCCGACACATTCGCCAGCGCGCCTGCGAGCACGGAGACGACCACCGGATTGCCGGCGATCGAGCGCGCCAAACGACGCGGGTCGGCGCTCTTCTGCTCGCCATAGAGGGCGAGGATCAGGATCGAGAGAATATTGAACAGCGGAATGGCAATGGCGATGGCGATGGATGTCGCCATCAGCCCCGGCCGGCCGAAAACGGCGGAGGCCGCGGCGACGCCGACATAAGTATTGGGTCGCACCGCCCCTTGCAGGACGGAGGAGAAGGTCGGCCCGGCCTGCGGACGCCACAGCCGGCCGGCGAAGATCAGCGCCCCGCCCGCAGTCGCCGCGCCGAGCACTGTCGCGGCGATGGCGCGCAGCGGCAAATCGGCGAGATCGGCCGTCCCGATCTGAGCGAACATCAGCGAGGGAAACAGGCAGAAATAATTGAGCCGCTCGCAAGGAAGCCAGAACTCTTCCGCCAGCAGGCGGCGATGGCGGAGCGCATAGCCCAGAAAGATCAGAAGGAAAATCGGCGCGAGCGCCGTGAGAACGGCCGACATGTAAAATGCGTCTCCTCACCCCGGCGGGGCCCAAGCGGACAAAGACCTTCAAGTGACTGTTATACTGATGATTTGTGACAGCGATCAAATGGATATAAAACCTTGCTGGAGCGCTTCCGGCGGAAATAATCGCTCGATATCCCGCCACGACGAGCAGAGTTTTCTCTTTCGCCCCGTAGCGACGCGGGGTCGAACCAGCCCCCGGCCGGCACGGAGCCGCGCCCCTATCCTTCCCCCCCTTTTCTGCTATAAGCCGCTCGCGCGCTCGGGTTTGCCTGGGCGGCTCCGCTCGCGGCGACCCTCGCTGGACGACATCCCGGCCCCGGCCGCGGCCTGCGGACCAACCACCATCAGAAAAGGACTTTACCGATGTCGATCACGGCAGAGCGCAAGCAGGCGCTCATCAAGGAATATGCGACCAAGCCGGACGACACCGGCTCGCCCGAGGTGCAGGTGGCCATCCTCACCGAGCGCATCACCAATCTGACCGGGCATTTCAAGACCCATGTGAAGGACAATCATTCGCGTCGCGGTCTCTTGAAGCTCGTGTCGCAGCGCCGTCAGCTGCTCGATTATGTGAAGTCGAGGGACGAGCCGCGCTACCGCTCCATCATCGAGCGTCTCGGCATTCGCCGCTGAGCCTGCGCCGCTGAGCTCACGCCCGCCCGGCGGGCGAGCCTCGAAAGAGGCCGACAGAAAGCGAGATCGCGGTTCGCCGCGATTTCGCGTATGAAAAGAGAGTTCGGCCGATCGATTCGTCGGCCGCTTCATTACCGGAAGGGATGCGCGAAAGGGCGGCCCTTCCCCATCGTTCGGCGGGCGGCATAGGGCCGCGCCGCCGTACCCTCGGCAGGATCGTCATGGCAGGATCGCCGGACGCTGCGGCGAGGATATTTCGAAGCGTTCGCGGCTTCGCGTCTCGAAAATCCCGCCCCGCAGCCTCTCGCCGTCTTGCCCATGACGCCTCGCCCGCACCGACGCGCGATGAGGCGCGTCATGAGAGAAAGACGAAAGACATGTTCCAGATCCATCGCGAAGAGCTCGACTGGGCGGGTCGCACGCTGGTGCTCGAGACGGGCAAGATCGCCCGTCAGGCCGACGGCGCCGTATTCGCCAGCTGGGGCGAGACCACCGTGCTCGCGACCGTCGTCTCGGCCAAGGCGCCCAAGCCCGGCCAGGACTTCTTCCCGCTGACCGTCAACTACCAGGAGAAAGCCTTCGCCGCCGGCCGCATTCCCGGCGGTTACTTCAAGCGCGAAGGCCGCCCGAGCGAGCGCGAGACGCTGATTTCCCGCCTCATCGACCGTCCGATCCGCCCCCTGTTCCCCGACGGCTATCGCAACGACACCCAGGTGATCGTGACCGTGCTGTCGCACGACCTCGAGAATGATCCGGACATTCTGGCCATGGTCGCGGCCTCAGCCGCCCTGACGCTCTCCGGCATTCCCTTCATGGGCCCGATCGGCGGCGCGCGCGTCGGCTATATCAACGGCGCGTTGAAGCTCAATCCGACCATTGAGGAAGCCAAGCTCTCGACGCTCGACCTCGTCGTCGCCGGCACCTCCGACGCCGTGCTGATGGTCGAATCGGAGGCGCAGGAGCTCTCCGAGGATCTGATGCTCGAGGCGGTGATGACCGGCCATCGCGGCTTCCAGCCGGTGATCGACGCGATCATTCGCCTCGCCGAGCGCGCCGCCAAAGACCCGCGCGACCTCGTGGTGGTCGACAAGTCCGAGGTGAACGCGGCCGTCGCCGCCCTCGCCGAGGCCGAGCTGCGGCATGCCTATAAGATCACCGTCAAGCAGGACCGCTACGCCGCCGTCGACGCGGTGAAGGGCAAGGTGTTCGCCGCTCTGCTGCCGGAAGGCGAGGCGCAATTCTCCAAGGAGGCGGTCGCCGAGGCCTTCCACGATCTGCAGGCCAAGGTCGTGCGCTGGAACATTCTCGACGACGGCATTCGCATCGACGGCCGCGACGTGAAGACGGTGCGCCCGATCGTCGCCGAAGTGGGCGTGCTGCCGCGCGCGCATGGCTCGGCGCTGTTCACCCGCGGCGAGACGCAGGCGCTGGTCGTCGCGACGCTCGGCACTGGCGAGGACGAGCAATTCGTCGACTCGCTCGAGGGAACCTATAAGGAGCGCTTCCTGCTCCACTATAACTTCCCTCCCTACTCCGTCGGCGAGACCGGCCGCATGGGATCGCCCGGCCGCCGTGAGATCGGCCATGGCAAGCTCGCCTGGCGCGCCATTCGCCCGATGCTGCCGGCCGCCGCCGAATTCCCCTACACGCTGCGCGTCGTCTCGGAGATCACCGAATCCAACGGCTCCTCGTCGATGGCGACGGTGTGCGGCTCCTCGCTCGCGCTGATGGACGCCGGCGTGCCGCTGAAGAAGCCGACGGCGGGCATCGCCATGGGCCTCATCCTCGAGGGTGAGCGCTTCGCGGTTCTGTCCGACATTCTCGGCGACGAGGATCATCTCGGCGACATGGACTTCAAAGTGGCCGGCACGTCGGAAGGCGTGACCTCGCTGCAGATGGACATAAAGATCGCCGGCATCACCGAGGAGATCATGCGCGTCGCTCTCGCCCAGGCGCGCGACGGCCGTCTGCACATCCTCGGCGAGATGTCCAAGGCGCTCACCACCTCGCGCGCCGAGCTCGGCGAGTTCGCGCCGCGCATCGAGACGTTGAAGATCCCCACCGACAAGATCCGCGAAGTGATCGGCACCGGCGGCAAGGTCATTCGCGAGATCGTCGAGAAGACCGGCGCCAAGATCAATATCGAGGACGACGGCACGGTGAAGGTCGCCTCTTCCGACGCCAATTCGATCAAGGCGGCGATCAATTGGATCAAGTCGATCGCCTCCGATCCGGAGGTCGGCCAGATCTATGAGGGAACCGTGGTGAAGACCGCCGATTTCGGCGCCTTCGTCAATTTCTTCGGCGCCAAGGACGGCCTCGTCCACATTTCGCAGCTCTCCAAGCAGCGCGTGAACAAGACGACTGATGTGGTGAAGGAAGGCGACAAGGTGAAGGTGAAGCTGCTCGGCTTCGACGATCGCGGCAAGGTGCGCCTCTCCATGCGCGTCGTCGATCAGCAGACCGGCGAAGACCTCGAGGCCAAGGAAAAGGCCGAGGCCGCCAACGCCGGCGAGTGACACGACAGATAGGGCTCGCCCGGCGGGCCCTCATCCGACCCTTGCTTCGCAAGGGCCACCTTCTCCCGCAAGCGGGAGAAGGAAACGCCCTTCTGTTCTAGTATGTCGGAGCTGAGACGGCGGTCTCGACGCGCGACTCCTTCTCCCGCCTGCGGGAGAAGGTGGCCCGGCAAAGCCGGGTCGGATGAGGGCCCGCTCAGCGACCGATTTCATCGGAGCTTTTTTCGAATGCGCTTTCGTCTCGCCTTTCTCGCCGCCGTCCTTTTCGCCCCCTTCCCCGCTCTCGCCCAAACGCCCGGCCTCGAGCGCGTGCTCTCGGCGACGACGCTCTTTCTCTCGGATGGCGGCGGCTATGATCTGGCTCTGCTCGTCGACAATCTCGACGACGGCGCCGATCTCTATGTCTATCTCGGCCTCGAGCGGAACGCGCTCGTCGCCGGGGCCAAGCCGAGCTTGGTGAAGAAGAACGCCGCCTGGGCCGGCTCCATGGCGGGAACGCGGCCCTCGCTCGCCGTGAACGACAAAGGCTCGCTGCTCGTCAAATCCGAGAATGACTCGATCGGCCGCGACCGCTGGAGCCAGACATTGACAGTGGTGCGCCGCAATGGCGCGCTTGTCGTGGCCGGCCTCACCTATACGGCGCGCGACACGCTCGACCCCAACGCCGGCGGAAGCTGCGATCTCAACTTCCTTTCCGGCAAGGGGACGCGCAACGGCAAGAAGCTGGAGATCAAGGCGCAGACCATTCCGCTCGCCGATTGGTCGGACGAGAAGCTGCCGAAAGAGTGCAAGTTCTGACCGCGCCGGCGCTTCGTTCACTCTCCCTCCGGAAAGCGGATGCCAATGTCCTCCGCCCTTGCTAAGGAAGGGCCGCAAAAGAGGGGCAAAGGCGTGAACGAGGCGGCGAAAACCGATTTTTCGAGCGGCGACGCTCTCGACGCGATATTGGCGTCGTTCCAGCGCGCGGGCTTTGCCCGCTGCGAGCCGGCGATCCTGCAGCCGGCCGGCGTCTTCCTCGACCGCTCGGGCGAGGATTTCCGCGGCCGCCTCTATCTCACCAGCGACGCCGCCGGGGCCGACGTCTGCCTTCGGCCGGAATTCACCATTCCCGTCTGCCTCGCCTATCTCGCTTCGCCGGCGGCCGCCGCGCCCGCCAGCTTTGCCTATGGCGGCACGGTGTTCCGCTTCCCCGCAGAGGGCGAGGCGGGGACAGGCGAGCTGTTGCAGGCCGGGCTCGAGAGCTTCGGCCGCGACGATCGCGAGGCCGCCGACGCCGAAATCCTCGCCGCCGCGCTCGAGGCCGCCGCCGATGCGGGCGGCGGCGCGCTCGATGTCGAGACCGGCGACGCCGGCCTCGTCTCGACCTTTCTGGACCGGCTCGACCTGCCGCCCGCCTGGCGCCGGCGCCTCGAGACGGGACACGCCCGCGGCGAATCCCTCGCCGAGATTTTCGCTCCCCCCGCCAATGGCAAGGAGCACGCCGGCGTGCTCGCCGCGCTCGAGAAAGTGGACGCCAAAGAGGCGCGCGCGCTCGTCGAGGATCTGCTCTCCATCGCCGGCATATCGCCGGTCGGCGGCCGCAGCGCCGGCGAGATCGCCGAGCGCTTTCTCGATCAGGCAGCTCTCGCCGGCGGCGCTGGGGTGAGCGCCGAGACCCATGCGCTGGTCGACGCCTTCTTCGCCGTGCAGGGCCAGATCGACGAGGCCTCCGCGGCGCTGCGCAAGCTCGCGGCCGACGCCTCGCTCGATCTTTCCGCGGCGCTCGATTCGCTCGACACGCGCTCGGGCTTTCTCGCCGCGCGCGGGGTCGATCTGGAGCGCGTGCGCTTCTCGGCGAGCTTCGCGCGGCGGCTCGATTATTACTCGGGCTTCGTCTTCGAGGCGCGTCTCGAGCCCGCCGGTCCGCCGCTCATCGGCGGCGGCCGCTACGACCGCCTGCTGAAGACGCTCGGCGCCAAACAGGACATACCCGCCGTCGGCGCGGCCATATGGGTCGATCGCCTCACGGCGCGCAAAGGACGCGCGGCATGACGCCGACCGACAGACTGATCGTCGCCGTTCCTTCCAAGGGGCGGCTGCAGGAGAACGCCAACGCCTTCTTCGCCCGCGCCGGCATAGAGGTGACGCAGGGCCGCGGGGCGCGCGACTATCGCGGCCAGCTCGCCGGCGTCGAGGACGCGGAGGCGGCCTTTCTCTCGGCCTCCGAGATCACAGCGCGGCTCGCCAGCGGCGACGTGCATCTCGGCGTGACGGGGGAAGACCTCGTGCGCGAGACGATTCCCGATGCGGCGAGCAAGGTGGAGATTTTGGCGCCGCTCGGCTTCGGCAAGGCCAATGTGGTTGTCGCCGTTCCGCAGGCCTGGATCGATGTGCGGAGCATGGCCGATCTCGCCGATGTCTCGGCCGGCTTTCGCGCCCGCCATGGCCGCGGCCTGCGCGTCGCCACCAAATATGTGCATACGACGCGCCGCTTCTTCGCCAAGCATGCGGTCGGCGATTATCGCATCGTCGAGAGCTCCGGAGCCACCGAAGGCGCGCCGGCGGCGGGCTCCGCCGATCTCATCGTCGACATCACCACCACTGGCGCGACGCTCGTCGCCAATGCGCTGAAGACGTTGGATGATGGCGTGATCCTGCGCTCGCAGGCCAATCTCGTCGCCTCGCTCGCCGCGCCCTGGACGCCGCGGGCGCGGGAGGCGGCGCGAATCATTCTCTCGCGCATAGCCGCCGAGGAGCTGGCGCGTACGACGCGCGAGATCCGCGCGCGCCTGCCCGCGCTGGACGATGCGCTGATCGCAGAGGCGGCGGAGAAATTTTCCGTCGAATTGCGCGAGCGCGGCGACGGCGGCTTCGCGACTTTCTCGGCCCCGGCGGAGTCCGCGCCGCAATTCGCCGATTGGCTGATCGCCAAAGGCGCGCGGACGGTGACCAGCGCGCGGCTCGACTATGTGTTCAGCGCCGAAAACGCGCTGTGGAGCCGGCTGCAGGGGCGGATTTGACCGGGTTTTAGCCCGAAGAGTCGAAGGCCGTCACTCTTTCCCATTTTGAGAAATCGCCGATAATCGGCTTCGTCCCCGGCGCTGGCGGAGTGGCGCGACGCGCCGGGGACCCGAAAGCCGAACTCGTTACAAAGCGGCTTCGGACGCCCGCCGGCTTCGACGCGCCGGCGGATGTGCGAGGACGGTCAATGCGTGTGGCGTAATAGCAACAGCAACGCGATCGGATTCGTCGTCACATAGCGCAAGAACAGCCGGCCGGGCTCGAGCTGCAGACGGAACGCCCATTCCAGGCCAGCCTTCTGCATCCACTTGGGGGCGCGCTTCTTGGCGCCGGCCAGGAAATCGAACAGGCCCCCAGATGTCTTGATCACTTTGACGTTTCCAAGGCGATCGCTCCACTTGGCCACGAATTCCTGCTCGCGCGGCACGCCCAGCGCGAGCCAGACGATATCGGGCGCGAGCTCGTCGATCTCGTCGATCTTGCGCTCCAGCTCCTCGCCGCTGAGATAGCCATGCGAGCGGCCGACGATGCGCAGGCCCGGAAAGCGGCGCTTGGTGACCTCATAGGTCGCGCGATTGATCTCTTCCGTCGCGCCATAGAGGTAGAAGGTGACGCCCTCGCGCTCAGCCATTTGGGCGACGAGCGGATAGAGATCGGTCGTCGCCACGCGCTCCGGCAGCGCCCGCGCGCCCAGGAGACGGGAGGCGAAGACGAGCGGTTGGCCGTCGGCGCTGATGAGATCGGCTCGATCGACGAGCTCGGCGAAATCGCGGCTGGCGCGGCGGCGCGCCAGCACCTCGCCATTGACGGAGGTGAGATAAAAGGGCCCGCTCTCCCGCGCGGGGCGGCCTGCCGCCTCGATCATCAGCCGCGCGGTCTCGGCGAGATCGAGACGCGCGATGCGCGCGCCGCCGACGATGACCTCCTCGATGCCCTGGAACGCCTGGTTACGCTGGAACGACATGAATACGCTACCCTTTTTTACGCCTTGCCGTCCCGTTTCGAAACGCGGATGGCAATGTCGAAGGATAGGCTGAGAGATGTGTGCCAGAGAAAATCGGGGCTCGGCTGTGCGGATTCGAAACGCGCTGAGGACGCGTCCCGCCGCGAGAGGGGCGTCATTCCCGCCCCACGGCCCCGGATTGCTTCGCTGCGCTCGCAATGACGCGGCGCTATCGAATCATTGTCCCGGACTCCGGGTGAGGCCTGCCGCCTGCCTCGAATGACGACAATTGCGCGGCCGGCTCAGACCGGCCGGCCCACCGGCGATGGATCGCTGTCGAGCCGGGCGAAGAGGAGATGGTCGCGCCATTGGCCGTTGATATTGAGATAGGCCCGCGCGAAGCCCTCCTGCTTGAAGCCATTGCGCTCCAATAGGCGGATAGAGGCGGCGTTGGACGGCAGGCAGGCGGCCTCTATGCGGTGCAGGCGTTGACGATTGAAGGCGTAGTCGAGCGCCGCCCGCACGGCGCGGGACATATAGCCCTTGCCGGCATAGGGCTCGCCCATCCAATAGCCGAGCGTCGCCGCCTGGGACACGCCGCGCCGCACATGGCCGAGCGTCAGCCCGCCGACGAGAACATCATCCGCCTCGCGGAAGACGAAGAAGGAATAGGCCTCGTCGCGGGCCATCTCCTCGGCATGACGACGCACGCGATAACGGAAACTCGCGCGGGTGAGATCATCCGAGGGCCAGCTCGGCTCCCAGGGCGTCAAAAAGGCGCGGCTGCGCTCCCGGAGCGAGGCCCAGGCGACGAAATCGCGCATCTCCGAGCCGCGGAGATAGACGCCATCGCCGCGCAGCGCCAGATCGCGATAGGCGGGGACGAGGCCGAAGAGCGCCATGGCCGTCCTCTCACGCCGCTGCGCGCGCCGCGCGGGCGCGCTCGGAAATAAAGGTCGCGACCTTCGTCACATCATTGTCGAGCACGGTGAAGCGCTCCTGCGCGGTCAGAATATGCGCGAGATGCTCGGGCAGCGGCGGCCTCTTGCCGATCGCCTTCTCGACCGCATCCGGGAATTTCGCCGGATGGGCGGTGGCCAGAGAGATGATCGGAGTCGAGGGGTCGATGGCCAGACGCTTTCGCGCGGCATGCACGCCGGTCGCCGCATGCGGATCGAGAATATAGCCGGTCTCGCGATAGGTGCGGGCGATCTCTTCCGTCGTATCCGCCTCATATGCGGAGCTCGCCTCGAACTCGGCGCGAATGGATTCGAGCGGCGCCGAAGCGACGGTGAAGCCCTTCGACTGCTCCAGCGCGCCCATGAGCCCACGAATCTGCGCGGCGTCGCGACCATAGGCGTCGAACAGCAGACGCTCGAAATTGGACGAGATCTGAATATCCATGGACGGCGATTGCGTCGGCGTCACCTCACGCAATTCATAGCGCCCGGTCGCGAGCGTGCGCGCGAGAATGTCATTGGCGTTCGTGCCGATGACGAGGCGGCCGACCGGCAGGCCCATGCGCTTGGCCACATAGCCCGCGAGCACATCGCCGAAATTGCCGGTGGGGACGGCGAAGCTCACTTCGCGCGCAGGCGCGCCGAGCGCGACGGCGCTGGTGAAGTAATAGGCCGTCTGCGCGACGACGCGCGCCCAATTGATGGAATTGACCCCCGCGAGTCCGACGCTCTCGCGGAACGGACGATCACGGAACAGCGATTTCAAGATCGACTGCGCGTCGTCGAATGAGCCTTCGAGAGCGATGGTGTGGATATTGTCGGCCGCCACCGTCGTCATCTGCCGGCGCTGCACATTGGAGACGCGCTCATGCGGATAGAGGATGAAGACGTCGACGCGCTCCAGCCCGGCAAAGGCCTCGATCGCCGCCGCCCCGGTGTCGCCGGAGGTCGCGCCGACGATGGTGGCGCGCAGATCGCGTCTCGCCAGCACCGCATCCATCATGCGCCCGAGCAATTGCATGGCGACGTCCTTGAACGCCAGCGTGGGCCCGTGGAACAGCTCGAGGACGAAGAGATTTTCGGCGATCTGCGTCAGCGGCGCGATGGCGCGATGGCGGAAGCCCGCATAGGCGCCATGCGTCAGCGCGCGCAGCGCCTCGCCGGTGAAGGCCTCGCCGAGGAAAGGCGCGATGATGCGCGCGCTCGCCTCTTCATAGGGAAGCCCGGCGAGAGCTGCGATGTCGCCGCGCCCCAGCTCCGGATAGGAGATGGGCGCATAGAGACCGCCGTCGGAGGCGAGGCCGGCGAGGAGAATTTCTTCGAAGGCGAGCTCGGGAGCTTCGCCGCGTGTGGATATGTAGCGCACGGCGTCTCTTCTAACCCGCCGACCGGGCGCCGGGAAAGTCCGAAGGCGCCGAAAGTGGGCGAGAGCCGGTCTTCGCGCCCTTTGCGTCTTCGCGGGGTTTTCGTCGCCGAGACGCCGCGCGCGCGACGAATGGCCGCGTCAGCGCTGCTTCAGCCGCCCCGCCGCATAGAAGGCGAAGCCGCCGGCCACCGCCGCCGCCAGCGAGAACCAGGTGATGGCGTAGGAGAGGTGATTATTGGCGAGCTCGATATTGTGATCATAGACGCGCGGCAGGCCATGCGCCGGCGCGGCGGGGTCTAACTCCAGAATGAAAGGCGCGGCGTCGGAAAGGTTCAGATAGGCGGCGAGAGCGCCCGCGTCGCTCGTGTAGAAAAGCCCCTCCTGCGGCGAATCGGCGGGCGTGAAGAGATTGCGCGCCTGCGGGCCGCGCAGCAGGCCGGTGAGCGCGATTTTGCCCGAGGGCTCGCGCTTGCGCGTCGCGTCCCCGCGCAGGGAGAGCGGCAGAAAGCCGCGATCGACGAGCACGGCCCCGCCGTCGTCGAGCAGGAAGGGCGTGATCACGCGATAGCCCGGCTCCACGCCCGCGCCCGACGGCGGCGGCGAAAAGATCAGCGCCTCGCGCGCGAGATCGAAACGGCCAAAGATGCGCGCATGGAGGAAGTCATAGTCATTCGGCGAGAGATTCGTCCATTGTCCTCGCGGCGGGGCCTCGGCCGGCGCGGCCGCGGCGCGCGTCTCCACGCGGGCGATCAGCGCCTCTTTCCAGGCGAGGCGACGCAGCTGCCAGACGCCGAGGCCGGCGAGCAGCGCCACCATGACCGCGGTGAAGAGCGCCGGCCCGAGAAGAGCGCGCGCCTCAGTTCTCATCGGCCCTGTGGCCTTCCTCCGCCTTGTTGAAATATTGCAGCGCGATCAGCAGACTCTTGGCTGGCCGCAGCAGGCCGGCGCAGACGATGACCGTCAGCGGCAGAAAGATCAGCCCATGCACCCAATAGGGCGGCGAATAGGCGACTTCGACATAGAGCGCGGCGCCGACGACGATGAAGCCGGCGATGGTCATCACGAAAACGGCCGGCCCGTCGCCCGAATCGGCGAAGGCGAGATCGAGCCCGCAGACCTCGCAGGCGGGCGCGAGCTCCAGGAAGCCGCTGAACACATGCCCCTTGCCGCAGCGCGGGCAGCGACCGAGCAGGCCGGCGACATAGGGCGAGACGGGAGGATATTCGTCGGCGGCCATGATTGTCCTATCCCTTAGAGCGTTTCCAGCCGAAGTGGACACCGGTTCGGCGTTGGAGGCGCGTCAAAACAAAAGCATAGAGTCTTTCCGTGTTTCAATGAAACACGGAAAGACTCTAGCGAGGGCGAGAGGGCGTCGAAACGTAAGAAGCGCCGACGTTCCCCGCCGGCGCTTCTTTCAGAAGCCGAAATGGGCCCGGTCGCTCATTCCATATGGCCGCCCCAGTTGCCCCACACGTAAATGGAGGCGAACAGGAACAGCCAGACGACGTCGACGAAGTGCCAATACCATGCGGCGAACTCGAAGCCGAGATGCTGCTCGGGCTTGAACTGGCCGACATAGGTGCGCACGAGGCAGACGATGAGGAAGATCGAGCCAACGATCACATGGAAGCCGTGGAAACCGGTCGCCATGAAGAAGGTCGCGCCATAGACCGAGCCTTTGAAGGCGAAGGGCGCATGGGCGTATTCATAGGCCTGCACGCAGGTGAAGATGAGACCGAGCGCGATGGTGGCGAGGAGGCCCTTCTTCAGCGCGCCGCGATCATTGTGCAGCAGGCCGTGGTGGGCATAGGTGAGCGTCGCGCCGGAGGTCAGCAGGATCAGCGTGTTGAGCAGCGGCAGATGCCAGGGATTGAGCACCTCTATCCCATGCGGCGGCCACACGCCCTGGAACAGCTCGGTGCGCGTGACCATCTGCGGATCGGCCGGGAAGATCGCCGAATTGAAGAAGGCCCAGAACCAGGCGACGAAGAACATCACCTCGGAGAGGATGAAGAGGATCACGCCATAGCGGTGATGCAGCTGCACGACCGCGGTATGATGCCCCTCGTGCTCGGCCTCGCGAATGATGTCGCCCCACCAGGACCACATGGTGAAGAGAATGCCCGCGAAACCGGCGCTGAACAGGAGCGGGGCGCCGATCTTGACGCCGAGCAGCGGCAGGCCCTTCATCCAATAAATGGCGCCGATCGCGGTGAACAGCGCGGCGATCGAGCCGACGAGCGGCCACGGGCTCGGATCGACGAGATGATAATCGTGATTTGGTTTCGCGTGTCCGTCCGACATGTTCATTATCCTCGAGATTTCGCCGGCCGGGCCGGTCTCGTTCACTGGGCTCCATTCGCTAGGGATGGTTCGCCCCGCCGCGGACGCCCCCCGTCGCATTCTCGTTTTCTTCTCAAGACTTCGGCTTCGTCGCCTGCTCGCTCGCCGCCTCCTTGGGCTTCTTGGTGGCGAAGAAAGAATAGGAGAGCGTGATCTCCTCGACGCGATTCATCGTCTCGTCGGCCTCGAGCGCCGGATCGAGGAAGAACACCACCGGCCATTCGGCGCTCTCATGCGGCGCGAGCTTTTGCTCCGAGAAGCAGAAGCAGGCGAGCTTGTCGAAATAGGCGCCGGCCTGGTCCGGGCTGACATTATAGGCGGCGACGCCGCTCGTCTCGCGATCGGAGAGATTGACGACCTTGTAATAGACCGTCGCCGTCTCGCCCGTGCGGACCACGATGCGGGGCGTCTCCGGCTCGAAGCGCCAGGGCAGATCGCGCGCGACATTGGCGTCGAACCGCACGCCCAGCCGCCGCTCGCCGGGCTTGGCCGGCGCGAGCTTGGCGACCTGCGTGGTGCCGCCATAGCCCGTGGCCGAGCAGAAGGCGCGATAGAGCGGGACCGAGGCGAAGGACAGGACCAGCATGGCCACGGAGCCGACGAGCAGCATCCCTGCGCCTTTGCCGGCGCGGCGTCCGCCCTGTTTCTCTGTGCGATCCTCGCTCATGCCGACCTCACCCCGCCCGCGGAACGACGTTGCCGCCGAGCTTCACAATGGTGACGAAATAGAAGAGCGCCACGAATAGCGCCACGGCGACGCCGATCGCTATGTTGCGCGCGCGGCGGCTCTTCGCTTGCTCGGGCGTGAGGACGACGCCCTCTCGCCGCTCGGATGTGTCTTCGGGTCGACCGATCGTCATGGGTTCCTCCGCTCAAGCGAGCCAGGACGAGAGGACAATAAGCCTCTCGACCACCAGAACCATGAACAATAGGGACAAATAGACGATGGAGAAGAAGAAGAGGCGCATCGCGGCGCGGCGCGCCGGCTCGCCGTCCCGGCGCAGATAGACCTCGATGGCGCAGGCGATCAGCGTCGCGCCGAGCAGCAGCGCCACGACGCCATAGACCGGCGAGGCGAAACCCAGGAGATAGGGCGCGACGCCGATGGGCGCGAGCGCGATGGAATAGGCGAGAATCTCGAGCCGAGTGCGCGTTTCGCCACGCACATTGGGCAGCATGGGAATGCCGGCGCGGCCATATTCCTCGCGCTTGACCAGCGCCAACGCCCAGAAATGCGGCGGCGTCCACATGAAGATGATGCCGAACAGCACGACGCTGGAGAGATCGACGGCGCCAGTCGCCGCGGCGAAGCCGACGACGGGCGGCAGAGCGCCGGCCGCGCCGCCGATGACGATATTCATCGGCGTCGAGCGCTTCAGCCACATCGTATAGACGACGACATAGAAGAAGATGGTGAAAGCGAGCAGCGCCGCGGCCAGCCAATTGGCGACGAGGCCGAGCGTGAACACCGCCATGATGGACAGGAACAGGCCGAAGGCGAGCGCCTCCTGGCGGCCGAGCCGGCCCGCCGGAATCGGACGGCGGCGCGTGCGCGTCATCAGCCCGTCGATATCGGCGTCGTACCACATATTGAGCGCGCCGGACGCGCCGGCGCCGACGGCGATGGCGAGCAGCGAGGCGAAGGCGAGGAAGGGGTGCGGCGCGGAGGGCGCCAGCAGAATGCCGGCGAGCGCCGTGAACACGACGAGCGACATCACACGCGGCTTCAGCAGAGCGAAATAATCGCCGGGGGCCGCGACGGGCGCGCGCGGGGCCGAAGCGTCGTCGATGATGAAGGAGGCGTCGCTCATTCTCGTTCTCGTTCCAACGTCCTCGGGGAGATCGGATCGTTCATGTCGTCGGGCCGCGCCATTGCGCCGCGGCCCGACGAATCGCGTCAGTGATGGCCCGAGCCGGTGATGCGCGGCAGGGTCTCGAACTGATGGAAGGGCGGCGGCGAGGACAGCGTCCACTCGAGCGTCGTCGCGCCCACGCCCCACGGATTATTGCCCGCCTCACGCTTGCGCAGGAAAGCCTCCGCGACCGTGTAGAAGAAGAGCAGGACGCTGACCGCGGCGATGGCGGCGCCGACCGACGACCAATAGTTCCACAGCGCGAACGCATCCGGATAGTCGATGTAGCGGCGCGGCATGCCGGCGAGGCCGAGGAAATGCTGCGGGAAGAAGACGAGGTTGATGCCGGCGAAGAGCAGCAGGAAATGCGCCTTCGACAGAGTCTCGTTGTACATGTAGCCCGTCATCTTCGGGAACCAGTAGTAGAAGCCCGCGAAGACGCCGAACACCGCGCCGAGCGACATGGTGTAATGGAAGTGGGCGACGACGTAATAGGTCTCGTGCAGCTGACGGTCGGCCGAGGCGTTCGCCAGCACGACGCCGGTGACGCCGCCGAGCGTGAACACGAAGATGAAGCCGATCGCCCACCACATCGGCGCGCGGAAGGAGATCGAGCCGCCCCACATGGTCGCGATCCAGGAGAAGATCTTGATGCCGGTCGGCACCGCGATGACCATTGTGGCGAAGACGAAATAGCGCTGCGCGTTGAGCGACAGGCCGACCGTATACATGTGGTGCGCCCACACGATGCAGCCGAGGAAGCCGATCGACACCATGGCGTAGGCCATGCCGAGATAGCCGAACACGGGCTTGCGCGAGAAGGTGGAGACGATGTGGCTGATGATGCCGAAGGCCGGCAGGATCAGAACATAGACTTCCGGATGGCCGAAGAACCAGAACAGATGCTGGAACAGGATCGGATCGCCGCCGCCGGCCGGATCATAGAAGGTGGTGCCGAAGTTGCGGTCAGTCAGCAGCATGGTGATGGCGCCGGCGAGCACGGGCAGGGTCAGCACCAGCAGGAAGGCCGTCACCAGCATGCCCCAGGCGAACAGCGGCATCTTGTGCAGCGTCATGCCCGGCGCGCGCATGTTGAAGATGGTGGTGATGAAGTTGATCGAGCCGAGGATCGACGAGGCGCCGGCCAGATGCAGCGACAGGATCACATAATCCATCGCCGGGCCGGGATGGCCCGTGTTGGACGACAGAGGCGGATAGAACACCCAGCCGCCGCCGAAGCCGAGCGAGCCCGGCGCGCCCTCCGCGAAGGTCGACAGCACCACCAGCACCAGCGCCACGGCGAGCAGCCAGAAGGAGATGTTGTTGAGGCGCGGGAAGGCCATGTCCGGCGCGCCGATCATGATCGGCACGAACCAATTGGCGAAGCCGCCCATCAGCGCCGGCATGACGAAGAAGAAGATCATCAGCACGCCATGGGCGGTGATGAACACATTATAGAGGTTCTTGGCGGCGTCGAGATTGGTCGGATCGGTCCCGTGCAGAAGAGCGGAAATGCCCGGGAAGACCGAAATGCCCGGATGGGCGAGCTCGGCGCGAATGGCCATCGACATCAGGAAGCCGATGAGGCCGCCGACGACGGCGAGGATCAGATAGAGCGTGCCGATGTCTTTGTGATTGGTCGAGAAGAGATAGCGGCGCAGGCCGGTGGGATGGTCGTGGTGAGCCCCCGCCTCGGCGGTCGAGATGGCGTCCATGGTCGTGATCCTCGGAGAATGCTCGGGTTGTGTTCGTTACGGCTCGGAAAATCGCTCGACGTTCAGCGGGCGTCGCGCTCGACGGCGACGCGCACGCGCCCGTCGTCGGCTTTGGCGAACTTCTTCTTCGCCTCGACCAGCCATTCGGCGTATTTCTCCTTGGAGACGACGCGGATGGCGGCCGGCATGAACGCATGATCCTTGCCGCAGATCTTCGAACACTGGCCGTAGAAGAGGCCTTCCTTCTCGGCCTTGAACCATGTCTCGTTGAGACGGCCGGGCACCGCGTCGATACGGATGGTGAAGGCCGGAATGGTGTAGGAGTGGATCACATCCGAGGCGATCACTTGCAGCTTGACCACCTCGCCGACCGGCACGACCGCCTCATTGTCGACCGAGAGCAGGCGGACGTCGCCATTCTCGGGCTTCAGATCCGCGTCGGGCTTGAGAAACTGATCGAAGGAGAAGCCGCCGCCTTGATCCTCCGGATAGGCGTAGGACCAGTACCATTGATTGCCGGTGACCTTGATCGTCACCTTCGGCTCGGGGATCTCCATCTGATGCGCCAGCAGACGGAAGGAGGGGATGGCGATGAACACCAAAATCAGCACCGGCACCAGCGTCCAGACGATCTCCAGCCCGGTGTGATGCGTCAGCTTGGAGGGAACGGGGTTGGCGTGCTCGTTGAACCGCCAGCAGACATAAATGAGAAGACCCAGAACGAAGAGACCGATGAAACTGATGATGGGAAGCAGAACGACATTATAAAAAAATTGCGTCTCGGCGCCGACCTCGGTCACCGTCGCCGGGAGGCCTAGGCCGCCCGGAGTGGGCTGGCCCAACACCTCGGCGGATGCGACCCCTGCGAGCAGGAGGAGGGAACATATGGCGCCGGCCGTCAAGGCTGCGCGGCGGAATGTGGGTCGTCTGCCGATGAGCATGAAGATCGCCTCTCGGACCTCAGGAACAAGGTCGTTATGATTCTGTTATCCGGTTGTTTTGATCGAGCCGAACCCGCCACAAATCCGGCCCGTCAGGTATTCCCACGCGGGTTCAACCACAAACGGCGTTGCCGCGCAATCGCTGCGGCGCCACAGTCTGCCTGACAAAAAGTCGCGCCACCCCCCTATGCGCAAAATTGCGGCGTCGGCGCCCTACCGCTTGACAGGCGCCGGCCATTTGCTACGCAGAGCCCCAACCTCGAGATTATTCGCAACGCCCAGTTTTGGCCGGGTTTCGACGCTAAGGGCCATTTGAATCCGCATCGAACGAAACATGGAGCGAAAATGAGGCCGCACGCCGCCGTTCTCCGGCTCGCGAGGTTGCGACATGTGGTCGCGGGGCTGGTTTTCGCAGTCGCAGCATGGGCGACGGCCTCGCCCGCCACCGCGCAAGGCGCGGTCAAATCCAAATTTGGCGACTGGGAGATTCGCTGCGAGACGCCTGCCGGCGCCGCCGCCGAGCAATGCGCTCTGATTCAGAGCGTGGCTGCGGAGGACAAGGCCAATGTCAATCTGGTCGTCGTCGTGTTGAAGACGAGCGACGGCAAGAGCCGGCTGCTGCGCGTCATCGCGCCGCTCAATGTGCTTCTCATCAAAGGCCTCGGCCTCACCATCGACAAGACCCGCATCGGCGACACGGGCTTCGTGCGCTGCCTGCCCTCCGGCTGCGTCGCCGATGTCGTCATGGACGATGCGCTCGTCGATCAACTCAAGAACGGCAAGACCGCGACTTTCGTCATCTATTTGACTCCGGACGAGGGCGTCGGCCTGCCGCTGTCGCTGGCCGGTTTCAAGGAGGGATTCGCCAAACTGCCGTGATGGCGGTAAGGCGTGCGTCGAGAGGGATGGAGCGCCCCTCCCCCGCTCCGCGGGAGAGGGCCGGGGGCAAGCGCGAGCCTTCGAGCAAAGCAAGACTTCGAGCAGAGGGTGAAAGGCCGATGGACACGGGACGGATGATGCCGCGCTTTTTCACGATTCTCTCGATTTCCGCGCTGACGGCGGGACTCGCGGCGGGTGGAGCCCGCGCCTTCGACATTCCCAATCCCCTCTCGGTCTTCGGCGGCGACGAGACGGAGCAGCAAAAGTCGGACAGGCCCGTGCAGGCCGCGCCCGGCGCAGCGGTCGATTGTCCCGAGATCCTCATCGACACCGGCGCCGCCACGCTGCGCGCGCCGCCGGGGGCGGATAATTCCTCGGTTCGCTATCAGCTCTCGCTATTGCATCTTGCGCGCGAATGCTCGGTTTCAGGAGACCAGATTCTCATCAAGGTCGGCGTCGAGGGGGCGGCCGTGCTCGGCCCCACCGGCCAGCCGGGCTCGTTTTCCGGCACGCTGAAGATCGCCGCGCGGCGGCAGAAGGACGAATCGATCCTCGCCTCCAAGAGCTATCACGTCTCGGCGAGCGTGCCCGCAGGCGCCGCACGCGGCGAGTTCCGCGTGATCTCGGAGCCGCTGTCGGTCCCCTATCTCGGCGCGCAGGCTGCCGACGACTATGAGATTCTCGTGGGCTTCGAAGGCGGCGCCGCCGACAAAGCCGCGCCGGCGCAAAAGCGCCGCAAGCGCCACGCCCGCACCCCTACAGAAGCTTCCCCGGATTGAGGATTCCTCTCGGGTCGAGCGCCGATTTGATCGCGCGCATCAGCCCGAGCGCCACCGGATCCTTCACCTTGCGCAAGAGATCGCGCTTCAGCACGCCGACGCCGTGCTCGGCAGAGACCGAGCCCGCATATTTCGTCACCAGCCCATGCACGATGTCGTTGATCTCCTCGCGGCGGGCGAGGAAGGCGGCGCGGTCGGCGCCCTCGGGCTGCGAGACATTGTAGTGGATATTGCCGTCGCCCATGTGGCCGAAGGGCGTCGGCCGCGCGCCGGGCGCATGCGCCGTGACGAGGGCGTTCGCCTCCTCCAGAAAGGCGGGGATCGATTCGAGCGGCACGGAGACATCGTGCTTGATCGAGCCGCCCTCCGGCTTTTGCGCCTCGGGTAGAGTCTCGCGCAGCTTCCAGAGGCCGGCGCGCTGCTCGAGCGTCGCGGCGAGCGCGGCGTCCTCGGCGATCCCCTGCTCCAGCGCCTCGCCGAGCAATTCGGTGAGCAATTCCTCGACGCCGCTCTCGGCGGGCGAAGCGAGCTCGATCAGCACATGCCATTCGTGCGCGCCGGCGAGCGGATCGCGAACCCCGCTGATATGTCGCAGCACGAATTCGACGCCGATGCGCGGGATCAATTCGAAGGCGACCAGCGCCGAGCCGGCGCGCGCCTTGGCGAGCCCCAGCAGCGCCAGAGCGGCGCGCGGATCGGCGAGGCCGACGAAGGCGGTCGCGCGTGACCGCGGCAGCGGAAAGAGCTTCAGCGTCGCGGCGGTGATGACTCCGAGCGTGCCCTCCGAGCCGATGAACAAATGGGCGAGGTCATAGCCCGTATTGTCCTTGCGCAGCTTGGAGAGTCCGGACAGGAGCCGCCCGTCGGCGAGCGCCACCTCGAGCCCGAGCGCGAGATCGCGCGTCGCGCCATAGGCGATCACATGCACGCCGCCGGCGTTGGTCGCGAGATTGCCGCCGATCGTGCAGCTGCCTTCGGCGCCGAGCGAGAGCGGGAAATAACGGCCAACGGCCTCCGCCGCGGCCTGCGCGTTGGCGAGAATGACGCCGGCTTCGACGGTCATCGTATCGGAGGCGGGATCGACCTCGCGGATGCGGTCGAGCTTTTGCAGCGACAACAGGATTTGCGCGCCGCTCTCATCGGGCGTCTGGCCGCCCACGAGCCCGGTGTTGCCTCCCTGCGGCACGACGCCGACGCCGGCCTCGTCGCAGAGGGCGAGAACGGAAGCGACCTCGCGGGCGCTTCGCGGTTTGACGACGGCGAGAGCGCGGCCGTGAAAGGCGTCGCGCGGCTCGCAGAGATAGGCCGCCATGCCCGCAGGATCGACGATGACGCCGACAGATCCCACGATCGCGCTCAGCCGATCGAGCAGCGCCGTGTCATCGCGTCCTTTTTCGACGGCGGTCAGAGAAGGTCACCTTGCTCCGAAAGTCACCAGTGGCGACGACGACGCGCTTCATCCGACCGGCGGACCCGCACATAAGCGGCGGCGGCGACCGGAAGTCCGCCGAGGATGATACTGCACAATGTCGCGGCGAGAAGCGCATTCATGTGACCATCTCCTTCCAGATTCGAGCCTGGACCCTCGAGGAGCCGGCTCCCCATGCTGGACATGGACGCAAATCCTATGCCCAACTCGCCGGGGCTGGCAAGAAAAATAACCTGCCCAGTCCCGAAATGCTTTCTGAAATCCGCTCTTTGTCACATGAAAGGCATTGTGAGAATCTAGGTTTCCCGGCCCATTCCGCCATAAGTGAACATACGTAGAAAAACGCGCTCTTGGCGAGCGTCGACGAAAGCTTAGGGCCGGCGAAGGCCGGATTCCGATCGCTCGAACCATTCCGTTCGAGCGGAACGCGCTATCCGAAGTGAATGCCGGCTCGGCGTTGAAAACGCGGAGAGATTCTAGAGTCATTCCGGTTCAGATTGAACCGGAATGACTCTAGATCTCCTTGTTCTGTCGTGTTTTCTTCACGCGAACCGGTTCCCACTTCGCTCGAAAAACACTCTAGCGCGACAGCAGCCGCCGGCGCGGCGCGGCCTCCGCCGACCGCTCGAAGAGAGCGACGACCTCGAGATGAGGCGAATGCCGAAATTGATCGATCGGCGTGATGAATTTGGCGGCATACCCGCCCTTGCTCAGAATTGCGGCGTCACGCGCGAAGCTCTGCGGATCGCAGGACACGGCGACGATGCGGCGCACGGCGGAGCCTGCGAGCGCCTGCGCCTGCGCCATCGCTCCGGCGCGCGGGGGATCGAAGACGACGGCGTCGAAATGGTTCAGCTCCTGCGCGTCCAGCGGGCGGCGGAACAGATCGCGCGCCTGCGCCGAGATCGGCCGCAGCCCTCTCGCCGTGCGGGCGGCGCGGTCGAGCGCCTCCACCGCCGCCACATCCGAATCGACGGCCGTCACTTGCGCGCGCGCCGCGAGCCGCAGCGCGAAGGCGCCGACGCCGCAGAAGAGATCGGCGATTCTCTTGGCCTTCTCGCCGACGCCCTGCGCGACGAGGCGGGCGATGACCCCCTCCCCCTCGGCCGTCGCCTGAAGAAAAGCGCCGGGCGGCGGAAAGACTTGCGTGTTGCCGACCATCACGCCGGGCGGGAAGCGCAGAGTCACCAGCCGCCCGTGATTGGCGAGACGGGCGAGATCGAGGCTTTCGGCGAGCTCGAGCAGCGCCAGAGTCTCGCGCTCCTCGAGCGCGCCGGCGCCGCGAATATCGACATCGAGCCCTCCCGTCGTCAGCGTGACGGAGATATCTAGCGGCTTGCCCCGCCCGACCAACGCCTGCGCGAGAGCGCGCGCCGCGGCGGGGGCGCCGACGAGGCCCGGCTCCAGCAATGGACAGGCGTCGATTTCGACGAGATCATGCGAGCGCGCGCGCATGAAGCCCACGCGCGCCTCGCTTTTCTCGTAGCGCGCATGGAAGGTCACGCGCCGGCGCCCGGCGCCATGGGCGTCGACGAGCGGCTCGACGGGCCAATCGAGGCCGGCGTTGCGCAGCGCCGTCTCGGCGAGGCCGCGCTTCCATCGCGCATAGGCCGGCTCGGCCAGCGTCTGCACGGCGCAGCCGCCGCAGATTCCATAGTGCGGGCAGAAGGGCTCGATGCGATCCGGCGATGGCTCGAGGATATCCACGAGACGCGCGCGCTCGCCCTCCGCTTCGACGAGCACGGTCTCGCCCGGCAGAGCGAAGGGCACGAAGACGAGCCCCTCCTCCGCGCGGGCGACGCCCTCGCCGCGATGGCCCAAACGTTCGATGACGAGCCGCCGCATCACATCCGCCTTGCATGAAGAAGAAATTCGCGGTTTCCGTCGCCGCCCTCGATCGGCGAGGCGATCAGCGCGAGAACGCTCCAGGAGAGCGCCTCGACCTCCTCCCGAACGCGTGCGCAGACTTGCGCATGAATGGTCTCGTCGCGCACGACGCCTTTTTTCCCCGCCTTGCGGCCGGCCTCGAACTGCGGCTTGACCAGAGCGACGATTTGCGCCCCCTCGGCGGCGAGCGCAAGCACAGAAGGCAAAACGAGAGCGAGCGAAATAAAGCTCGCGTCGACGACGATCAACGATGGCGCCTCGTCGAGATGCGCCATCGTCAAAGCCCGCGCGTCGAGCCCTTCGAGAGAGGTCACGCGCGGGTCGGCGCGCAATCTCGCATGCAATTGATCGTGGCCGACGTCCACCGCGGCGACATGGCGCGCGCCCGCCCGCAGCAGAGCGTCGGTGAAGCCGCCCGTGGAGGCTCCGACATCGAGGCAATAGCAATCTTTCGCGTCGACGCCGAAAGCCTCGAGCGCATGAGCCAGCTTCACGCCGCCGCGCGATACGTAAGGATGCGGCGCCTGCGCGACGATCTCGGCGTCGGGCGCGACCAGCTGCGAGGGCTTGGCGATCCTGCGGCCGTCGACCTCCACCAAGCCGGCGACAATGGCTTCGCGCGCCTTGGCGCGGCTCTCGAACAGGCCGCGCTCACACAGCGCCACATCGACCCGGAGCAGCTCTCGCGCGCTCACCATTTGAGCAGTCGCGAACCGAGCGCCGAGCCGATGAGCGCCACCACGCCGATGGCCAGCGAATACCAGACCGCGACGAAGAGCGGGCTGTCGTCCTGGCAGTGAGCCGCATAAAAGCTCGCCGCCAGCGCGCCCGCGACGAGTCCGGCGACGGCGCCGGCGAGCGCCGGCCGGCTCGGGGCGCCGCGCCTCAGCGCGAGCAGCAGGATTGCGAGCGGGCCGATCGCGATGAAGGGAATGAGCAGCAGGCAGGCGCGCGCGTTCAGCCCGACGAGGCGTGCGCCCCAGGAGCCGGCCGGCGCGGCGAAAAGCTCGAGGACGACGGCGACGATGAGCACGACGAGCGCCAGAAGCGGCGCGAAACGCCAATAGCCGAGCTCGACGCCCGGCGTCGCGAGACGCCGCAGCAGGCCGACGCCGGCCGCGAGCAGACTGAGCGTCACGGCGAATTTCGCGAGCAGGCGCAGGCTCAGCATCGCGGAGCCGAGATCGGGCCGCACGCCGACGAAAAAGACGAGCGCGATTCCCGCGACGAGAGCGGCGGCCGCGAGCGACAGCGCGAAAATTTGCGCGAAGCGGAAACGCGAGCGCGAATGGTCCGCGACGAGCGCGCCGATCAGCTCTTCCGTTTTCATTTCTCGCCTTTCCGATAGAGCGCCGCCAGAGTCTTGATCGCCCGATGCAGGGCCACGCGGACCGCGCCCTCGCTCATGCCGTGGCGATCGGCCGCCTCCTTCACCGAATGGCCGTCGATCGACAGGAAACGCACCAGATCGCGCTGGCGTTCGCCGAGCTCGCCGAGCAAGCGGTCGACGTCCTGCCGGTCGAGCCCGTCGTCCGCCGCCTCGGGCGCGGCGAGATCGAACGCATCGTCGATCGGCAAAGGCGCCTTGGCGCCGCGCCTTCGGCGCGCGTCGACGAGCTTGTTGCGCGCGATCGTCATGATCCACGGGCCGATCGGCCTTCCCATGTCCCAGCTGTCGCGCTTCAAATGGATCGCGAGCAGCGTCTCCTGCACCACATCCTCCGCCTCGCCGACATCGAGGCCGAGACGCGCGCAATCGCGCCGCGCAATTCCGCGCAGCGCCGGGGTCAGCGACACGAGCAGCCGTTTATAGGCGCCGGAATCGCCCGCTATGGCGGCGCGCATCAGCACGGCCCATTCCTCCTCGGCTCTCGGCGATCCCAAACGTCCACCTTGCCATTCGTGAAAAAGCGCCCTCTCGTTACGTCATGCGCAGGGCCTGCGTCGAGCGCCTTCGCGAATTTCGCAGCGCGTCACAAAAACGCCGGACTATTCGCGCCTTCTTAACGAAAGAATCGCAAATCTATCGACGCGCCGCGCGACCGCGGCCTCGCCCTCGACGAGGGCGCAGTCGGATTGGAGCTCCCCTTGCGTAGGTTTTCGAAGTCCGCCTTTTCGCGCAATGCTCTCGTCCTCGCGCTCGCCTGCGCCGCAGCGCCGGGCGCGATCGCCGCAAACGACGCCTATGACGGCCAGGCGGAATGGGCGCAGCGCTACGACGCCGATCCGAAGCTGACCGTCTCGCGCTCGACGACCCCCATTCTCTCCGCGCAGACGGTGGCGGCGACCGAGACCGCCATCACGCAGCTGCAGGACATCGTCGCGCGCGGCGGCTGGCCCATGGTGCCGGCCGGCCAGCAGCTGCGCCTCGGCTCCAACGGGCCCGCCGTCTCGGCGCTGCGCCGCCGCCTCATCGTCTCCGGCGACATCGGCGCGGAGGCGGGCGCGAGCCCCGTCTTCGACTCTTACGTGGAAGCCGCGGTGCGGCGCTTCCAGGCGCGTCACGGCGTCAACGCCACCGGCGTCGTCGCGCAGCAGACCTTCGCCGCGCTCAACGTGTCCGCCGAGCTGCGCCTGCGTCAGCTCGAGACCAATCTCGTGCGCCTGCGCAGCTTCTCGCGCGATCTCGGCAATCGCTATGTGACGGCCAATATCCCCGCCGCCTCGGTGGAGACGGTGGAGAACGGCTATGTCGTCACCCATCACACCGCCGGCGTCGGCAAGATCGACCGCCAGTCGCCGGTCATGCAGACCAAGGCGATCCAGATCAATTTCAACCCGTTCTGGACCGTGCCCGCATCGGTCATCCGCAAGGATCTGATCCCGAAGATGCAGGCGGACTCCAACTATCTCGCCGACAATCACATCCGCGTCTACAATAAGGAGGGCGTCGAGCTCCCTCCGCAGCAGATCAACTGGAACTCGCTGGAGGCGCTGAACTACAAGTTCCGCCAGGACACGGGCGGCGATTTCAACTCGCTCGGCGTGGTTCGCATCGACATCGCCAATCCTTACGGCGTCTATATGCACGACACGCCGGCCAAGGGCATTTTCGGCGATGATTTCCGCTTCGTCTCCTCCGGCTGCATCCGCCTGCAGAATGTGCGCGATTATGTCGCCTGGCTGCTGAAGGAGACGCCCGGCTGGGACCGCGACCATATCGACGAGGCGATCCGCTCCGGCGAGCGCATCGATGTGAGGATCACGCCCGCCGTGCCGGTCTATTGGGTCTATGTCACCGCCTGGGGAGCGCCGGACGGGGTGATGCAGTTCCGCGAGGATATTTATCAGCGCGACGGCCTCGGCCTGACGGCCGCCCTGCCGCAATCCGCGCCCGCGGCGACGCCGGTCGCCTCCCGGCAGGCGGCCCGCTCCTCGCAGCTCTTGCCGGTGTTCGGCGAAGAAGAGAACTGAGCAGGCGCCGGCGCGCTCGGCTGCCCGTGGAATAGGCGCGCGAGCGGCAGTCTTCGAGCAAGTCGGAAAGCGCACTCGTTTCGAGCCGTGCATCGCGCCACCGCCTCCGGCGCGTCGGTCGCCGCGCGATCGTCAGCCGGCTCAAATCAAGCCCGGCGTGTCTCGCCGCCGCATTAAAGCGCTTTCCGATCGAACGGAATCGTTCGATCGATCAGAATTCGCTCCAAAGAAAGCTAGAGCGCCATCCGATCCTATTGGATCGGATGGCGCTCTAGATGCGGCGCGTCCTTCCTCGTTCGACCTCTCGCCTCTCTCGCGCTCCCCGTTCACGCGCGTAGGAGAATACGGCGCGCAGCCTCACAATTTTTTCGAACAATTACGCGACTATGCCGCTCCAACCAACGACCGGCATCCGTGGACGGCGCACATAGGTCATGTTAGGAACACCTCAAATTTCTCGTGTGGCATACCCACCAAATCCTGGCCCGAGTTTCCGAATCAGAAACGCCGCGCCCTCTTCAAAAGGAGATGAACCCATATGACGGACATTCTAGCTCGCGGCAGCGAAACTTCACTCGAGCTGAAAAGGGACAGTCTTCCTGAACGCTTTTATCACGAGATTCATAGAATTAATACGGAATACATGATAAATGATTACTGGGGCTCGATGAATGAGGAAGTTTCGCTAGCAATCTACGCGTCTGTTCTTCAGCAGGGAGACATAGCTGTAGATTGCGGCGCCAATCGAGGCGAGCACACGAAAGTCATGGCCCGCCGTTGCGGACCCACAGGTCGAGTATACTCTTTTGAGGCTGTGCCAGAAATGATGGCGAAAGCCCAGCGAATAAACATGGGATTCTCGAACATACAATGGATAAACAAGGCCGTCTGCAATGAAGCTGGCGCAGAAGTAGAATTTTTTTCTTACCCGAATGAAGACGGACTGTCCAGCTTACGTCCTGCGAGCGGGGACACCTCCACATGCAATCGTATCAGCGTCAAGACCACGACGTTGGACGATGAAATAGCCGAGAGCGTCACTCTCATCAAACTCGACATCGAAGGGGCGGAGTATAACGCACTGCTCGGTGGCGCAAGAATACTAGAGCACAGCAAGCCCATTATTGTTTTCGAAAACGGAAGAGGAGTGGCCGCAGAAAGATTTGGGTATTCAAAAGAAGACTTTTTCAATCTTTTCAAAAGATTCGGATATTTTCTATTTTCTATCAGCGGAATGCCATTCACAGAGGAATTGTGGGAGAGCACCTCCAATCCCTGGCAATTTATCGCAATCCATCCGACATCCCCGCGGATCGGGAGAGTTTTCTCGGTTACGAACTCTTACCTCTCCTACGTCGCAGGGCTGCCTGGATCGCGATAGGCGAGCGTCGCCGGGCCGCCAAAGTCGAGTCCCAGCTCGCGAGAAATGGCGCGCGGGAAGCAGAACGCCGATCCGATCGCGGTCGTCCGGCTGGCTCGTAGCCCGCCTTCCGACGGCCAAGATCGGGCCGGTTGCGTCGAGATCAGCGTAAGGAAAGCCTCACGGCCGCCGGTCGACTGCAAGAGACCAAGATCGCGCGCAATTGTGTGCGTTCGTTCCAAAGCGCTGTTCGAAACCAATCGCGTCGTTCATATCGCGCGGACCGCACGCTCGTGATCGCCTTCCGCGGGGAGGCGGGAGTGCGCGCTCAGTTCACCGCGCTCCGCTCAGCGCGCTGGGCTCCGCCGCGATGGGCGCGCCAGGAGCCGCCGCACATGTCGGTGGAAGAGGACCAGGCGCCCTGGCCCGCATTGCCGCGCAAATTGCCATGGGCGCGCGCCACATGGCCGCCCTGTGAGGTGAAACGCGTCATGATCGCGCCGTCGCCCTCCACATAGCCCCAATGCGCCATGCGGCCGCTCGCCAGCGTCGCCGCGACGGTTTTGGTGCCGACGAGGAGATCGCCGCTGATCTCGATCGCATCAGGCAGCAGCGCCGGGCAGGAGCCGACGGTCGTGCGGACCTCGATCGTCCAGGCCCCGTCGAAGCGTCCCGCCTCGGCGGCGGCGCCCGTCGCTTCGCGCGGAGCGGCCTGCGCTCCGCCCGTCAAAATCATCGAACCCAAAATGGAGAGAACCAGCCCCCGCATCACCCGGCCTCCTCGAACGCTCGTTGCAGCGTGTCGAACATATCGCCGCCAGCGTAAATAAATTCTGCAACGCCCGCCGCGCGCAGCGCCGTCTCGAGCTCTCCCGGCCGCCCGGCGAGATAAACCCGCGCCCCGGCCGCCGCGAGATCGCGCGCCGCCTCGGCGGCTTTTTCCGCATAGATCGCGTCGGACGAGCAGACACAAGCGAGTTTTGCGCCGCTCGCGCGGAATGCGGCGACGATATCCGCGCCCTCTTCGCCGAACAGCGCCTCTATGCCGGCCGCCTCGAAGAAATTCTTGGCGAAATTCGCCCGCGCCGTGAAAACGGCGACGGAGCCGAGATTGGCGAGGAAAACGCGCGGCCGCGCGCCCTTCGCCGCGAGCGCCGCGTCGGAACGCGCGCGCAGCGCCTCGAAAGGCTCGGCGAGACGGCGCGGCCGCAGCGGCGGCGACGTCACGGCTCCGTTTGGCGCCGATGCGTCGAAACGCGCGGGATCGAAGGGCGCCAGCGTGGCGACGGGCACCTCGCCAATGTCCGGAAAAGCATTGCAGCCGGTGATTTTGTCGCGCGCCCGCGCGACGCTTTGCGCGCGCTTGCCCGCGACCTCGGCGACGCGGCCCTGGAAAGAGCCCTTCTCCAGCGCCGTCGTCAGGCCGCCTTCGGCCTCGAGCCGCTGGAACTCCTCCCAGCCGCGCTCGCAGAGCGCCTCGGTCAGCGTCTCCATGCCGCCCGAGCCGCTCGCCGGATCGTCGACGGCGTGGATATGCGATTCGTCCTGCAGCACGAGCTGCGTGTCGCGGGCGAGGCGGCGGGCGAAATCATCCGGGGCGCCGAGCGCCTGCGTGAAAGGCAGCACGCTGATCGCGTCGGCGCCGCCGATCGCCGCGCCGAAAGCGGCGAGCGTCGCGCGCAGCAGATTGGTCCAGGGGTCGCGTCGCGTCACCATGCGCCACGCCGTTTCCGCATGGACATAGATGGGCGCCGGCGAAAGGCCGCAGACCTCCTCGACGCGGGCGAACAGGCGGCGCAGCGCGCGGAATTTGGCGATGCCGACGAATTCGTCGGCGTCGGCCGCGAGGCGGAAGGCGAGCAGCGAACGCGCCTCCTCCAGCGGCAGGCCGCCCTCCTCCAGCGCGCGCAGATAGGCGAGCGCGGCGGCGAGCGCGAAGCCGAGCTCCTGCGCCTCCGTCCCGCCGGCCGCATGGATCACGCGAGCGTCGGCCGCGACGGTCCCGAAGCGATAGCCGGCGTCGGCGAGGCTCTTGGCGCGCTGCGCGAAGGCCTTGCTCTCCTCCCCCCCCCAGGGAGCTGACGAAAAGCCGTGCAGCGCCCGCGCGCCGAGCGGATCGAGGCCGAAGGACAGGCGCGTGACGCCCGGCGCTATATGGGCGCGGTCGAGCAGGCGCAGCAGCGCGTCGACGGCCTTCGGAGCGCGCGGGGAGAACTCCACCAGCGCGGGAATTCCGTAGTCGAGGCGGATCTTGTCGAAGACATGGGCGAGCGCTTCCTCGCCGTCGTCGAGCAGGCCGCTCCCATAGGCGCCCTGGGCGCCGGCGAAAACAATGTGCAATCCGTCGGCGCCGCCCTCGAGATCGGCGAGCGCCAAAGCGTTGGCGGCATCCGGCTCGGCGAGGTCGACGCGCGCGAGAATGGACCAGCGGCCGGGCGCGGCGCGCAGCGCCCGCGGGCCCGGCGCCGTGGCGCGCGGATAGAGCGGCGCGATGGCGACGCCGTCATAGGTCTTGGATGTCAGCCGGTCGAAGGACGCGCCCTTGAGCGCCCGATCGACGATTTTACGCCAGTCCTCCTCGTTTCCCGGTGGAAAAACGCCGGCCAGCGGCGCGTCTTGCAAACTCATGAGCGAGCCTCGAACAAATGACGGGGTTGCGGGCGTCTTCTTGCATGAAGCGGGCCCTGCCGCCACCCATATCCGCAGCCTTCGTCGGCGCCGGGCTTTATTTTCACGGCGCGGCGCCTTAACGAGAACGCTGCGCCGCCCGCCCTCGGGAGGCGGTCCGACTGGCTGAATGACCCTGAACGGAGGTGGACGTGGCTGAAGATCCGCAGGAAAAGGCCAAGCTCGTCGAAGAGATCGTCGAGGTCATCGCTTCGGAGGGGATGATCGACCGCACCAAGGTCACGCCCGACGCGACGATCGAGAGCCTCGGCCTGAAATCGGTCGATATCGTCATGATCCTCACCGCCCTCGAGGAAAAGTTCAACGTCTATATTCCGATGGATGGCGCGCTGCAGGACGCCAAGAATGTCGAGGGTCTGATCGACGCCATCGCGGAATATGTGCTGAAAGAGAGAGAGAAACAATAATATGGCCGCTTCGTCCGGGGGCGTCGGCGAGCGTCGGGTGGTGATTTCGGGAATGGGGACGGTCTCGGCGGCGGGCGTCGGAACCGCGGCGCTGTGGACGGCGGCCCGAGACGGAATCTCGCAAGTCCGGCCCCTCGTGACCGAATATCCTTACGACGGGCGCATCCGGATCGCGGCGCAGGTGCCCGATTTCGACCCCGCCAAATATCTCGAGAAGGCGCTTCTCACCTTCTGCGACCCCTTCACGCAATTCACCCTGGTGGCGGCCGATGAAGCGGTCGCCCAGGCGGGTTTTGCGCGCGAGGAGCTCTCCGGCCCGCGCGTCGGCGTCATCGTCGGCTCCGGCATCGGCGGGATGACGACGATCGACAATGGCCTGCGCCACTATTACCAGGAGCGCATCCGGCCCGATCCGTTCAGCGTGCCGCGCCTCATTCCGAGCGCCGCGCCGACGACTCTCGGCATGCGCTATTCCGCCAATGGGCCGACTTTCGCGCTCGGCAGCGCCTGCTCCTCGGCGAGCCAGGCGGTAGGGCTCGGCGCGCAGATGATCCGCTTCGGCCTCATGGACCGCGCCATCGTCGGCGGCGCCGAGGCCTGCGTCATCAATGGAACCATCCGCGCCTGGGAAGGCCTGCGCGTGATGACGCCCGATTTCTGCCGCCCCTTCTCCATGGGCCGCAACGGCATGAGTCTCGGCGAAGGCGCCGCGGTTTTCGTGCTGGAGACGCTCGAATCGGCCCAAAAGCGTGGCCATGCGCCGCTCTGCGAGCTCGCCGGCTATGGCACGACGAGCGACGCCAAGGATTTCGTGCGGCCCGATCTCGACGGAATGACCGGCGCGATGCAGGCGGCCCTCGCCGACGCCGGCCTCGAGACGGAGGCCATCGACTATCTCAACGCCCATGGCACGGCGACGCACGCCAATGACATCACCGAATCGGCCGCCATCGGCCGCGTGTTCGGCGAGCGCGCGGCGCGCCTGCCGGTGTCCTCGACCAAGCCGATCCACGGCCATGCGCTGGGCGCCAGCGCCGGGCTCGAGCTGGCGCTGACGATCCGCGCGCTGCAGGAGCAGATCGCGCCGCCGACGATCAATTTCCTCGATTTCGACCCGCGCTGCCCGATCGACGCCATCCCCAATGTGGCGCGGCCGATCGAGATTCGCACGGCCATGTCCAACTCCTTCGCCTTCGGCGGCATCAACGCCGTGCTGATCGTCCGCGCGCTCGCGGGAGGGGCGTGAATGGCCGCAGAGCCCGAAAGCGCAGAGACGCGCATCGGCCCGCTGCGCGTCTGCGCGGATGAAGAGCGCGTCATCCGCTACCGCCGCGAGATCGGCTTTCCCGACACGCTGGAGAAGATCGTGCCGGTCGCTTTTCCGGCCGTCTGGCTGACGACCGAGGAGATCGACGCCGCGATCCGCGATATTCTCGCGGGCGAGGATGTGGTGCCGGTGCATGAATCGCAGAGCTTCCACTATTTCGCGCCGCTGCGCGTCGGCGAGAGCTATGACTTGACCGTGTCGCTGCGCCGCGAGGCCGAGCCGCCGCGCCTTTCGGTCAACGCCAGCCTCGCGACGCTGGCGGGCGAGACGCGCCTGCACGCCGAGACGCTCTTGCGCATCTTCCCCCGCCCGGCGGGCATGGAGCCGGTTCCGTGAGCGGCGCGCGCCTGCCCGCTGTCGGCGAACGTCTGCCGGACTGGCGGATCGGCCCCTTCGACGCCGCGGCGCTGCGAGCCTATGCGGCAGCCTCCGGCGACGGCAACCGCCTGCATCTCGACGATGATCTCGCCCGCGCGATCGGCTTTCCCGCGCCGCCGGTCCATGGCATGAAGCTTCTCGCCGCCTTCGAGCCCCTGCTCTCCGCCTGGCGGCGCGATTTGTTTTTGGCTCGGCTCTCCGGCAAATTCGTGCAGCCGGTGCTGCGCGGCGAGCCGGTGACGCTCACCGGCCGGGTGCTGCGCTCGTCCCCCGAGGAGGGTGTGTTCTTGAGACTTCTGGCCTATGGCGAGGCGCGCGCGCCGGCGATCGTCGGCGAGGCGCTGATGGCTCCGCCGCGAAAGTTCCGCCCGTGAAGCGCGGGGCGAGACGCATTCTCCTCACCGGCGCGTCGAGCGGCATCGGCCGCGCGCTGGCGCTGCGTTATGCGCAGGAGGGCAGGAGCCTCGCGCTGTTCGGGCGCGACGCGGCTCGGCTGGAGGCAGTCGCGACGGAATGCCGCGCCATGGGCGCGCAAGCCGATGTGACCATCGCCGATGTGCGCGACCGCCGCGCCATGGCGGAGCGCATCGCCGAGGCGGACGCGCGCGATCCGCTCGATCTCGTCGTCGCCAACGCCGGCGTCTCCACCGGCCTCTCCCCCGGCCAGATCGCCGAAGACCCGGAGGCGGTGCGCGCGACCTTGTCGATCAATGTGCTCGGCGTGTTCAACACGGTCGAGCCGACCATAGAGGCGATGACGGCGCGCAGGCGCGGCCAGATCGCCATCGTCGGCTCCATGGCCGGGCTGCGCGGCCTGCCCTATTCTCCGGCCTATTGCGCCAGCAAGGCGGCCGTTCACCTCTATGCCGATTCCCTGCGCGGCGCGCTCAGGCCGCATGGGGTGCATGTGAGCCTCATCGTGCCCGGATTCGTGGCGACGCCCATGAACGCCGAGCTCAAGGCGCCGCAGGCGGGAAAAATGAGCGACGAGCGGGCGGCGGAGATCATCGCGCGCGGCCTCGAGAAGCGCGCGGCGGTGATCGCCTTTCCGCTGTTCGTCTATTATGCGATGAAGCTGTTTGCGATGCTGCCGCCCCACGCCGTCGATTCGGTCATGCGGCTCTTCGAAGTGGCCGTGCCTCAGACCCATGAACGGGAGGAGCCGTGATCGACAGCATCTTGTTTTGGCTCGTCGTTCTGTCGGCTGTCTTCTGGGCCTGCTCCGCCTTGCTGTTGCTTCTCTCGTCGCTCGCGGCCTTCGTTCATCCCTGGCTCATCGCCCGGCGCGGGACCAGCGATGAGCAACCGCCCGTCTCGCTGGTCCTGCCGGTGAAAATGCTCGACCAGGGCTTCGAGCGGGCGCAGGAATCGGCCCTCGCGCAGAAATATCCACAGATGGAAGCGCTCGCCTCGGCGACGGAGGCGGATTCGCCCGCCATCGCCGCCATGCGCGACATTTTCGCGCGCCATCCGCAGATTCCGTCGCGCATTCTCCACTCCACGGCGCGTTTCGCCGCGAGCCCCAAGGTCGACAATCTGTTCGCGCCCTTCAACGAAGCACACAACGATGTGATCTTCATGAAGGACTCCAATGTCGTGCTGGAGCCGGACGATCTCGTCGAGACGATGCGGCATTTGAAGCCCGGCGTCGGCATGGTCTGCGCGATCCCCTATGCCGCGCGCCCGGAGAATTTCGCCGCCCATGTCGAGGCCGGCATCATGAACGGCCCGCATCAGCGCATGTTGTTCGCGGCCTCCGCGCTCGGCGGCGGCTTCGGAGTCGGCAAGATCATGCTGTTTCGGCGCAGCGATTTTTTGCGCGCCGGCGGCTTCGGCGCGATCGCGCATACGGTGGGAGAGGACAACGCCACCGCCAAGGCGCTGAGCCGCATCAAGCTGCGCACCGTCTTCTCGCATCGACTGGTGCGCCAGGAGCTCGGCGAGCGCAATCTGCTCGACATCTACAATCGGCAATTGCGCTGGAGCGTCGTGCGCCGCGACGACGAGATTCTCTCCTTTCTGGCCGAGCCCTTCTGCCAGGCGCTGCCGGCCTTTGCGGCGGCGGCGATCGGGGCCCCGCTCGTCGGAGTCACGCCGGCGACGACCTTGACCGTCACTTTTGGCTTGTGGCTGAGCACGGAGACGCTGCTTTCCATCGCCAAGGGCTGGAAAGTATCTTGGGCCGCGCCGGTGATCTTCCTGGCGCGCGAGGGATTGATGTTCGCAGTGTGGCTGCACGCTTGGACCGCCACCAAGGTCGTCTGGGCCAGGACGACGATCGACACGCGCTCCTGCGGCGAGACGGCCGCCGCGACGGAGCCGCGGGTCGCGAAGGAAGAAGGATAAAACCGCTTGATCCTCGCTCTTCTGCAGTTTCTCGTCGATAGCGTCTGGCTGATCGCGGCGCTGATCATGATCCTGATCGGCGCGGGCTTCGTCGCCATCATCGCGCGCTTCCTCTTCGACCAGTTGCGCGGCGCGCGCGACCTCGAGCCGATCGTCCTGGCCGAGGAGGAGTTGCCGCATGTGCTGCTGCAAATCCCCGTGTTCAACGAGGCCGAGGTGACAGAGCAGGCGCTGCGCTGCGTCGCCGAGCTCGACTGGCCGAAAGACCGGCTGCACATTCAATTGCTCGACGATTCGACCGACGAGACGCCCCAGCGCGCCGAGGCGGTGGCGATCGAGCTGCGCGCCAAGGGCGTCGACATTCATCATGTGCGCCGCGCCGATCGCTCCGGCTTCAAGGCCGGCGCCTGCGCCGAGGGGCTGAAGCTGTTCGACGCGCCTTTCGTCGCCATGCTGGACGCCGATTTCCGCCCGCCGTCGAACTGGCTGCGCCGCACCGTGCCGCTGCTGGTGAAGGACGATCGCGCCGGCTTCGTGCAATCGCGCTGCGAATTCTCCAACTACCGCAAGAACTGGCTGACGCGTGCGCAAGGTCTCGTGCAGGACGGGCATTTCCTCGTCGAGCAGCGCACGCGCGCGCTCGCCGGCTGGCTGTTCCAGTTCAACGGCACCGGCGGCATTTGGCGCCGCGCCACCATCGACGCCGTCGGCGGCTGGTCGGATTATTCGCTCTGCGAGGATTTGGACCTCACCGTGCGCGCGGCGCTCGGCGGCTGGCACGGAATCTTCGTCTCCGAGCCGCCCATCCCCGGCCAGGTGCCGGAGGGGCTGCGCGACTATCGCCGCCAGCAGCGCCGCTGGTCCAACGGCTTCGTGCAAGTGGCGCAGAAGACCGTGCTGCCGCTGTGGAACGCGCCCTGGTCGCTGACCCGGCGCGTCGCCGCCATCGTGCTCATCGTGCATCAGATCTTCTTCCCGACGGCGGCGATCGGCCTCATCGCTCTGCTGCTCGGCGTGATCCTGCGCGGCTCGCTGACGCCCTATCTGCCGGTGCTGGAGTTCATCTTCCTCGAGACGCTGGTCGTCGTGCTCGGCTTCACGCTTCTGCCCTATCTGGCGCTGAAGCGCGGCGCGCTGACCGATTATGTGAAGACCATGGTCTCGGTGCCGCCGCTGATGATCTATCTCGCCTTCTCCAATGGCGCGAAAATCCTGCAGACGCTGCGCGGCCGCAAATCCACCTTCAAGCGCACGCCCAAGACGGAACATGCGCCCGCCGCGCCGACGATTCAGGAAGCGGAATGAAAGAGTGAATCGTGACTGGTGAGTAGCGAGCGAAACTTTTCTACTCGCTGCTCACTCACGCATGGCCGGCGGCCGAGGACAGCCGCGCCAGATCGATGCCGATGAGGCGCAGCGCGCGGGCATATTTCGACTCGAGGTCGGTGTCGAAGAGAATGGCGGGATCGGCCGGGCAGTTGAGCCAGCCATTGTGCTGGATCTCATTCTCGAGCTGGCCGGGATCCCAGCCGGCGTAGCCCAGCGCCAGCAGCGCCTGATTGGGCCCCTCGCCGGCGGCGATGGCGCGCAGAATGTCGATCGTCGCGGTCAAGGAGACGCCGTCGTCGATCGGCAGCGTCGAATTGTCGATGAAGAAATCCGAGGAATGCAGCACGAAGCCGCGGTCGGTCTGCACCGGGCCGCCCTGCAGCACCTGAATGGTCTCGGTCTCCTTGGGCAGGCTGATGCGCTCCTGCGGCGCGATGATCTGCAGCTGCACCAGAAGATCGGGAAAATTACGGACCTGCGAGGGCTGGTTGACGACAATGCCCATGGCGCCATCTTCCGAATGGGCGCAAAGATAGACGACCGAGCGGGCGAATCGCTGATCGACCATGCCGGGCATGGCGACGAGCATCTGCCCGTCGAGATAGCGCCGACCGGAGGATTTGGAGCCAGCGCTACGGTCCTGCTGCCCTGTTTCGGGGCCCCGGATGATCGGCACAGAGGAACCGGCGGAGCGCGAGCCCGCGGACCGCGACGCTGCGCGAACGGCCGAATTCTCCAGGCCTTGTTTCTTGCCGACCGGGCTCATAGGGTCATACTACGCTCGGCGCCCATTCATAACAAGCGCCGTTCGCCCAAGGAAAAAGTGGCGCGGGGGCGTCCCGAGGGTCCATGAACATCGCAAATCCGACGACGGCCGCGCTCGCCATGGCCCTCCTCGCCTCGGCGCCCGGCGCGCAGGCGCAGGATGCGGACTTCGCCTCGCCGCCCGCCCGCGCGGCGCATTCGTCCGCGCGTCTCCTCTCGGCTGGCGCGCCGAGCGGCGGCGTTTATCGGCTCGGCGTCGAGATCGCGCTCGATCCGCGGACGGTGACCTATTGGCGCAGTCCCGGCGACGCCGGCGCGCCGCCCGTCTTCGACTTCTCCGCCTCGGAGAATGTCGCCGCCGTGGAGACGCTCTATCCGGCGCCCAAACATATCGTCGAAGCCGGGATGACGGTCGCGGGCTATGACGAGAGCCTGATTTTTCCGCTGCGCGTCACCCCGAAGCAGGCGGGAAAGCCCGTCGTGGTGAAGCTGGCGCTGAACTATGCCGCCTGCGCGGAAATCTGCCTGCCGGCCAAGGCCCGGCTCTCTCTTGCTCTGCCGACGACAGGAGCTTCGCCCTTCGCGGCGCGGCTCGCGACCGCAGAGGCGCTGGTTCCGCGCCCGATCGGCGCCGGCGAGGCGAAGCAATTTGTGGAGGTCGCGCGCGCCGGCGCGGGGGCCTGGCGGCTGCGCTATCTCGGACCCGGCCGGGCGGCGGATGTCTTCGTCGAGGCGCCGGAGCCCTTCATCATCGACAGCGCCGCCGACGGCAAGGGCGGCTTCGAGCTGAAGCTCGGCGAAGGCAAGCAGGACGGCGCCATAGACGCCCGCGCGACGATCCGCACCGAGAGCGGCGGGCTCGAGCTGCCGTTGACGCTGGAATAGAGCGTTTCCGGTTCGGCGTTGGAAACGCGTCGAAACAAAAGCATCGAGCCTTTGGGCGCAATAAAAAAGGCGCGGCCACCGGCCGCGCCCGGAGTAGAAGAAGAGCTCTGCTCCGATGAAAATGGTATTTAGAGTCTCATTCGACAAGGGGGCGACGGCCCGCGCTCATCGCAATTTCGATCGCGACTGAAACGGCGCCATGCCCTTGCGGGCGAGGGCGTCGGCGCGCTCGTTCATCTCGTCGCCGGCATGGCCGCGCACCCAATGCCAGGCCACCTCGTGACGCTCGGCCGCGGCGTCGAGACGCGTCCAAAGGTCCATGTTTTTCACCGGCTTGCGGTCCGCCGTCTTCCAGCCGCGCGCCTTCCAGCCCTTGAGCCAAGAGGTGATGCCGTCGCGCACATATTGCGAGTCGGTGTGCAGATCGACATGGCAGGGCCGCGTCAGCGCCTCCAGCGCCTCGATCGCCGCGGTGAGCTCCATGCGGTTGTTGGTGGTCCCCGTCTCGCCGCCGCAAATCTCCTTCTCCCGCTCGCCGAAGCGCAAAATCGCGCCCCAGCCTCCCGGGCCCGGATTGCCCGAGCAGGCGCCGTCGGTCCAAATTGCGACGCGCCCACTCACGCGCGCAGGCCATAGTCGCGGGCGGCGCGGATCGTCCTGTGGAAGCGCAGGCGCGCGAGATATTCGCGCGGGTCTTTGGGCCGCACCAAGGCGCCCGCCGGCACGTCCAGCCAATCGACGAAGCGCGTCAGCAGGAAGCGCAGAGCCGCGCCGCGGGCGAGCAGCGGAAAGGCCTCCACTTCCGCCGCCGACAGCGGGCGGGCGCGGGCGTAAGATTCGAGCAGCGCCGCGCCCTTGTCGGCGTCATAGCTTCCGGCGGCGTCGAAACACCAAGCGTTGAGGCAGATGGCGAGATCATAGGCCAGCGAATCGACGCAGGCGAAATAGAAGTCGATGAGGCCGGAGACGCGATCGCCGAGGAAGAACACATTGTCCGGAAAAAGATCGGCGTGGATGACGCCCTCCGGCAGCCCCTTCGGCCAATCGCGCTCGAGCGACTCGAGCTCGCTGGCGACGATCTCCCCCAAATCCTCCGCCACCTCGCCGGCGCGCGCGGAAAAAGGCGCATAGAGCGGCCGCCAGCCGCCGACCGAGAGCGCATTGGCGCGGCGCAGCGGAAAATCCGCCCCCGCGAGATGCAATTGCGCGAGCGCCTCGCCGAGCCGCGCGCAATGGGCGGACTCTGGATGATGGATGGAATAGCCGTCGAGAAAGGTGACGATCGCCGCCGGTCTGCCCGCCAGCCGTCCGAGCGCCGCGCCGGCGCGATCGCGCACCGGCTGGGGACAAGTGAGGCCCTTGGCGGAAAGATGCTCCATCAGCCCGAGGAAGAAGGGCAGATCGGCCTCCGCGACGCGCTTCTCATAGAGCGTGAGAATGTAGCTGCCGGCGCTCGTATGCAGGAAATAATTGGAGTTCTCGACCCCTTCGGCGATGCCCTTGCAGGACAAGAGCGCGCCGAGATCATAACCGGCGAGAAAGGCGATCAGCTCCTCGTCGTCGACATCCGTGTAGACGGCCATGAGTTCCGCGCGGGTTGGAGGAAAGCGAGACGCGCGTCAGGCGAGCGCGCGCAACTCCTTGGGCAAGGGGAAGGCGACATCCTCCAGCGCGGCGGACACGGTCTCGACGGAGATTTCGTAACGCTCGGCGAAAGCCTCCATGATCTCCTCGACGAGCACCTCGGGCGCCGAGGCCCCGGCGCTGATGCCGAGCGAAGCTATGCCGGTGAACATGCGCCAATCGATCTCGCTGCGGCCCTGGACGAGCTGCGCGGGCGCGCCGGCGCGCTCCGCCACCTCGCGCAGACGCTGCGAATTGGAGGAGTTGGGCGAGCCGACGACGATCACCGCGTCGACCTGTGGCGCGACCTGCTTGACAGCCGCCTGGCGATTGGTCGTCGCGTAGCAGATGTCCTCCTTATGGGGACCGACGATCTGCGGGAATCGCCGCGTCAAAGCGCTCACGATCTCCTGCGAATCGTCGAGCGAAAGAGTGGTCTGCGTCACATAGGCGAGATTGGCCTCGCCCTCGAGCCGCAGCTCCGACACCGCCGCGACCGATTCGACGAGCACCACCGCGCCCGGCGGCAGCTGGCCCATGGTGCCGACCACCTCGGGATGGCCGGAATGGCCGACCAGCAACACTTTGCGACCGCGCTTGTGATGAATCTCCGCCTCGCGATGGACCTTGGTCACCAGTGGGCAGGTGGCGTCTATGGCGAGCAGATTGCGCGAGGCGGCCTCGGCGGAGACGGATTTCGCGACGCCATGGGCGGAGAAGATCACCGGCGCCGACGTGTCTGGCACCTCCTCGAGCTCCTCGACGAAGATCGCGCCCTTGGCCTTCAACGCCTCGACCACATAGCGATTGTGGACGATCTCGTGGCGCACATAGACGGGCGGCCCGAATTTGGCGAGCGCCCGCTCCACCGCGTCGATCGCCCGCACGACGCCCGCGCAGAAGCCGCGCGGCGAGCACAGAAGAATTTTCAACGGCGGCTTCTGCGACGGGCGGTGCTGAATATTCATCCTCTAGCGCCTCTCTATCGAAGGGGGCGGCCGAAGCGCGCCGCGCTGTGATGTCCCGCGTGGGGATAGGTGTCAAGCCGAGGGTCCGCTCCCTCGCGGCCCGCCCGAAAATCTGCTAGACAGGCGATCGACGAAGACTGGCCGCGCGAATGCCGGAGTGTCTCGCGGCCCATCGAGGGGACGGAGGCGAATATGTCGAATATCGTCGATATAATACAGTCCGCCCAAGGCGGCCAGATCATCGAAAATCTCTCTGATCGCTTGGGTCTCGCATCCTGGCAGACGCGATCGGCCGTCGAAGCGCTGTTGCCCGCGCTGGTCGCGGCGCTGCGCAATGCGGCCGAGGAGCCGCAATCGCTGCGCCCGGTCATCGACGCCGCCAACGACTCCGCCCACCGCGCCGCCTTCGAGAGCGCCGAGGACGCCCATTCGCAGGCGAGCGTCGAAGGGGGCGACGCCATTGTCGCGCATTTGTTCGGCTCCGCCTCGGCCGCCGGCGAGGTCTCGCAATTCGCTGCGCGCGAGAGCGGGCTGCGCGCCGATGTGCTGCAGCGGCTGCTGCCGATTCTCGTCTCCGTCGCGGCCGGCGGGCTCGGCTCCACGCTGGAGCGCCAGGGCGTCGGCCATCCCGCGGAACAGCCCGCCCCCACGCCCGCGGCCCCCTCGGGCGGCTGGCTGAGCGCACTCTTTGGATCCCTGTTCGGGAATAAGCCGGCCGCGCAGCCGCAAGCGGCCACGCCGGCGAAGGCCGCGGACACGCTCGACGCGGCGCGGGATCATATCCGAGAGACGCTCACGCCCCCGGCCAACGCCGACGGGCAGGCTGGACTCGACGAATTGCTGGCGCGGATTTTCGCCTCGGCGAAGAGTTGACCCCGAGCGCTCGGATCGCGGCCTCAGGTCAGATTATTGGCGACGGGCAGATAATAGGCGGCCGATAATTTGGTGCCGATAATGCGCGTCGCCCCCAGGATCACGATCGAGAGAAAGAAGCCGATCATCGCATATTCGAGGGCCGTCGCTCCGCGTTCGTCGGCCAAGAATCGGCGCAGGCAATTCGGCATGGGGCAAATTCCTCGAACGGTCCGGCCGAGACGAGCGTCGCCTCGTCGCGCCCGGCCGCGTCCCCGCAACGGGAGCGCGATCGGGACGGTAACCGAAAGATAAGCATAATTCGTCTCGAAAGGGTTAAGCCTCCCTTCACCCGGCGCTCGCGCGGCCGGGGCCGTCTCGCGACGCGGTCTCGCGACGCGGTCTTGCGGCGTGGTCTTGTGGCGTGGTCTTGTGGCGTGGTCTTGCAGGGCGGTCTTCCAGGGCGGTCTTGCGCGCGGGCGGCTTTTCCGCCAATTCAGCAGCCGGAACGCATATTGCTTCGGCGCCTGGGCCGGAAGCGCTGTCGTTCGCGCCCGCCCTTTCGCGCCCGCCGGAAGGGATGTCGACAAATACTGGCCGCCGCGCCATCTTCGCGCCGGTCCTCACTGAAAGTTGCTGATGGCTCGCGACGTAAACGATACGACGCCGATCACGTCGCGCAATGCGCTCGTGGAGTGGTTCGAGGCTGGGATCAAGACGCCCGACGATCTCAACGTCGGCACGGAGCATGAGAAAATCCCGTTTTTCGGGGCGAGCCGCGCGCCCGTCCCCTATGAGGGCCCGGCCGGCGGGATCAAGGATCTGCTCGAGGGGCTCGGCGCGGCGCTGGGCTGGGAGCCGATCACCGATCGCGGAGCGATCATCGGCCTCTATGACCCGCATGGCCTCGGGGCCGTGTCGCTCGAGCCGGGCGGCCAGTTCGAATTGTCCGGGGCGCCGCTGCCCACGATTCACGACGCGAAAGCCGAGCTCGACGTCCATTTCGCGGCGCTGGAGCCCATCGCGCGGCGGCTCGGCGTCTCCTTTCTCGATCTCGGCGCGAGCCCGAAATGGCGGCGCGCCGAAACGCCCGCCATGCCCAAGCAGCGCTACGTCATAATGGCCGGCTATATGCCCAAGGTCGGCTCGCTCGGCCTCGACATGATGTTTCGCACGGCGACCATTCAGGTCAATCTCGACTTCGTCTCCGAGACGGACATGGTGGACAAGCTGCGCGTCGGCCTGGCGCTGCAGCCGATCGTCACCGCGCTCTTCGCCAATTCGCCCTTCATCGACGGCGAGCCGGCCGGCGTGCTGTCGCAGCGCTCGCATATCTGGCGCGACACCGACGCCGACCGCACCGGAATGCTGCCTTTCGCCTTCGAGCCCGGCATGGGCTTCGAGCGCTATGTCGATTATGCGCTGGACGTGCCGCTCTATTTCGTCAAGCGCGGCGAGGTCTATCACGACGTCGCCGGCGCGAGCTTCCGCGACCTCTTGGACGGCAAGCTCGCGGCCCTGCCCGGCGAGCGCGCGACAATGTCGGACTGGGCCAATCATCTGGGCGCGATCTTTCCCGAGGCCCGGCTGAAGCGCTATCTGGAGATGCGCGGCGCCGACGGCGGCCCGCGCTCGCATATGGCGGCCCTGCCGGCGCTCTTCGTCGGTCTATTCTACGACCGCGCCGCGCTGGACGGCGCGCTGGCGCTCATCGAGGGCTGGAGCGCCGAGGAGCGCGACGCCCTACGGGCCGACGTTCCCCGCCTCGCGCTGGAGGCGCGCATCCGCGGCCGCCGGGCGCTCGACATCGCCCGCGACATGTTGGCGCTGGCCCGCGGCGGCCTCGCCCGGAGAGCGAGACTGGACGCGCAGGGACAGGACGAGACCATTTATCTCGCGCCGCTGGAGGAGATCGCCGAGAGCGGCCGCACGCTGGCGCAGCAGCGGCTCGAGGCCTATCACGGACGCTGGGGCCGTTCGGTCGATCCGGCCTTCGAGGATTGCGTGTTGTGACGATGTGCGACGCCCGCGCCTGAACCGCGCGGGCGGCGCTCAGCGTGCGTAGAGGCCGGGCGCTCCTGGCGCGCGCACATAGGAATGGCCGATCGGCCGCATGCCATCCTGCGACCCCGCCGGGCCGCCGAGGCCGCCGGCGCGCACATGGCCGCCGAGACGCACGCAATTGTCGGAGCCGGAGACCGGGACGAAGCCCTCGCCGAAACGAGAGCAGCGCCCGCCGGAGGGAACGGAGCCCGTCGTCTGCGCCTGCGCGGCCGGCGCGCCCATTGCGGCGCACAGGCAGAGGCAGGCGAAAACGCGGCGAACGTCGAGCCCGAACGGTTCGGCGGTGAAAACTGTCATTCGCAGATGAGCCTCGAAAATTCTCGCATCGCAACACCCGAGTCGACGCGATGTCGCGCCCCCTCTCGATGTTGCCGCCCGATGTTTACCAACTCGTTACTTCGCACGCTTCGACGCGAGAGGTCACGCGACGGCGACCACTTAGTTCCAATACAGTCGAACATAGTGGCAGGATCGTGTCGCGCCGCGCGCCGTCAACGCCAATCTCCGAGCGCCGCCTGCACCAGGGTCAGCGCCGCGACGGCGGCGGTGTCGGCGCGCAGGATGCGCGGTCCGAGCGAGAGACGCGCGATGAGCGGCGCGGCGGCGAGAATCGCCTCGCGCTCGGCGGGATCGAAGCCGCCCTCCGGGCCGACCAGCACATCGACGCCCTCATGCTCCGGCGCCGCGCGCAAGGCGGCGATCGGATCGGCGACCTCGGCGTCCTCGTCGCAGAAGACGAGCAGCCGCCCGGCCGGCCGCGCGGCGAGATGCGCCTCGAGCGAGAGCTCCTCGACGACCTCCGGCACGCTGAGCACGCCGCATTGCTCCGCCGCCTCCACCACATTGGCGGCGAGCCGCTCGAGATTGACGCGGCGCGCCTGGGTGCGGCGGGTGATGACAGGCGCGAGGCGCGAGACGCCCATCTCGGTCGCCTTCTGGGCCATATAGTCGAGCCGCGCATGTTTGAGCGGCGAGAAGCAATAATGCAGATCGGCGCTCGCGGTCTGCTCGCGCAGGCGCTCCACCGGAACGAGAATCGCCTTGCGCCGCGCCACCTCCTCGAGCCGGGCCCGCCACTCCCCGTCGCGCCCGTTGAACAGCAAAATCGCGTCGCCCTCGCGCAGGCGCAGCACATTCAACAGATAATTGAGCCGATCGGCATCCGGGACGATACGCGCCCCGGCCTCGAGGCGCGCATCGACGAAAAGGCGCTGCGCGGAAAAATCATAGTGTGACACGAGCTTTCCCGAGGATGAGGGACGGGGCGCCATCAAGCCGCCGCTTTGTCCGCGAAACTGCCGGATGCTTGCAACAGGCGCAAGTCTCTTGCTAAGACCTCTTGAACCATGAAGGGGATCGCCGCCATGACGGCCATAAGCCGGAACGCGCAGATTGAGAGCGGGAACGCGCGCAAAGCGCGCGGAATTGCGCGCATGAGCGCCGGCGCGCCGATTTTGGGGATTCTTCTCGCGCTGGCGGGGGCGGAGACGGCCCTCGCCCAATCCTGCCAGGAGGACTTCCAGAAGCTCTCGCAGCGGCGCATGTCGCAGATTCAGACGCTCAACAATATCGGCAAGGCGTCCAAGGGCAAGATGGACCCGGTCGCCGCCTGTCCGGTGGCGCGCAAGCTCGTCTCCATAGAGACGGAGATGGCCGCCTATATCGATAAGAACAAGGAATGGTGCAACATTCCCGATCCTATGGTCGACGGCTTCAAGCAGGCGCGCAGCAAGACACAGACTTTCGCGGCTCAGGCCTGCGCCGTCGCCGCCAAAGCCAAGAAGATGCAGGAAGAACAGGCCGCCGGCATCGGCCCGCAGGCGCAGAAGCTCCCCTCCGGCCCATTGTGAGCGCCGCGGAACGGCCTCAGGAGGAGCGGCGACTGCCCGACGCCGTCGCGGACCATCCGCTCTGGCGGCTCGCTCCCGAGCCTCTCCGCCCCTATGTGCAGCTCGCCCGCCTGGATCGGCCGATCGGCTGGTGGCTACTGCTGCTTCCCTGCTGGCAGGGCGGCGCGCTCGCCTCCGCGGCGCTGGGCGACCCGCCGCGACTTTGGCATCTCCTCCTCTTTTTCATCGGCGCGGTCTCCATGCGCGGCGCCGGCTCCACCTATAACGACATCGTCGACCGCGACATCGACGCCAAGGTCGAGCGCACGCGCCTTCGTCCCCTCGCCAGCGGGCGCGTCTCCTTGCGCGCGGCGATCGTCTTTCTCGTGCTGCAATGTCTCGTCGGCCTCGCGGTTCTGCTGTCCTTCAACGGCGTCACCATCGCATTCGGCTTCGCTTCGCCGCTGATCGTGCTGATCTATCCCTTCGCCAAGCGCTTCACCTCCTGGCCGCAGGCGGTTCTGGGGCTCGCTTTCGCCTATGGCGCGCTGCTCGGCTGGACGGCGCTGACCGGCGGGCTCGGCTGGCCGGCGGTCTTCCTCTACGCCTCGGCGATCCTGTGGACGATCGGCTTCGACACGATCTATGCGCTGCAGGACAAGCGCGACGACGCCATCGCCGGCGTGCGCTCGACGGCTCTGCTGTTCGGCGCGCATGTGCGTCTCGCCGTCGGCGCGCTCTATCTGGCTTCCGTCGTTTTCGCCGAATTCGCGCTGCTTTCGGCCGAGGTCGGCGGAGCCGCACAGATCGGCCTCGCCGCTTATGCGGCGCATCTCGCCTGGCAGGTCCATCGCACCAGCGACGCCGCCTCGCCTCAGGTCGCGCTGATGTTGTTCCGCTCCAATCGCGACGCCGGCCTCTTGCTCTTCGCCGGCCTCGCGGCGCAGGCTGCGATCCTCGCTTACTCGTAGCAGACGATCTCACGCTCCTCGCGGTGGACCGTCGCCGTCAGCGCCTCATTCCCCTCTTTGCGGCGCGCGCAGAAGCGCGGACGACGCAGCGCGACCGTCGTATTCTTGCGGCGAGCGATCGTCTCGCGCAGAGCGACGCCGCCGAGACGCGGATCGACCGTCTCGAAATCCCCGCCGCGCGCGGCGAGGCGCGGCAGATCGAGATAGGACGCCCAATATTTCCAATCCGCCGAGATCGCGCCGCCATCCGCCGTCTCGGTGAGGACGATGTCGAGATCGGGATCGTTATGCGCGAGCGACAGGCGATAGGAGGCGCCGCCGTCGAGGCTCGGCTCGACATCCAGCGCGACGCCGCGATAGGCGCGCACCGGCACGCTGATGAGCATGGACATTCCGCCGAGCCGCCTCGAAATCAGAATGTCGCGACGTCCGACGCGCACCTGGCGCTGGCCGCCATCGGCGCGCCGATCGCGCTGAACGGCGAATTGAAGCGGCGTCTCCGCCATGCTGCCCGTCTCGAACATGCGCTCGCTCCTCGAACTGTGATCTTCGCGTTGGTCTCGCGTTTTCTGAGGCGCATGTTGGGCGACGGTCTCGCCAGAGCTCGCTAACAAGGCTGGTGAATCCCCTGTAAACCATTGCCTTTTCGACCGATTCTGGAGCTTTGGGTTAGCAGTGGGAAAACAGAACCGTCGAAATTCGAGGCAATTCGCCGAAAAAAGGCGCCTTGCGGGGCGGGCCCGGCTCGCTTAACGACTGTCGTAATGGCCGACATTCGAACCGACTTCGCGGCTCAGTTGCCGCTGCTCGAAGCCGTCGCGCGGCGAGCGGGCGAGATCGCCATGGCCTTTTTCCGGCCGGGCGAGAAGACCAGCGCGGCCGTCTTCTACAAGGACGGCGGCTCGCCGGTGACCGAGGCCGATATGGCCGTCGATCGTTTCCTACAGGAGGCGGCGCTCACGCTGTTCCCGGACGCCGGCTGGCTGTCCGAGGAGACCGCCGACAATGAGCAGCGCCTCTCTCGCGCGCGGCTCCTCGTCGTCGATCCCATCGACGGGACGCAGGCCTTTCTGCGCGGCGACGCGCGCTGGGCCGTGTCGATCGCGCTCATCGAGGCGGGACGGCCGGCGCTCGGCGTCATTCATGCGCCGGCGCTCGAATGGACTTTCGCCGCCGCCGCCGGCCATGGCGCGGCGCTCAATGGCGCGCCGATCCGCGTCGCCGAGCGCGCCGTTCTGACGGGCGCGCGCCTCGAGGCGCCGCGCGGCCTCGCCGCCCGTTTCGCCGGCTCGGCCTATAAATTCGAGATTCAGGACCGCACGCCCTCGCTCGCTTTACGCGTCGCCGACGTCGCCTCCGGCCGCAACGATCTGACCATCGCTTCCGCGGATTCGAAAGACTGGGACATAGCCGCGGCCGATGTGATACTCACCGAGGCGGGCGGCGTTTTGTCCGAGCTCGAGGGCGTTCCCTTGCGCTACAATCGTCCGCAACTGCGGCGCGACATGCTGGTCGCCGCGCCGCAAGCAATCTTTCCGGAGAGTCTCGCCTTGGCGCGGGCCGTTTCGAAGGGCGTCATATGAGCGAAACGACTACACAGGACGGCGGCGCGCCGAAGCAGGCGCTGCATCTCGTTTTCGGGGGCGAGCTCGTCGACCTCCAGGGCGTCGCCTTCCGCGATCCGTCGAAAATCGACATCGTCGGCATCTATCCCGACAATGACGCCGCGCTCGCCGCCTGGAAGGCGAAAGCGCATGCGACGGTCGACAACGCCCATATGCGCTATTTCGTCGTGCAGCTGCACAGCCTCCTCGATCCCGACGCGAATTGAGCTAATATCGCCCCTCGGCGCGGCCGATCGTCTGCGCGCGGCCGACTGGCCGGCCGCCGCAATCGAAATATTCATTCGAGGCCGGCGCGAGCCGGCCGAGCGGCGCGCCGTGGAATCGGCCGTCGCGACACTGGCGAGTTTCACCGGGGCGTCGATGCCGGTCTTGACGATTTATCGGTTGCTGACCATCGGTTTGGCGCCTTTCGCCGGCGCAGTGCTGAGCTGGCGCGCGAGACAGGGCAAGGAAGACCCGGAGCGTTTCGGCGAACGCATGGGCGCTCCCGGCCTCGAGCGTCCCGCCGGCCGGCTCGTCTGGCTGCATGGCGCGAGTCTCGGCGAGAGCCTCGCGTTGCTGCCGCTGGTCGAGCGCTTCATCCAGCGCGGCGTCGAGGTGCTCGTCACCACGGGCACGGTCTCTTCCGCCAAAGTGCTGCGCGCGCGGCTTCCGGCCGGCGCCACGCATCAATTTCTCCCGCTCGACGCGCCGCAATTCGTCGAGAGATTCCTCGAGCATTGGCGGCCGGATATCGTGCTCTTCGCCGAGTCGGAGCTGTGGCCCAATATGATCCGCGCGATTCACGCGCGCAGGCTGCCGCTCGTTCTGGTCAACGCCACCATCTCGCGCCGCTCCGCTGCGCGCTGGCGGCGCCTGCCCGGCGGCGCGCGAACGCTGTTCGGCGAGATCGACCTCTGCCTCGCGCAGAACGCCGAGAGCGCGGCGCGCTATCTCGGCCTCGGCGCACCGCGCGTGCGCGTCTGCGGCAATCTGAAATTCGACGTGCCGCCGCCCCCCGTCGGCGCCGGCAAGCTCGCCGAATTCAACGGCGCGGTGGGCGCCCGGCCGGTGTGGGCGGCGATCTCCACCCATGCCGGCGAAGAAGAGATCGCGATCGACGCGCATCTTTCGCTCGCCGCCGAGGTTCCATCGCTGCTGACCATCATCGTCCCGCGCAAGCCCGAGCGCGGCGCGGAGATCGCCGCTCTCGCCCGAGCGCGCGGGCTCGACGTCGGATTGCGCTCGCGCGACGGCGAGCCCCGCCGCGGCGCGCAGATCTATGTCGCCGACACGGTCGGCGAGCTCGGCCTGTTTTTACGCGCAGTCAGCGTGGTTTTCACCGGCAAATCGCTCACCGCAGAGGGCGGCCATAATCCGATCGAGCCGGCCAAGCTCGGCTGCGCGATTCTGCATGGGCCGCATGTCGAGAATTTCGCCGATATTTACGCCGAGCTCGCCGCCGCTCGCGCCGCCGCCCGCGTGACCGACGCCGAATCGCTGGCGCGCGCGCTGCAATTTCTGCTCTCCGACCCGTCCCGCATGCGCAAGATGGGGCGGGCGGGGGCCGAGGTGGTGAAGAAGCTCGGCGGCGCATCGCAGAGCATAATGGCCGCGATAGAACCCTATCTCGCACAATCGGCGCTCGAGCAGAGATGAGTCCGCGGCGCGCGATCGAAAATGCGCGCGCCTGAGTTCTGGCGGCGCGCGCCGGCCTCGCCGCTCGTGCGAGCGCTGGCGCCGCTCGGCGCGATTTATGGGGCCGTGGCCGCGGCGCGAATGGCGCGGCCGGGCGCGCGCGCCGATCTGCCCACGATCGTCGTCGGCGGGCTGACGCTCGGCGGCGACGGCAAGACGCCGGCGGCGCTCGCCCTTGCGTCGCTGCTCGCGGAAACGGGAGAGCGGCCTTTCTTTCTCACCCGCGGCCATGGCCGCCGAAACGCCCGCGGCGCGCCCTTCCTCGTCGATCCGCAAATCCACTCGGCTTGCGAGGTCGGAGACGAGGCGCTGTTGCTGGCGTGGCGCGCGCCGACCATCGTCGGCGTCGATCGCGCGGCGGGCGCAAAGCTCGCGCGTATGCTCGGGGCGACGACGCTGGTGCTGGACGACGGATTGCAGAGCCGGCGGCTCGAGCCCGATCTCGCTCTGGCGGTCGTCGACGGCTTCTATGGCGCCGGCAATGGGCTTTGCCCGCCCGCCGGCCCGCTGCGCGCGCCGCTGCAGCGCCAGCTCGCCGCCGTGGATGCGATCCTCCTCATCGGGGAGGGCGTGGCCGGAGAGGCGGTCGCCCATCGGGCGCGGGCGGCCGGAAAATCCGTTCTACGCGCCCGCCTCGCGCCCCTCCCCTGCGCTCTCGCCGGTGAGCGAGCGCTGGCTTTTGCGGGGATCGCCCGGCCGGAGAAATTTTTCGCGACGCTGCGGGCCGCGGGCGTCGCGCTGGTCGGCGCGCGCAGCTTCGCGGATCATCATCTCTATACGGAGCGCGAAATCGCGGCATTGACGCGAGAAGCCGAACGCCTCGGCGCGACTCTGGTCACGACGGAAAAAGACGCGGCGCGTCTCGGCGCTGCGATACGTGCGCGCGTCGCGGTCCTGCCGGTCGAGCTCGTCCTCGAGGAGGCGGAAGCGTTGCGCGATCTTCTGCGCAGCGCCGTCGCGCGCGACTAAGACTTCGGCGGGAAGGCGACGCCGATGCGGACGAGCTTCACCTCGGGGCTCGAATAGGCCTCCTGCAGGTCGACGTTCCAATAGCGGAGCTCTTCCAACGGGATGGCCTCTCCGGTCACCGCGCAGCGCACATAGGCGCCCGGGCGGCGAATGCGGAAATCGCCGTCGCGATACTCGACCTCGGCCTCGACCGCGGCCTGCGGCTGTCGTTCGAACCGGTTCATACGAATCCTGCGTCTCGCGCGCTCAGTGAGGCGGCGCACTGACGAAATAAACGAGGTCATGCCGGATTTTCAATAGGAGAGACGCGATTGGCAAGGCCGAATCGCATGTAAACGGCCGAGCTTGCGTCGTCGGGACGGCGTTTCGCCGCGCCGAAAGCCCCCGACTCACCAGAAGACCTGGGCGCGCGCGAGGAAAAGACTCGGGTGGTCGCCGTTGAGAAAAGGACGATCGGAGGGCGCGATCAGCGTCATCGCGCGCGTCCAATTGGCCTGGAATCGCACCCCGCGCACCGGATACCAATTGAGCGCGACCGTCAGATTCTCCTGCCGTCCGCCCAGCGTCGCGGTATTGGCGATCGCTTTTTGCGCGGCCGAGCCCGTGGCCGTCGCCAGATAGACGAAGCTCGCGGGAGCGACGCCGCCATTGTTCAGATCGATCCCGTCATAGCGCGCGGCGACCTCGAAGGCGCCATAGCCGCCCTTGTTCAGCGGATTTTTGATCCTCACATCGCCGAATGTGCCGGGCGAGCTCCAGTTCTTGTCATAGCCGTCATAAGAAGCGGCGCGCGATTCGCCGGTCAGGAACAGCGAAGCGGCGATTTGATAGGCGCTGTAATGGAGCCGCGATCCGCCGCCATTCGCATAGAGAAAGGCGAGCAGCGCATCCCGCTCATATTGCGCGCCGACATATTCGGCCGTCACCGAGACCGGGCCATAGGCGGCGGCGGCCTCGAAGCCGTAATTATAGGAATATTTCAGGCAGCTCGGCCGCTGAACGAAGGGGGCGACGAGCTGGCCGGCGCCGGTCGTCGCGACATTGAGCGTGGCCGCCGAGGCCGCACAGGAGAGATCCTGAGCCGCCGGCACGCGGACCGTCGCGCCGCCTGCGCCCAGAATTCCGGTCAGCTCCCGCTCGAAGCCAGACGCGCCCGGCGTGAGATTGGTGGCGTCGGTCGCGCCAGTCGAGCTGTTCGGTCGGTGATAGACGAAGGCCGCGCCGAGATGGACGAGCGCGTCCTCCTCGTGAACGGGCGCATAGATCGCCCGCGCCGAGGCGTCCCAATATTGCGCGCCGCCTGGGGGCGGAGCGGTCGCCGTATCCTGAGGGCTCGTCGAGAAAATGCCGCCCTTGAGCGCCCAGCTCTCGTCGCCGACGCCAACGGCCGCGCCTATGTGGCGGGCCGGCCCCAGATTGGCGGCGAGGCCCCGCTCGATGAAGGTCATATGCTTGTCGCCGTCGAGAACCTCCCGGCCGAAGGGCTCGTGGAAATTGCCGATCTGCAAGGAGACCGGCTGCGCGCTGATCCAGCCGGGAAGGAGTTTTGCGCGATAGGCGAGATAGGCGTCGCGGATGCCGGCGACGCCGCCGGCGGCGGTGGCGAAATCATATTGGAAGCGATAGATCCAATTGCCGTAAGCGCGGCCGGCGACCTCGAGCTCGGCGCGGCGGAAGCCGGCGTTGCTGCGCCTGATCGTGTCGGCGGAGCTGGCGAAGCCGCCGTCCATATGGATGCGGCCGCCGATCTTGAAGTCGAAGCTCTTGTCCTCGCTCTCGACGAAAAGGCCGTTCTTGAAGCTGACGAAGACGGGCGGCGGGGCGTTCGCGGCCGGCGCGGCTTTCGTCGAATTCGGATGCGTCGTCGCCTCATGCGTCACGGATCGGGAGTCGAGCCTGGCCTCGAGACGCTTCAGCTCGGCCTTCAACGCTCGTATTTCGCTCGCCGTATCGGCCAGCGCCGGGCCGGGCGCGCCCAACGCCGCCGCGAGCGCGAGCGTGACGATGGCGCCGCCGCTGCGCCATCCATGAGCTTCGCCTCCGCCGAGCATGCGCGTTCCCCCCGATCGCCAGCCTGGCTTTTAATCACGGCTGGCTCGAGCGAGGCTCGCCTAGCGAGAGCAGAGGAAAGAGGGCCCCCTCGAATGCGAATGGCCGCCCACGAGGGGCGGCCATTGCGTCGATCGAGCTTCTGCGTCGATTCTCACCAAAAGACGTTGGCGCGGGCGAGGAAGAAGCTCGGATGGTCTCCATTGAGGAAGGGACGATCGGAGGGCGCGACCATCGTCATCGCGCGCGTCCAATTGGCCTGCAGACGGAAGCCGTTGACCGGATACCAGTTCAAGCCGATCGTCAGATTTTCCTGGCGGCCGCCGAGCGTCGCCGTGCTGGCGAGCGCCTTCTGAAGCGCCGAGCCGGCCACGGTCGCCGCATAGACGAAATTGCCGTCGACGACCCCGCCATTGTTGAGATTGAGCTCGCTGAAGCGGGCCGCGACCTCCCAGGCGCCCCAGCCGCCCTTGTTGACGGGATCCTTGATCTGGACCGGGCCGATCGTGCCGGGCGTGAAGTAGTTCTTGTCGTAGCCATTATAGGAGGCGGCGCGCGATTCGCCGGTCAGGAACACAGAGCCCTGGACATAGTAGCCGCTGTATTGGAGGCTGGAGCCGCCGCCATTGCCGAGCAGGAGCCCGTTGACCGGATCGCGCTCGTATCGCGTGGCGATATATTCGCCCTGCAGCGAGACCGGGCCATAGGCCGCGGAGGCTTCGAAACCGTAGCTATAAGCGTATTTCAAGCAGCCGTTCTTCAGGATGAAAGGCGCGGACAGGAGACCGAGGCCGGTCGCGCTCGTCGCCAGGCTGCCGGAGGCGGCGCAAGTCAAATCCTGAGCGGCGGACACGCGCGTCCAGGTTCCGCTGCCGCCCAGAATATCCGCCTCCTCGCGCTCCGTGCCGGCGCCCGGCCGCAGGAAGGCGGCATTGGTGGCGGCCGTCGTATCGTTCGGCTTGTGATAGCGGAAGGACGAGCCGATGTGCAGCAGCTTGTCCTCTTCCTGAATGGGCGCATAGGTGGCGCGCACCGCCGCGTCCCAATATTGCGCGCCGCCGGTGGGCGGAGCGACCGCAGTGTCCTGCGGCGAGGTGGAGAAGATGCCGGTCTTCACCGACCAAGTCTTGTCGCCCACGGTGACGGCCGCGCCCGTATGGCGGCTCGGCGCGAGGACGGTCGGCAGCGCGCGCTCGAGGAAGGTGATGTTGCTCGACGAGCTGTTCGTCTCCATGCTGAACGGCTCGAAGAAATTGCCGATCTGGAAGGTGACGGGCTGCTTGGAGATCGCCTCCGGCAGCAGCTTGGCGCGATAGGCCAGATAGGCGTCGCGAATTCCGGTCACGCCGGTGTTGGTGAAATCATATTGGAACCGGTAGTACCAGTCTTTATAGGCCTTGCCTTCGATCCAGATCTGCGCGCGGCGGAAGCCGACATTGCTGCGCGACATGGTGTCGGCCGAGCTCGAGAAGCCGCCATCCGTCTGGATGCGGCCGCCGATCTTGAAGCTGAACGCCTTGTCCTCGGTCTCGACGAAGAGGCCGTTCTTGAAGCTGACGAACACCGGCGGCGGGGCGACGAGCCCGGGCAGGGTTTTGGCGGAATTCAGCGCATTCTTGACCTGGACATTGGTCTTGGCCTGATCGGCGACCTTGGCCTCGAGCCGCTTGAGCTGCTCCTTCAGCGCCTTGATCTCGCTCGCCGTGTCGGCCAGCGCCGCGGCCGGAACGCCCAGCAGCCCGCAAAAAGCGACGAACGCCACGCCGCCCGAGAGCCGCTGCGCCATTTTCGACTCGATTTTCTGTTCTTTCATCAAAGCCCCCTGCGCTCGTCGTTCGGCGCTCGGCGTGAACGGTCCGGATTTCTGTTCGCCGGGCGGAATTTCATTCGATCGAATGAACATCTCGCATCGACGACAAGTCTCCCGGTCCGAAGCGGACACGCGCAACGCTCGACAATTGCGCCATTTGCCTGTTAATCGACAGATGACGCCTAAATTCCCGCCAACTCCGCTCGTCTGATGAGCTTCGACAGGCGAAATGTTCTTTAGACTCGCTACATGTAATTGTCTTACATTTCGATTGGCCGTTTGCGCAAGGCCCGAGTCGGCGTCACGTAAGGTTTTTCACGTAAGTGTTGCCGATCGGCCACGATCGGGGCGCGCAGAATATGTGGTGCGACGATATTACGGACCCGCCATCGCCGCGCGGATATCCATCGTCGAAGCATGGGAGACGGCACAAAATTGTTGTGATTTAAATGGTTTATATCGAGCTTGCGGTCACAAGCGCTCGCCCCGCCCGCGTGGCATTTGGGCCACACCTTACGTACAAACCGCCGTCACAATTCGCCGCCCCAGTCTTTTGTGATGAATGTGTCACAAAACGCCTCTAGCGCTGCCATAGCGGTAATCAATTCAAGGCTAGAGGCTGACGAACATGACACAGGTACCGAACGTTCAGACGATCGCGAAAGGCGCGACGCCTTCGAAGCTGCTGGGAGGCGTGGCCGCCATCGCCCTCCTCGGCGCGTTCGGCGCGCCCACGGCGGCTCTCGCCGACACGTCGAGCGAGATCAAGGCGCTCAAGGCCGAGCTGAAGCGGCTCGAGCACAAGCTCGACGAGCAGGCCAAGACGACCCATCAGGTCAAGAACGCGCTGAACTCGGCCAAGTCCGCCCCGGCGAGCAACGCCCCGCCGCCGGTGTTCGTCAGCTTCAAGAACGGCCTCTATGTCGAGACCGAGGACAAGAGCTTCGACTTCAAGATCGGCGGCCGCATCCAGGTCGACGGCGGCTTCGGCGGTCGCGCCGACACCTTCTCCGCGAGCAATGTCGGCTTCCGCCGCGCTCGCCTCGAGGTGGAGGGCAAGGCCTATAAGAACTGGTATTACAAGTTCCAATACGACTTCACGGGCTCCGGCGCCGCCGGCATTCGCGACGCCTTCCTCGCCTATCGCGCCAAGCTGCTGCCCGAGCAGATCACCAAGCAGCCGGTCACCTTCCAGGTCGGCAATCAATACGAGCCCTTCGGCCTGGAGACGCTCAACTCGTCGAAGCACATCGTGTTCATCGAGCGCGCCATGACCGAGGCGCTGACCCCCGCCCGCCATATCGGCGCGTCGGTCGGCGTCGGCGACAAGAACTGGGCCGTCAAGGGCGGCCTCTTCTCCACCAGCCCGCAGGACGCCACGACCGCGCCGCCCACCGGCGAAGCGCAATATTGGGACGCCTCGGTGCGCGCGATCTATGCGCCGATCCTCGAGGAAGACAAGCTGCTGCATGTCGGCGCGTCCTTCCTCTATCATAAGCCGAACAACACGACCGCCGCGACCGATGCGAACTTCCTGCGCCCCGGTCAGGCGACCCGCGACGAGTTCGGCGTTCTCGGCGGCGGCGGCGCTCTGATTCGCGTGCCGACCGCTCAGGATCTGTCCTGCGCCGCCGGCGCTGGAAGTCTCAATACGGCCGTCCCGGCCGCGGCCCTCGCCTTCGCGCCCTTCTTCCGCCGCAGCAGCTGCTTGAAATACAGCTATAATTACGGCTTCGAAGCCGCCGCGGTCTACGGTCCCTTCTCGCTGCAGGGCGAATATGTCGCCGCCCAATATGAGCGTGATCCGGTCAACGGCCTGCTGCTCGGCAATGGCGGCGGATCGAGCCTCTCCTACAGCAGCTATTACGTCTTCGGTTCGGTGTTCCTGACCGGCGAGACGCGCGCCGCCTCCTATCGCGGCTATGACAAGGATTGGAACACCCCCGGCACGTTCAGCGATGTCGTGATCAAGAATCCGCTCAGCAAGGGCGGCTTCGGCGCCTGGGAGTTCGCCGTTCGCTTCAGCGAGCTCAATCTGAACAATGGCGGCGTCACCGGCGACAATTATTCGGCGACGCTCGGCGCCGGCTCGGCCCTCCAGCAGGCTCTCAGCAAGACCGGCACGATCGGCGGCCGCGAGGAGAATCTGACGGTCGGCCTCAACTGGTATCCGGACAAGGGCGTTCGCCTGCAGGCGAATTGGACCCGCGCGATGACGCTCGTCGCTCCGTCCGACCGTCCCTATCTCAACGGCCAGCATCCGAACGCCTTCATCGCTCGCGCCCAGGTCTTCTGGTGAGCGAAAACGCCGGCCTTCGCAGGCCCGGCGAGACGTTTCGATCGAGAAGAGGCCGCCCTTCGGGGCGGCCTTTTTCGTTATAGAACCGATGTCTATAACGTGACATTTCCGCCACAGAAGCGCGGGAATTGGGGAGACTGAGGCGACGCTCGCGCTATCTCTCTAGTCATCCCCTATAGTCTATGATTAAGGAATTTTACTGAGCCATTCATATGGGGACGATCATGAAGAAACACGGCGACACAAGCGGCTTGGCCGCGCGCCTCTCGGGCGGCGTGGCGCTCGTCGCATTCTGCGGGCTGCTGGGCGTTCCCGCCTCGGCGCTAGCGGATACGGCGAGCGAGATCAAGGCGTTGAAGGCGGAGCTCAAGCGGCTCGAGGCCAAGGTCGCCGATCAGGCCAAGTCCACCGCCCAGGTCAAGAACGCGCTGAACTCCGCCAAGGGCGCGCCGGCGACGAACGCGCCGCCGCCGGTCTTCATCTCCTTCCGCAACGGCCTCTTCGTCGAGACCGAGGATCAGGACTTCAATTTCAAGGTCGGCGGGCACCTCCAGGTCGACGGCGGCTTCGCCTCCTCGGCGGACACCATCTCCCGCTCCAATGTCGGCTTCCGCCGCGCCCGCCTCGAGGTCGAGGGCAAGGCCTTCAAGAATTGGTTCTACAAGATCCAATACGACTTCACCGGCGCCGGCGTCGCCGGCATTCGCGATTTCTATTTCGCTTATCGCGACAAATTCCTGCCGCCGGAGATCAGCTCGCAGCCGGTCACCTTCCAGATCGGCAATTTCAGAGAGCCCTTCAGCCTCGAATCGACCGAATCGTCGAAATATTTCACCTTCATCGAGCGCTCGCTGCCCTCCGTCCTCTCGCCGAGCCGCCATATCGGCGCGGCGGTCGCCGTCGGCGACAAGCAATGGAGCGTCAAGGCCGGCATATTCTCGACCAGCCCGCAGGACACGGCCACCGCCCCGCCCACGGGCGGATCGCAATATTGGGATGCGGCGGTGCGCGGCGTCTATGCGCCGATCGTGGAAGAGGACAAGCTGCTCCATCTCGGCGCCTCGTTCAAATATCACAAGCCCAACAACACCACCGCGGCCACCGACGCCGCCAATCTGCGCCCCGGCCAATCCTCCGAGCGCGAGGAGACCGACGTGCTCGGCGGCGGCGGCGCTCTGACCCGCGTCTCCGCGGCCCAGGATCTCTCCTGCGGCGCCTCGGCGGCCAGCCTCAACATAGCGACCACCGGCGTCGGCCTGCTCAGCGCGCCCTTCGCGCGGCGCTCGAGCTGCCTGAAATATTCGTATAATTACGGATTCGAAGCCGCCGCCGCCTATGGCCCGGTCTCGCTGCAGGGCGAATATATCGCCGCCCAATATGAGCGGGACACCACCAACGCCTTCCTCTTCGGCAATGGCGGCGGAAGCAGCCTGCGTTACAGCGGCTATTACGTCTTGGGCTCCTTGTTCCTGACCGGCGAGTCGCGCGCGGCCTCCTACAAGGGCTATGACAAGGACTTCAACACGCCGGGCAGCTTCGGCGAGGTTCAGATCAAGAACCCGCTGAACAAGGGCGGCTATGGCGCCTTCGAGCTGGCGGCGCGCTACAGCGAGATCAATCTCAACAATGGCGGTCTCGTCGACGGCGGCTTCGTCTATGCGGCGACCGTGGCCGGCAACGCCGCGCAGAAGGCGCTCGCCAGCACCGCGACGCTCGGCGGACGCCAGGACAATTTCTCCGTCGCGTTGAACTGGTATCCGGTCAAAGGCGTGCGCTTCCAGGCCAATTGGACCAAGACGCTGACGCTGATCGCCCCGTCGGACCGCCCCTTCCTCAATGGCGACCACCCGAGCCTCTTCCTCGCCAGAGCCCAGATCTACTGGTGAGACCTTCGGTCCGGGCGTATTACAGAACGCTCCCCAATGCGCGCGGCCGCCCCTCACGGGCGGCCGTCGTCGTTTCACGCGCCTCGATCCGGCCGAGACCATTTCCGTCATGCAGGAAATACAATAATAAATTAAGACGTTCCCATCGCCGATTCGGCGAAGCGTCGGTAATCGATACATTTACCTAGGTGTAAATGCGTAATTCGATTGACGTTGCTTCGACGGATTCCAAATATGTCTAATATAGCTCGATTTTCCGTCGGCCTTGCCGCAGTCGCGCACTGCGTCGCCGCGGCGCGCGCCGAAGAGCTCCCGAAACGACAGGCCGCGCCGGTCGAATATGTTCGCATCTGCGATCAATATGGCTCGGCGTTTTTCTACATCCCCGGCAACAACACCTGTCTGCGCATCGGCGGCGCCGCCGTCGCCGAATGGCGCTCGTGGAGCACCTCCTACCGCATGTCGCGCAACATTATCGCGACCGACAATCCTGTCGCCTTCGGCCCGGGCGTCAGCGCCAATCCGCTCGGCATACCGGGCCATGTGCCCAATCTCGGCTACTCCAATCCACGCAGCGGCGACAATAGCGGCTTCGTCGGCGTCGGCCGGCTGGAGATGGACGCCCGCGCGCCGACCGATTACGGCACGATGCGCGCCTTCATTCGGCTCGAATCGCAGTTCGGCTCGGACAGCAGCGCGGCGACGGGCTCGATCAGCGGCTCGCAATATTTCGGCGCCGCCAATTTCTCCAACGGCAATGTGTTCCGCACGACGGCGCGCGAGACGACGATCCTCAACAAGGCGTTTGTGCAATTCGGCGGCCTGACCGCCGGCCGCGTGCAGTCCTTCTTCGATTTCTACACGGACAACATCGATTGGGAGGCGCTGCGCGGCTCCAACGCCACTGTCGGCGCCCTCGCCTACACCTATAGTTTCCGAGACGGCGTCTCCCTCACCTTTTCCCTGGAGGACAATGTCTCGCGGCGCGGCTTCATCGGCTCGACGATCGGCGCCTATAATTACATTGCGGCGGTCTACGGCCTCACGGGGGCCGCTGCGAACGCCGCCGCCGCGGCCTGGGGCACGCGCTTCACGGGTGTGCCGGACGGCGTGCAGATCCCCGAGATCGTCACCGCCTTTCGCATCGACCAGCCATGGGGCGCGGTGCAAATATCCGGCGCGGCGCATCAGCTGCGCACATCCACCTATACGCGCAACGCCTCGGTGGCGACTCCGGTCACCGGCGCGCCGCTCGGCACCGCCATCCCCGCCGTCTCGCAGGAAGACTATGGCTACGCCGCCCAGCTCGGCTGGCAGTTCAATCTCGACAAATTCGCCCCCGATATTTTCCCCGAGGGCGACAAATTATGGGTGCAGGGAACCTACGCCCGCGGCGCGGTCGGCTATCTGATGGGCAATAATCTGAGCTTCAACGGCGGCCCTGTGAATGGCAACGCCTTCTATGGCTATGGCAATGGCGGCGTCAAAGCCAGCAATGGCTGGGAGTTTCTGAGCTTCGACTGCATCTGGACCGCCGCCGCCCATTGCGACAAGTCGACCGGCTGGGTGGCGCTGGCGGCCTTCAAGCATTATTGGACGCCGACGCTCTCCTCGGGAGTCTTCGGCTCCTTGATGGAACTCTACTACAGCCGCAACGCGATAGCCGATTTCGGCGGCGGCGTCGGCGCGGTCAATACGACCGAATATCGCGTCGGCTCCAATCTCATCTGGACGCCGATCAAGAATTTCGATCTCGGCGGCGAGCTCATGTATCTGCGCGACAATCACCACAGCCGGCCGGTGGGCCTCGCGCCGGACATAGCGCTGTGGTCGGTGGGCCTTCCCTCCTACAAGGGCGCGAACGCCACCGTGGAGGGCCGTGTGCGCCTGCAACGCTCGTTCTGACGCCTCAGCTCTCGCGCGCGAAGGCGCCGTCGGCCTCCATCATCTCGAGCAGCATGCCCTCGCGCAGACCACGATCGGCGATGCGCGTGCGGGTCGCCGGAAAGAAGTGGCGAATGGCCTCGAAAATCGCGCAGCCGGCGAGCACGAGATCGGCGCGCTGCGGACCGATGCAGCCATTGGCGGCGCGCTGGTCGAAATCCATGGCGCGCAGCGAATCGATCGCGCGCGTGGCGTCCTCGTCGGAGAGCCAGAGACCGTCGACGCGCCAGCGGTCGTAGCGCTCGAGGCCCAGATGCACGCCGGCCAGCGTCGTCACCGTGCCGGAGGTGCCGAGCAGGTGGAAACGCTCGCAGCGCCGTTCCGCCGCCGTGCGCTCGGCGAAGGCGGCGACGGCCTCGAGCGCGCGCGCGGTCATCGCCTCATAGACGGAAGCGCTCACGCTCCTGCCGCCGAAGCGCTCGGCGAGCGAGACGACGCCCAGCTCGAGCGATATCCAATGGCGCAATTGACAGCCGCGCGCGTCACGCGTCAGCCAGACGAGCTCGGTGGAGCCCCCGCCGATGTCGAAGAGCAATATGCTCTCGGCGCGGGGGTCGGCGAGCGAGCCGCAGCCGCGGGCGGCGAGGCGCGCCTCGGTCTCGCGGTCGATGACCTCGAGCAGGAGGCCGGTGCGCTCACGCACGCGCTCGACGAATTCGGCGCCGTTTTCCGCCGCGCGGCAGGCCTGTGTGGCGATGAGCCGGGCGCGGGAGACGCCGCGGCCGCTCATTTTCTCGCGGCAGACGTCAAGAGCGTCGAGCGTGCGCTCGATCGCCGGCTCGCTGATGCGGCGCGAAGCGCCCATGCCCTCGCCGAGCCGCACGATGCGCGAGAAGGCGTCGACGATGCGCAGCATGTCGGTCTTGCGCCGGGAGCGCTGCTCGGGCCGCGCGATCAACAACCGGCAATTATTGGTGCCGAGATCGAGCGCGGCATAGACATGGTCGTCGCGGCGCTCGTCCGAGAGGGCGCGATTACCGCGCGCCTGCGGCGAGCCGCTGGCGCAATTGCGGGCGGGATCGCTCGATCCGTCGTCGGACGCGCGCGACCCGGCGCCCACGCGCGGCCCACCGCCGCCGCCGAGACCCCCGCCCCAATGTTCCGGTTTTTTCAACCCGCCTCCCGACCGACCTATTCCATTCGCGCCGCCGCGCCGCCGGTCTCCGTCTCACGAACGACGACTCTCATGGCCGATCGCCGGAAGTGTAGCAAGGCCGGCGCGAATGCCAAGGCGCGCGTTTTCCCAGCGTGAGCTCGGACATTAGGGAAGAACGCGGCGATCGGCGGCCGAACCGCAGCGATCATGTTGACAGGCGCGAGCCCTCTCTTTAGATCAGCGCGACGCGCCGCTTCGCCGCGCGGACCGTTGGGGGATAGTTCAACGGTAGAACAGCGGACTCTGACTCCGTTAATCTTGGTTCGAATCCAGGTCCCCCAGCCACACTCGTTTAAATCCCCGTAGCGCCAAGCCCTTGCGAAAGGGCCTCGCGCTCTATCGTGACGACGGCTCGCTCTGAGCGCGATGTTCGGCGAAAGCCGTTCGCTCTCATGGCGGATATCGGGAACCGCAGTTTCGCGACGCCCGGAAGATAGCCTCGGCCTGGCCTCGTCACCGAGATCATCTTGCGCTCCGACACGGCGAAAGGGCTCGGCTTCCGCGCGGAGTCGAAAGAAATTTTTCTTAGGCTCGGTCTTCACCGCAGGCGGGCCGAGGATTTCGAAAAGCTCGATCGAGAGGCGCCGGCGTTTCTTCGCCTCGGCTCTATTCGCCTCTCGCGGGACGTTCACGCCCCCTCTCTCGGAGCGCTTTCCACTCGAGCGGAATCCTTCTAGCGATCAGAATTCGCTCCAAAACGAAAATCTAGACCTGTCTCCGATCCGATCAGATCGGAAACAGGCCGAGAGTCTTTCCGCGTTTCCAACGCCGAACCGGCGTCCACTTCGGCTGGAAAAGCTCTAGCGACGACCGTCTCACTCCACGGCCAACCGCTCCGCCAACTCCGTCACATCGTCCCAACTCAAATGATGGCGTCCATTCGCCGTTTCTACGTGAACGCCGTCTTTGGTGACTGCGGCCGAGAATTCGACGTCGCCTCCGACTGGGCTCAGATAGATGAAATCGGCGCGCCGCCAGTCATAGGCCAAGGCGGTGAAATTGCGGGACAATGTCCGGCCCTCTTCGAGGGTCAGGTCGAAATAGACCTGCTCGCTCAACATCATCCGCAGCATATCGCCGAACAGCCGATGCGACACGCGCTCGACGAGGGGATAACTCATGCGTCCTCGCTCGACATGGGATGCCGGATCGCTCCGCGGTTAGACGACGCGAACCTCCTCGGGCTTCGCGACGAACTCCAAACGGTCGGCTCGATCGAAGTCCTCTGCCGGAACCTCGAACACGAAGCGGTTCGGATACCAAAAATTGGCGTAGGGCAGGAACAGGCTGCTCGACGACAGGCTGGCCAATTGCTGCGAGCCCGCAAAGAGCGCGGCCTCGAAACCCACCCCATTCGTCGGCGCCGCCGTATTGTCGCCGAACACCTCGAATTGGACGAAGAATTTGGCGGAAGTGACCCCGCCTTCCTCTGTCTTGATCCCGATGACGCGAAGATCCTGGAAGCGGCGACCGATTGCGCCATCCGCCAGAAGTTGCGGGAATTCGTGCGCGCGGCCCTTCTTGACCGCGATAGCGTCGACCAATGGGGCGCCCAGATCGGCTAATCCGGTAGGCTTGGCGGGCGCCAATGTCACGACGGCGCGGGTTTCTTGCAATGACGGCAAGACGAGCTCCTTATAGCTTTCGACGTTGGAAACCCGACCAAAACACCGGGTCCGAGCCGGATCACGCACATTTCGCGCCAAATCGCCGCGCGCTCGCCCTCATGCTTTTGAGACTGCGGCTGCGCCGCCTCCTCGGGCGATGGCGATTGCGCCGAGACTACGCTCTGAGCCTATGCTCTTGACGGACGTCCCCCGATCGTGGACCCTTTCCGGCATGGTGAAGATCTGGCCCCGTTTGCGGTGGATGGCGCGCGCGCTCGTGTCGAACGGGATCGCAGGGCTTTTTCTCACGCTGGCGCTCGCCATTGTCTTCTCGGCGAGCGGGCGCGCCGAATTTGCGAGCCCCGACGCCGGAGCGTCCCTCGCCAGCGCCGCCGAGCTCTGCCGATCCGTCGCGCATGACGGCGGACCGGCGCCGACGCCCGCGGATGGGCGCCATCATTGCGACATGTGCCCCGCCGCTTGCGACGGCTCCGCGCAAAACGCCGCTGTCGCGCCAGCGCGGCGCGTCGACGCGCTGGCGCCCCGATCGGCGACCGCGCCATTGCTGCGGCTCGCCGAGGCCCCGGCGCTTTTCCCCTCGGGTTGGACCAGTTCCTGGTCCTCGCGCGCGCCGCCGCTGGCTCCCTGATCGCGCCGATCCCCGCGACGGAGCCGAGAAACGCCTCGCGCAGCTTTCGCGGCGCGGTCGTGATGGACCGCCGATTGGCCGGGCCGCGCTCCTCGCGCCGCCACTCTCCCCGTCGCCACCCTTCCCGCACGCATCGGACGCTGCGAATGTCGGACATCAAATTCTTGTCGTTCCGCGAGCTTTTCCTTCGCAACAAACGGGGCCTGCTCACCTTTCTGGCGCGCCGGGTCGGACGCGAGGAGGCCCCCGATCTGCTTCAGGAGACCTTCGTGCGCGCGCTGCGCCACGAACGCTTCGAAACCGTCGTCGATTCGACCGCCTTTCTGAAGCAGATCGCCGTCAATCTCACCAAGGATTTCGCGCGTCGCCGCAAGACCGAGACCCGCTATCTCGATTTCGGCGACCCGCCCGAGCAGACGCCCTCGGAGGACGCGTCGCCGGAGGAGCTCGTCGATCATGGCCGCAAGGCCCGCATCGTGCTCGAGACGATCGAGGCGCTGCCGCCGCGGTGTCGGGAGGTCTGCCTGCTCGTCATGCACGAGGGCGCGTCCTTGAACGAGGCGGCGCGGCGGCTCGGCATTTCCGAGACGATGGCGCGCCGGCATCTGCGCCTCGCGCTGCTGCGCTGCCGGGCGGCGCTCGATTGATTTTATCTCGCCGCCTCGTTTCATTTTCGGCTTCGGCGCGTCCTATGAGATATGGATCTCCCGAGGCGCCGCGCCGATCGATGGCCGTGACGAATGACTGACTATAACGACGGTTTCGAGCACGACAGTCCGCGCAGCGCCGCCGTCAACTGGTGGATACGGCTGCGAGCGGGCGCGCTTTCGGCGAGCGAGAAGGCCGCGTTCGAGGCGTGGCGGGCGGCCGACCCGGCCAATGCCGCGGCCTTCGACGATATGGCCGAAATGTGCGGCTTCGTGGAGAGTCTCGCGCCGAATCGGCCCGCGGAGCGCCGCCCTCCCACGACGAAGCGCCCGCTCCTGGCCGGCGCGATGACGATCGCCGCCGCCCTCGGCCTCGTCGCTTTCATCGGCCTCGATGATCTTTCCGCCTGGCTGCGCTCGGATATCTACGCCGGCGTGGGCGATCGCAAGAGCGTGACGCTGGAGGACGGATCGCGCGTCGAGCTCGACGCGCGATCGGCCATTTCGCTGCATTTCGAGGCCGGCCGGCGGCGGCTGACGCTGCTCGAGGGCGAGGCCTGGTTTCAGGTCGCGCCGGACGCCGCGCGGCCCTTCGTCGTGGAGGCGGCCGGCGGCGCGGTGACCGCGCTCGGCACGGCTTTCGACGTCGCGGTGGACAAGAACGAGGCGCGCGTCACCGTCACCGAGCATCGCGTCGAGGTCGCGAGCGGCGGCGGCGCGGTGATCGTCGAGGAAGGCGCCCAGAGCGCTTTTGCCGCCGACCATGCCGCCCGGGCGCCCGAATCCGTCGACGTCAAGCGCGCCACCGCCTGGCGGCGCGGCAAGCTGATCTTCGAGAACAGGCCGCTCAGCGAAGTGCTCGCCGCGCTCGGGCGACACCGGCGCGGCTATGTCTATTGCCTCGGCGGCGCGAGCTGCGCGCGGCGCGTGACCGGCGTTTTCGACGCCGAGGATCCGGCCCAGACGCTGCGCGAGATCGAGGCCTTCCTCGGCCTGCGCGCATTCCATGTCACCGACTATCTGATCCTGCTTCACGGGTGAGGATTTTTCGCCTCGCTCGGCCCTTCTCGAAAATAAATTTGCTCCGCGACGTTTCGTTTTCCTCATCGACCGCGTCCAGCAAGACAGGGGGCCTTTCGGGCGCCCCGGCGGACGATCGAGAGGGATGCGGGGACATGGCGAGCAAGTCGGCGCGCGGCGAGCGACAAGGCAGAGGGAATATGGGTTCGGCGGTCGCGACGGCGGCGCTCGGCGCCTTCATGACAGGAACGGGAGTCTCGGACTCGCCGGCCCAGGCGGCCATTGCGCCGCAGGAGAGATCGGGCGCGATCCAGACCTATCGTATTCCGGCCGGCTCGGTGGCCTCGGCGCTGAATGTCATCGCCGACGAGAACGATCTTCATGTTCTCTACGACGCGCGCATGACGCGTGGTCTGAGGACGGCGGGGCTCATCGGCGCTTATTCTGTGCGCGAGGCGCTCGGCGCGCTGCTGGCCGGCACTGGCCTCACTTATGAATTCTCGCGCGACGGGCAGGCCGTCTCGATCGTGCTGGCGCAGAACGACACCGGGACGCGGACCGACGCGAGCGCGGCGACGCCGCTGCCGGCGATCGACATTGGCGCGGCGACGAACGGACGTAGCGATGGCGCGCGCGGCCGTCCGGCGCCGGGGCCGGGCGATCGCTACACAGGCTATAACGCCGCGAGCGCGCCGGCGACATTGAAGGTGGACACGCCGCTCTTGAAGACGCCCATCGCCGTCGAGGTGGTGACGCGCCAGACGATGGACGATCAGCAGGCGATTTCCGTCAACGACGCGCTGCTCTCCAATGTCAGCGGCGTGACGCAGGGCATCAGCGGCATCGAGCTGTTCAAGGTGCGAGGCTTCTATAGCACCGTCGGCAACGTCTACAAGAACGGGCTGATGGAATACAGGCTGCGCAATCTCGACACGACCAACCTTCAATCAATCGAAGTGCTGAAAGGTCCGGCCGCCATGCTGTTCGGCAGAGGCGAGCCCGGCGGCATCATCAATCTGGTCGTCAAGCGTCCGCTCGAGACGCCCTATTTTTCATTGAACCAACAGGTGAAATCCTTCGGCGGGACACGAACGACGCTCGACGCCACCGGGCCGCTGAACGACGAAAAGAGCGTTCTCTACCGTTTCAACGGCGAATTCTACAGCACCGATTCCTATCGCAATTTCGTGACCGATCGGAATCTCTTCATCGCGCCGACGATCACAATTCGTCCGATCGAACAATTCAAGATGAACATCGACTTCGAATATCAGAACAAGACCTATGTCGACGATTATCCGATCTTCCCTGCGATCGGCGGCGCTCCGGCCAATATTCCGGTGAGCCGATATTTGGGCGAGCCGTCCATCATGAAATCGACTCCCAACCACTTCGAGCGCAAGCGCATCGCCTATGACGCGACTTACGAATTCCTTCCCGGCTGGAGCCTGACGAACCGGCTCAGCTATTACCATATCGACACGAGAAACGAGAATCTCCAGATACTGGGCGTCAATCAGGCGACGGGCGTGATGAACCGCACCGTGAACTTCCTGCCCGGCTATGGCGAGGACAGCTTCGGCGCCAATGTCGATCTGAAGGGCCATTTCACGACCGGGCCGATCGAGCATTCCGTGCTGCTCGGATACGACTATTTCGGAACCTACCTACCCGTGAACCTCACCTATTTCACGAGCCCGATCAGCGCGATCAATATTTATGCGCCCACCTATTGGCTGGCCGAGAACCCCTATCGAGGGATCGCCAGCTACGGCGTGGCGGGACAGAAATGGACCGGCGTCTACGGCCAGGACATGCTCTCCTTCTTCGACGATTCGGTGCATGTGCTGCTCGGCGGACGCTACGACTGGACGGAAACGGGCTCGAACAAGATCGGAACGTCCGACTATGCCGCACGCGCCTCTTACGTGAACGTCTACGCCAACGCCTTCAGCCCGCGCGTCGGCGTCGTCTACCAGCCGCTTCCATGGATTTCGCTGTTTGGCGATTTCACGCAGTCCTTCGGCGCGAACAATGGCACGACGCAAAATCTCGCGCCTCTGGCTCCACAGAAAGGCGAGCAATATGAAGCAGGCGTCAAAGCGGAGCTCCTGGACAAGCGCCTCTCGCTGACGATGGCCTATTTCGACATCGTCAAGTCCAACGTCCCCTATACCGATCCGACGAACACGCGAAATACGCTGCTGATCGGCAAGGCTCGCAGCCAGGGCTTCGAATTCGATCTGACCGGCCGCATCGACGACAATTGGAGCGTGATCGCCAATTATACGCATGACGATGTGCGTACGGTGGAGGGATCGCCCTCCTATAATCCGCTCACCCTCATCACGACCCAGCTCGCCGTCACGGGCAAGAAGCTGGCGGGGAGTCCGCGCAATTACGGAAATCTCTGGGTGAAATATGATGCGGACGGCGATTTCCGCGGCCTTGGTCTCGGCGCCGGCGTGTCGGTCTCCGAGAGCTATCTCGGCGACAACGCCAATAGCTTCGTCGTGCCGGGCTATGCGGTCGTCAACGGCATGATCTCCTACACGACGCAGATCGCCGGCCTCACTGTCACGGGTCAGCTGAATGTGAAGAACATCGGCGATGCGCGGTATTTTCCGGCGTCTTACGACCGCTACACCATCCAGACCGGCGCCCCGCGCACATTCCTCGGCTCGCTGCGGGTGGAGTTCTGACGCTCACTCGAACGTCACGCTGAGCCCGTGGCGTTCGAGCTCTTCCTCTATCGCCTCCAGAATGCTCTGCAGCTCGACGATGTCGATGACGACCTCCTCGTCGGGCGCGTCCCAATGGTCGATGTCGTCGAGGCGGATGAAGAAATCCGTGTCCTCGTCGGCGTCCGGCGGCGGCGCCGAATTGGCGATCGTCAGAACGCGCCCGCCGGAGAGGATGCGGATCGCGCCCTCCGTCATCTCGATCTGGATCGCACTGCGTCGCGCCATGCCGATGCTCCCGCTTTCGCGCTCACTCTACAATCAAACCGGCCCGGACGGCCACTTTTCGCATCAAGGTCGGAAGCCCCTCCTCGCAAAGGCGCGCGAGCGGCGTCCAACGGCCGTTCTCGATTTGGGGCGGCGCCGGAAGCGTCGCGGCAAATATCGTCAGACGCAGCGAAAAATGCGTGAACACATGCTCGACCTCGCCGGGCAGCGCCCGCCAGCGCGCCGCGACAGGCGCATGAGCGCCCGCCCGCGAGGGGTCGAAATCGACGCGGAACGGCGTCGAAGGAAATTCGCTCATGCCGCCGAGCAGACCGCGCGCCGGCCGCGTGCGCAGCAATACGGCGCCGCCGCTCGTCAGCACGAAGGCGGCGCCGCGGCGCAGGGGCTTCTCCAGCTTCGGCGCCTTGACGGGGAAGCGCTCCGTCTCGCCGCGCCGCGCGGCCGCGCAGGCCGGAGCGAAGGGGCAGAGATCGCAGCGCGGCCCACGCGGCGTGCAGACCGTCGCGCCGAGGTCCATCAGCGCCTGGGTGAAATCGCCCGCGCGAGCGGGGGGAAGCAACGTCTGCGCCTTTTCGCGCAATTCGCGCTTGGCCTCGCGCGCCGGCTTGTCGATGGCGAAGAGACGGGCGACGACGCGCTCGACATTGCCGTCCACGGCGACGCAGGGCGTATCGAAGGCGATGGCCGCCACCGCCGCCGCCGTATAGGGGCCGACGCCGGGCAGTGAGAGCAGCTCGGCCTCGTCCTGCGGGAAAATTCCCTGGCGCTCGAAAGCCACCTGCTGCGCGCAGGCGTGGAGATTGCGAGCGCGGGCGTAATAGCCGAGGCCGGCCCAGGCCTTCATCACCTCGTCGAGCGGGGCGGCGGCGAGCGCCGCGACGCTCGGCCAGCGCGCGAGAAAGGCGTGAAAATAGGGTTTGACCGCCTCCACCGTCGTCTGCTGCAGCATGATCTCCGACAGCCAGACGGCGTAAGGATCGGCGCGTTCGCCCGGCCCGGCGCGCCAGGGCAGATCGCGCCGGCGACGGTCGTACCAGAGGAGCAGCGCGCGCGGGTCGGGCCGCGGCGGCGTTTCGGCGGATGATTTGGCGGAAGCTCTCGACATGGGCTAACCTGTCCTTAACGAGATCGGATGCGATCACGCAAGGAGAGAGCATGGCCGGACCAGCCACGGGGCGCTCGAAATCCAGGCAGTCGCGCTCGCTCGGCGAATTCGTCGACAAGGCGCTCGACCCGCTGGCCGCGCGCCAGGGCTTCAGCGAGTCGTCGCTGCTGTTGCGCTGGGAGGCGATCGTCGGCGCGCGCGTCGCCGCCATATGCGAGCCGATGAAGCTGCAATGGCCCCCGCGCGCCAAGAACCGCCCGGCCGAGAAGAAAGACGAGCCGGCGACGCTGGCGCTGCGCGTCGAGCCGGGCTTTGGCCTCGACATTCAGCATATGAGCGCCGCCATCATCGAGCGCGTGAACACCCATCTCGGCTGGCGCTGCGTCGCCAAGGTGACGATGAAGCAGGAGCCGCTGCTCCCCCGCCGGGTCCGGCCCGCGAAACCGCCCGTCGACCTCGCCGCGCGACGGCAGGCCGAAGCTGTGACCGAAGGGGTCGCCGACGAGCGGCTGAGGGCGGCGCTGGTCGCGCTGGGCGAGCGCGCTTTGGCCAAGCCCGCGTCGTGACGCCTATTGGAGTATCCAATAAGCGTCCGGATCGCCCCTCATATGCACCTTGACCAGCCGGCTGAAGGGCGGGATGAGCTCGACGATGATGTCGCCGCCGAGCACGCGGCAATCCTTGCTCTTCAAGCCGCGGCGGATGATCTCCCGCGCCGCCTCGAGATCATATTGCTCGGCGAGCTCGATGACGCGCTGCATGTCGGCGCGCTCCTTGCAGCCGGCATAGCCCGGAAAACCTTCATAGATGACGGCGACCTCGACGGCCGCCGCGGGTTGCAGGAGAAAAGGCGCGAGCGCCGCGCCGAGAAAAAATGCCGAGAGCTTCATAGTCGTCTCCGCTGAAAAAGATCGGCTCGCCCGCATGGGACGCGGACACTTTGAAAAAATAGGCGGCGATCGATCATCGACGCATGGGCGAATCACTGCGCCTATGGTCGCTCATCCGGCGGGAAAATTCCGCAGCGAATTTATCGAAATCGCTCGACCGCGTAGGGGGCCGGATCGGTGAAGGGCGCCTCGCCGGTCATAATTTCGGCCAGCAGCCTCCCGCTCACGGGCCCCAGCGTGAAGCCATGATGCTGATGGCCGAAGTCGAACCAGAGCCCCTGATGGCGCGGCGCCTTGCCGATGATCGGCAGCATGTCCGGGAAACAGGGCCGGCAACCCATCCAGGGCTTGGGGTCGAGCCGCTCGCCGAGCGGGAACAGCGTGCGGGCGAGGATTTCGTCCTTGTCCACCTGCACGGGCGTCGGCGGCGCGTCGCGGCGGGCGAATTCGGCGCCGGTGGTGAGGCGCACGCCGCGCGTCATCGGCGCCAATACGTAGCCATTGTCGGCGTCGAGCACCGGATGGAAGAGCCGCGCGCCCTCCGCCGCTGCGTAATGCATGTGATAGCCGCGCTTGACCGCGAAAGGCAGATCATAGCCGAGCGGGCGGAATATCTGGTCCGACCAGGGGCCGAGCGCGACGACGATGTCGCGGACGATCAGCGCGCCATCGTGAGTCGGCACGCTCCAATGTCCGTCGCGCGTCTGCTCGAGGGCGCGCACGTCGCCGGCGAGGAAGCGCCCGCCGCGGCGCTGGAACAGCGCGGCATAGGCCTGCGCCACCGCGCAAGGATCGGCGACCGAGGCCGTGTCGAGAAAATGCACGGCGCCGACGACAGGCGCGATATCGGGCTCCAGCGCCGAGAGGCCGGCGGCGTCCAGCTCCTCGACGCGCAGTGAGAAATCGCGCAGACGGGCGGCGTCGACGACGCCTTTGGCGAGGCTCTTCTCGCTGCGATAGAGCTTGATCCAGCCGGTACGGCGCACGATGTCGCCCGCGCCCGAGAGCTGGATCAGCGCGTCATGCTCCTCGAGGCAGCGCTCGACCAGCGGCAGCGCGTCCAGAGCGTGGCGCTTGGCGCGTTCCGGCGCGCTCTCGCGGAAATAGCGCCACAGCCAGGGCGCGACGCTGGGCAGGGCCGAGAGATGATAATGCGCCTGCGGAGAGAGATTGAGCGCATAGCGCAGGAGATCGCCGAAGTCGCGCGGGAAGAGATAAGGGAAGATCGAGGCCCGCTCGATGAGCCCGGCGTTGCCGAAGCTCGTCTCCAGCCCGGCCGCGCCATGGCGGTCGACGAGGACCACCTCGCGCCCGCGCGCCTGCAGATGCAGGGCGGCCGAGACTCCGACCATTCCCGCGCCCAGCACGGCGACATCGGCGGTCTGCTGCATAAGGCCCTCCGAGAAAAACGCTTTCGAAAGCGGAATATGGCGGCGCGAGCCGGGAAACGCCAGCTCGGGCGTCGGTTCATCCGCAGCAATATTCCGGCCAGGGCGGGCTCGAATTCCAGCGGTCCGGCCGGCGAAGGCGGCTCAAATTACCTCGATGAGGCTTTGCCGCCACTCTCGAGCGCTTTCCGCTGCACAAAATCCTCGTCTTTGGACGATAACGACGGCGTCGGCTGCGAGGGATAGCTCCAGATCGAACTGTCGCTGGCGTCTCCGAGACCAACGTCCCGACATGCTCCTCATGCCCCGCCGCGGAGAGCCAGCGCGCAAGCGCCGACGGCAATTTGCACATCGGTCCTCACCGAGGCGCCGCCGGGCGAATGGCGACGACGACCGGCAACCCCCACATGTCCCCGCCCGGGACGAGGGGCTGCAACAGGCGAATGTCGCCGCCTTTCGCCTGCACCTCCATCGTTCCGCAGTGGCGGCGGCGAAAATCGCCGAGCGCAATCGCCTGGCAGGAGACGGGGCCGCCGTCGAGATTGAGCGCGAGCTTCAGATCGAGCGGCGTCGCATGCAGCAATGCTGCGAGCTTTTCCAGCGTGAGCAATGCATCCTCGCTCGTCCCGAGGACGATGCGGCCGGCGTGGTCCTCGGCGAGAAAGGTTCGGCTCGCGAGCCATTGCGACGGCTTGGCGCGCGTCGCTCCGCTCTCGTCGAGCAGCAGCGGATAGGAAACGAGCGCATTGTCGGCGCCGAGGAAAACGTCGCGCCAGTCCTTGTCCTTCAGATCGACGAGACGGGCTGAGTCGGGCGCGGCTACGAAAGCGCCGTGGGTCGCGACATAATCGGCTGGGCCAAGATCGACGCCTTCGCTGCGGAAGGGCGTGTCCGGCTCGCCCTTCGAGCCGAAATAGCTGCCATTGATGACGAGCGTCGCGTGAAGATCACGCATCCAATCGTCGAGGTGGCGATTGCCGGAAGGCTCATTATGAACGGAAATTCGCCAGAGCCGCGGGTCGACGCGGGCGAGAAGGAGCCTGTCTGCTTCTTTTCCCTCGACGAGGACCGGCATTTCGGCGGTCTCGAAGCCCGGCGCGCGCGTCATCCAATGGATTTCGCCCGACTCCGGTGTGAAATCATGCGCGAGGGCGTAGCGCACGCTCCGGGTGAGGCGAGAATCGATGGCGTCCACCGCGACCCAGATCGAGACACCCCGCCGCAGCACGGCGTTGAAGCCATAGCTTCCGTTCCGAAAATAGATGACGGCGAGGCCGACGGCTATCGACAGAGCAGCAAGAACGCTAGCCATCAAAATCTTGCGCATGAGCGCCTCCTATACGAACCTCATGCTCGAGCTTTGCGGCTTTTTCGGCGCCTATTTTCGAGAGCTTCGTGTCTTTGCCGCTTGTTCACCACGAAGACAGGAAGAAGCCGAAGCGGCCCCGCCCCCTTCACTCCGCCGGCATAAGGGCCTAAACGAACCTCTTCCCGCCGCCCTGGCCGCGCGAAGACTTTTCCCAAAGGACGCCCAAGCCCATGATCCCCCGCTATTCCCGCCCCGAGATGACGAAGATTTGGGAGCCGCAGACGCGCTTTCGCATCTGGTTCGAGATCGAGGCCTATGCCTGCGACGCGCTCGCCGAGATCGGCGTCATCCCCAAGGAGAGCGCCAAGGCGATCTGGGACAAGGCCGATTTCGTCACTTTCGACGTCGCGCGCATCGACGAGATCGAGCGCGTGACCAAGCATGACGTCATCGCCTTTTTGACCCATCTCGGCGAGTTCATCGGCCCGGATTCGCGCTTCGTGCATCAGGGCATGACCAGCTCCGACGTGCTCGACACCTGCCTCGCCGTGCAATTGGCGCGCGCCGCCGATCTTCTGATCGCCGATGTCGACGGATTGCTCGCCGCGATAAAGCGCCGTGCGCTGGAGCATAAATATACGCCGACGATCGGCCGCTCGCATGGCATTCACGCCGAGCCGACGACCTTCGGCCTGAAGCTCGCGCAAGCCTACGCCGAATTCACCCGCTCGCGCGAGCGCCTCGTCGCCGCGCGCAAGGAGGTCGCAACCTGCGCCATCTCCGGCGCCGTCGGCACTTTCGCCAATGTCGATCCGCGCGTCGAGGAGCATGTCGCCAAGCAGCTCGGCCTCGCGGTGGAGCCTGTCTCGACGCAGGTCATTCCGCGCGATCGTCACGCCGCTTTTTTCGCGACGCTCGGCGTCGTGGCGTCATCGGTGGAGCGGCTGGCGATCGAGATTCGCCATCTGCAGCGCACGGAAGTGCTGGAGGCGGAGGAATATTTCTCGGCCGGGCAGAAGGGCTCCTCCGCAATGCCGCACAAGCGCAATCCGGTGCTGACCGAAAATCTCACCGGCCTCGCACGGCTGGTGCGCGGCATGGTGACGCCGGCGCTGGAGAATGTCGCGCTGTGGCATGAGCGCGATATCTCGCACTCCTCCGTCGAGCGCAATATCGGCCCCGACGCGACAGTGACGCTCGACTTCGCGCTCTCACGTCTGACCAGCGTCATCGATCAGCTCATGATCTATCCCGAGAATATGCAGAAGAATCTCGACCGCCTCGGCGGGCTCGTGCATTCGCAGCGCGTGCTGCTGGCGCTGACGCAAAAGGGCGTCTCACGCGAGGATGCTTATTCGCTGGTGCAGCGCAACGCCATGCCGGTGTGGCGCGGCGAAGGCGAGTTCCGCAAGCTGCTCGGCGCCGACGCCGAGGTGAGCGCGAAGCTCTCGCCCGCGGAGCTCGATGAATTGTTCGATCTCGCCTATCACTTCAAGCATGTCGACACGATCTTCGATCGCGTGTTCGGCAAGGCGTGACATCCGCGATGCGAGCCTGACGGCTCGCGGTCCAAGGAGCGCAAAGGACCGCGAGCCTTAAGGCTCGCATTCGATGCGGCGCGAGTGCGCCGCCCTCACGCCATCGTCTGTTTGCCATTCTCGTCGAACAGAACCTCGGTCTCGTCCTCGCCCATCACGATGAGCGCCCGGGCGAGGCCGCCTTCGGCGCGATATTCGTACGTGTGGCTCAGCTCCACCTCGCCATAGACGAGCTTCTCGCAGACCAGCAGCCGCTCCTCGCCATCGAAGCGCGCGCGGAAATAAGTGTTGCGGTTGTTGAGATCATTGGGGTCGAGCTGCGACATCAAATTGAGCGGCAACCCCACGCCGCTGTAGGTCAGAAAATAGCGATAATCCTCGGCTTCCGTGCTCATGCGTTTTTCTCCCCGCGGGCCGTCCGGCGCTCGCCCGGCCAGCCTCGTTGGAGCCATGGCCTAGCGCGATGCGCGGAAAAAGAAAACCGCCTCGCTGCGACGGATTTGTCCCTTGACGAATCCGAGAATCGAGATCAACATTTCATCATCGCGTCACAGAAGCCGAGGGCCGCGGCGAAAACCCAGCCCGAAGGCGGACAGATCGAGCGGGACCTCGAAGGATGAGAGCGCGATAGGCGGGCCGGCGTGGCAACGCACGCAGGCCTAAGTCGAGCGATACATGCGAGAGGAGCATGACGCCACCGGGTCACACCCTCTGACCTCAGCCGAGGTCGATGGCGCGGCGGAGAAATCGAGCGCTGATTTCCTCGAGCGCCGACATTCGTGACATCCCGACGGGCGGCAGAACGCGAAGGCCAAGCGCGACGCCTCCCGTAACTCCGAATCTGGATCTTTCTGGACATTTCGCATTCTGCGAAAGCCAAGCGGCCCCGCCAGCCTCAGCGCTGCGGGGCCTTCTCTCGTCGGCTCCGCTACGAGGTCCACGCTCCCTGGCCCAGCGCCGAAATCATTTGAAATTCGTCCGCATATTCGCTAGCGCCTGCCTGCGGCGCAGCGTCGCGGAGGCGTCGATTTGAAAATCGTCATCGTCGATGAGAGTCCCGTGCGGGCGGCGATCCTCGAGGACGGATTGCGCGAGGCCGGCTTCACCAATGTCGAGCGCATCGCGGAAATGCGCAGCCTGCTCGCGCGCATCTATGCGATCGATCCGGATGTCATCCTCATCGATCTCGAAAATCCGAGCCGCGACATATTGGAGCAGATGTTCCAAGTGAGCCGCGCCGTGCGCCGGCCCGTGGCCATGTTCGTCGATCAGAGCGACAGCGCCTCCATACAAGCGTCGGTCGACGCCGGCGTCTCGGCCTATATCGTCGATGGGCTGAAGAAAGAGCGCATCAAATCCATCCTCGATCTCTGCATATCGCGCTTCAACGCCTTCTCGCATCTGCAGGACGAATTGGCGCGCGCCAAATCTGAGATCGAGGAGCGCAAGACGATCGACCGCGCCAAGGGCCTGTTGATGAAGGCGAAAAATCTCAGTGAAGAGGACGCCTATCGGCTGATGCGCAGCACGGCCATGCGCGAGAAGAAGAAGATTTTCGAGATCGCCCAGGCGATCATCACCGCCTCGGAGTTGTTCAAATGACCGCGGAGCGCGAAACCTTGCGCATCGGCTTCATTCCGCTCGCGGACGCCGCGTCGCTCTTCGTCGCCGTCGACAAGGGATTCGCCGCTGAAGAGGGACTCGACGTCGAGCTCGTGCAAGAGGTCTCCTGGTCCAATGTGCGCGACAAGCTCAATATCGGCATGTTCGACGCCGCGCATCTTCTGGCGCCCATCACCGTCGCCTCGAGCCTCGGCGTCGGCCATGTGAAGACGCCGATCGTCGCTCCCTATAATCTCGCCATGAATGGCAACGCCATCACCGTATCGCCGTCGCTGCATGCGGCGATGGCGGCGCAGCTCGACGGCGACGCGCTCGATCCGCTCGCCACCGCCAGAGCGCTGGCGCGCGTCGTCGCCGATCGCAAGGCCGCGCGAGCCGAGCCCTTGACCTTCGGCATGACCTTCCCCTTCTCGGGACATAATTACCAATTGCGCTATTGGATGGCGGCCGGCGGCGTCGATCCGGACGAGGATGTACGGCTCGTCGTGCTGCCGCCGCCCTATATGGTCGGCAGTCTCGCGCAGGGCCATGTCGACGGCTTCTGCGTCGGCGCGCCATGGAATTCGGTCGCTGTCGATCTCGGCGTCGGACATATTCTGCATTTTTCGGTCGAGCTGTTCTCGCGCTGCGCGGAAAAATCGCTGGCCATGCGCGAGCGCTTCGCGCTGGAGCATCCCCAAGTCGTCGCCGCGCTGCTGCGCGCCCTGCATCGCGCCGCGCGCTTCGTCTCCGAGGCCGATCCGCATGAGGTCGCCGCTCTGCTCGCGCGGCCCGACCGCGTCGGCGTCGATGCGCAAGTGATAGTGCGGACGCTGCAGGGCCGTCTCAAAGTGACGCCGGACGGCGCGACGCGCGAGAATGCGCGCTATCTCCTGCTGGGCCAGGAAGGCGCCGAGCGACCCGACCCGACGCAGGCCGCATGGCTCTATGCGCAAATGGCGCGCTGGGGACAGGCGCCGGTTTCACCCGCCCTTCTCGACGCGGCAAAAGCCGTGTTCCGCGCCGATCTCTTCGACGCCGCTCTGCCCTCGGTCGCCGTGCCGACGCCGCCATCCGGCGATGCGATCGGCGCCTTTTCGGGACCGGCCTTCGAGGATCGCGACATCGCCGCCTATCTGTCGGCTTTCCCCATTCGCCGCGCGCCATAGCCTGTTTTTTATCGGCTCGGCGCCCGCCGATTGTGCAAGGCGCCGGCTCACTCGTCGGCCTCCGCAGGCGCGCTTCGATCACACTTCGTTGATTTGTAAGCGATCTCGCCGATTTCGCCATTTGGCGCGCGACTTGCAATTATCTTCGCAACGATGCGCCCTGCGCATCATTCTCAGTCCAACGACGGACGAACCAGCAACGCCGCTGTCCCGGGGAGCTAGCGCTACATGCGCCCTCTTCCAGGCAAGCGGCTTTTTTGCGTTTCGCGCCGTCGACGAGAAGACGGCGCCGACTCGCCCTAACCGAAGCGCTCCGAGCGCGAAGAGGACGACGGTGACGATGACAGACGAAACAAGCGAAACGAAGCTCCTATCCCCGACGGCATTGGATCGTCGTGCGCTGCTGCGCGGCGCGGCCGGCGCCGCGGCGAGCTTCGCCGCCATACGCACGGCCTTTCCCGGCGGCGCCTTCGCGGAAGGCTCGGGGCCGGAAACGACAAAAGCGATTCTCGGCTATATCGCGCTCATCGACGCCGCGCCGCTCATAATCGCAAAAGAAAAAGGCCTTTTCGCCAAGCATGGCATGCCCGACGTCGAAGTGACGAAACAAGCGTCCTGGGGCGCGACGCGCGACAATCTCGTGCTCGGCGGCGCCGCCAATGGCATAGACGGCGCGCATATTCTCACGCCCATGCCCTATCTCATCTCGACGGGAAAAGTGACGCAGAACAATGCGCCGACGCCGATGTACATACTCGCGCGCCTCAATCTCGACGCGCAGGGAATTTCCGTCGCCAATGAATATAAGGATCTGAAGATCACCACCAACGCTTCCGCGCTGCGCGAGGCCTTCGCCAAGAAGAAAGCCGAAGGCAAAGAGGTGAAGGTCGCCATGACCTTCCCCGGCGGCACGCATGATCTGTGGCTGCGCTATTGGCTCGCCGCCGCCGGCGTCGATCCCGACAAGGATGTCTCGACGATCGTCGTGCCGCCGCCGCAGATGGTCGCGAATATGAAGGTCGGCAATATGGACGCCTTTTGCGTCGGCGAACCCTGGAACGAGCAGCTCGCCAATCAGGGCATAGGCTACACCGCCTGCGCGACCGGCGAGATCTGGGCGAAGCATCCGGAGAAAGCGCTCGGCATGCGCGCCGATTGGGTGGACAAGAATCCGCGCGCCGCACGCGCGCTCACCGCCGCTGTGCTGGAAGCGCAGCAATGGTGCGACAAAATGGAGAACAAGGCGGAGCTCGCCGACATCGTCGGCAAGCGCCAATGGTTCAACGTGCCCGTCGCCGACATCCTCGGCCGCCTGAAAGGCGACCTCAATTACGGCAATGGCCGCATAGAGAAGGGCACGAAGCAATTTATGAAATTCTGGCGCGACTTTGCCTCCTATCCCTTCAAAAGCCATGACGCCTGGTTCGTGACCGAGGACATTCGCTGGGGCAAGCTCGAGTCGACGACGAATATCAAGGCGCTCGTCGACAAGGTGAATCGAGAAGACATTTGGCGCGAGGCGGCGAAGTCGATCAACGTCGCCGCGAAAGAGATTCCTGCGTCGACGTCGCGCGGCAAGGAGACCTTCTTCGACGGCAAGGTTTTCGATCCGGAAAATCCGCAAGCCTATCTGAAAAGCCTGTCCATCAAGCGCGCGCAGGTGTGACCGAAGAGGCCGAAATGACGATGCACATCACCAAGAATGATCTCGTCGACGTAACGCCCGGCGACGATCGTTCGATCGACGAGCTCTATGCGCGCCGACGCATTCCGCTCATCGAGAAACATCGCGCGCATATCCACGCCTTCTTCGCTGCGGTTCTGCCGCCGTTGATCGTGCTCGCGATCCTGCTCGGCCTATGGCAGCTCATCTGCATCAAGCCGACATCTGCATTGCCGTCGCCCTCGCGCATATGGAGCGAGGCGAATGATCTCATCCTGCATCCCTTCTTCGTCGCGGGGCCACAGGACATCGGCCTCGGCTGGCGTGTTCTCACCTCTCTGCAACGCGTCGGCATCGGCTTCGGACTCGCCAGCGTCGCTGGCGTGCTGCTCGGCGTCATCGTCGGACAGTCGCGTTGGGCGATGCGCGGCCTCGATCCGCTGTTCCAGATTCTACGCACCGTGCCGCCGCTCGCCTGGCTGCCGATCTCGCTCGCCGCATTTCGAGACAGCTATCCATCCGCGATCTTCGTGATCTTCATCACCTCCATCTGGCCGATCATCATCAACACTGCTGTCGGCGTGCGCAATATTCCGCAGGACTATCGCAATGTCGCCGCCGTGCTGCGGCTCAATCAATTCGAGTTCTTCTGGAAGATCATGATTCCTTCGGCCGCGCCCTACATCTTCACGGGCCTGCGCATCGGCGTCGGCCTGTCCTGGCTCGCCATTGTCGCAGCGGAAATGCTGACCGGCGGCGTCGGCGTCGGCTTCTTCATCTGGGACGCCTGGAACTCCTCGCGTCTGCCCGACATATTCGTCGCGCTCGCCTATATCGGCGTGACCGGCTTCGTGCTCGACCGCATCGTCGCAGCGATCGGCGCCATCGCCACGCGCGGCGCGCAGGCTTCCTGAGAAAGGAATTTCGATGAGCTATCTTCGCATCGATCACGTCGACAAAGTTTTCACGACCGGCGCCCGCGCGACAAAAGTGCTCGAGGCTGTCGATCTCTCGGTCGAGAAGGGACAATATGTCTCGATCATCGGCCATTCCGGCTGCGGCAAATCCACTCTGCTCAATATCGTCGCCGGCCTCGTGACCGCCACCGCCGGCGGCGTCGTGCTGGAAAATCGTCAGGTCGACACGCCTGGGCCGGATCGCGCCGTCGTGTTCCAGAATCATTCGCTGCTGCCCTGGCTCTCCGTCTATGACAATGTGCGCCTCGGCGTCGACAAGATCTTTGCGGGCAAAAAGAACCGCGCCGAGCGACATGATTGGACGATGCACAATCTCGAGCTCGTGCAGATGACGCATGCGAAGGACAAGCGTCCGAGCGAGATTTCCGGCGGCATGAAGCAGCGCGTCGGCATCGCCCGCGCGCTCGCCATGGAGCCGAAGGTGCTTTTGCTCGACGAGCCCTTCGGCGCGCTCGATGCGCTGACGCGCGCGCATCTACAAGATCGAGTGATGGCGCTGCATCGCACGCTCGGCAATACGGTGATGATGATCACCCATGACGTCGACGAGGCCGTGCTGCTGTCGGACCGCATCGTGATGATGACGAACGGCCCTTGCGCCACGATCGGCGAGACGCTCGACGTCGCGCTGTCGCGCCCGCGCAACCGGCTAGAGCTCGCCGCCGATCCCGTCTATCTCGAATGCCGACGCCGCGTGCTGCAATTCCTCTATGAGCGTCATCATTATGTCGAAGCGGCGTGAGGCGAGCGGACGATGAGCGAGCCTCTGGTCATCATCGGCAATGGCATGGCGGCCGCGCGCCTCGTCGACGAATTGTCGAAACGCGCGCTCGGCCGATACGCCATCGCCGTCATCGGCGCGGAGCCGCGCCTCGCCTATAATCGCGTGCTGCTCTCTTCAGTGCTGGCCGGCGAAACGGAGATGGCGGAAATCGAGTTGAAGCCCACGAGCTGGTGGCGCGACCACGGCGTCACACTGCTCTATGGCCGCAAGGCCCGCGCTATCGACCTTTCGACAAAGCGCGTGTCGCTCGAAAGCGGTGAGAACATCGGCTTTTCGAAGCTCGTTTTCGCCACCGGCTCGCGCGCGCTGCGTCTCACCCTGCCCGGCGCGCAGCTCCCCGGCGTTTGCGTGTTTCGTGACGGCGCCGATGTCGACGCGCTGAAGCGCATGGCCGCGCAGCGCAAGCGGATCGTCGTCATCGGCGGCGGCCTGCTCGGTCTCGAAGCCGCCTATGGCCTCACAAAGTCCGGCGCCGTGGTGACGCTCGCGCATGTCGCGGAGCGGCTGATGGAGCGACAGCTCGACGCGCCTGCGGCCGAGTTGTTGAAGCAGTCGATCGAGAGCAAAGGCATAAAGACGCTGCTGGAAGCGAATACGATCCGCATAATCGGCGACGATCATGTTCGTGGCGTCGAATTCGCCGACGGCCGCCGGCTCGAGGCGGAGGGCGTCGTCTTCGCGGCGGGGATTGCGCCCAATATGGAGCTCGCGCGAAGCGCCGGCGTCGAGACGCAAAGAGGCGTCATCATCAACGATCATATGGAGACGAATATAGACAGCGTATTCGCGCTCGGCGAATGCGCGCAGCACAGAGGCGTCTGCTACGGCCTCGTCGAGCCCGCCTATGAGCAGGCCCGCATCCTCGCCGCGCGGCTCTGCGGCGAAAATGACATCTATGAGGGAAGCATCGTCGCCACCAATCTGAAAGTCTCCGGCGTCAGTGTCTTTTCCGCCGGCGATTTTCTCGGACGCGACGGCGGCGAAACTGTCTCCTGGCGGGACATCGGCCTCGGTCTCTACAAGAAGCTCGTCATCGACGATGGCCGCCTCGTCGGCGCCGTGCTCGTCGGCGACGCCAGCGCAGCGCTTTCGTGCCTCGAGCTCATTCGCTCGCAGGCCGACATAGCGCAATGGCGCGACGCTTTGATCTTCGGCCGCGCGCTCTGCGACAGAAAGGCGGCGTGAGCATGGCCGGCGACTTCACAGCGGAACAAAAGCGCTATCTCGAAGGCTTCGCCTCCGGCTTTCAGGCCTCGCGCGCGACGCGCGGCCCGGCGCCGACGAAAGACACGCCTATCGGCCCGGACGCTATCCATTTGGAGGCGCAGGATCGCGCTGTCGCGCGCGGCGGCAAGCTCAACGATCAAGAAAAAATCAAACGCGAAGAGCATCCTTTCGACGCCTATGCGCGTCTCGCCACTCGAGCGAAGCGCAACGAGCCGCCGAAGGTCGCCGATAATTTCCGATGGCGCTATCATGGGCTGTTCTACGTCGCGCCGACGCAGAGCTCCTACATGTGTCGCTTGCGGATTCCCAATGGCTGCCTCACTCATTGGCAGTTCACCGGCCTCGCCGATCTCGCCGATCGTCATGGCGGCGGCTATTTGCATGTCACCACGCGCGCGAACCTCCAGATTCGCGAGATCGAGCCGAAGAACGCCGTCGCCATGATCGAGGGCGTGCAGAGTCTCGGCCTGTGGACGCGCGGCGCCGGCGCCGACAATATTCGCAATATCACCGGAACTCCGACCGCCGGAATCGATCGCCAAGAGCTCATCGACACGCGTCCCCTGGCGCGCGCGCTGCATTTCCACATTCTCAACGATCGCTCTCTCTTCGGCCTGCCGCGGAAATTCAACATCGCTTTCGACGGCGCCGGCTGCATCGCCGTGCTCGAGGACACCAATGACGTCGCCTTTCGAGCGGTCGAGATCGTCGACGGACATGGCCTCGAGCCGGGAATCTATTTCCGTCTCGCGCTCGGCGGAATTACGGGGCACAAAGATCTCGCGCGCGAGACCGGCGTCATCGCGCGGCCGGACGAAGCCATCGAAATTGCAGACGCCATAGTGCGCGTCTTCATCGCGACCGGCGACCGCGTCAATCGCGCCGAGGCGCGATTGAAATATGTGCTCGATCGCTTGGGCTTCGAAAAATTCCTGACGCTCGTCGAAGAGCGGCTCGGCCGCGCCCTTCTGCGCGCGCCCGCGGCGGCGATCGCGCCGCGGCCCGGCTTCGACCGGCACGCCCATATCGGCGTGCATGCGCAAAAGCAGGTGGAAAAGAACTGGCTCGGCGTCGCGCTGAAGCTCGGCCGGCTGACCAGCGACAATGTCCGCGGCCTGGCGAACATCGCGCGCGCCTTTGGCGACGGCGACATAAGGCTCACCGTCTGGCAAAATCTGCTGATCTCCGGCGTTCCCGACTCCCGCGTGGACGAGGCGGTCGCGCAGATCGAAGCGCTCGGCCTTTCGACAAAGGCCTCGCCGATCCGCGCCGGCCTCGTCGCTTGCACCGGCAATGTGGGCTGCCGCTTCGCCGCCGCCGACACGAAGCGGCACGCCGACGAAATCGCCGCTCATTGCGAGAAGCAAATCGCGATCGACACACCGATCAACTTACATCTGACCGGCTGCCGTCACTCCTGCGCGCAGCACTATATCGGCGACATCGGCCTCATCGGCGCGCGCGTCGCGATCAATGACGAAGGCGACACAGTCGAAGGCTATCACATGGTCGTCGGCGGCGGTTTCGGCGCCGAAGGCGCGATCGCCCGCGAATTATTCGAGAATGTCGCAGCGGAAGACGCGCCGCGCAAGGTCGAGGGCATTTTGCGCGCCTATCTCGCGCATCGCGCGACGGCTGAGGAGAGCTTCGCCGCCTTCACGCGGCGCCACGATTTAGAGACGTTGAAACGACTCTTCGCGGAGACCGAAAAATGAACGAGATCACGCGGCCGCAACGGCTCGAGCTCATTCCGCCTTCCGCGCCTTTCTCCGATGAGCAGCGCGTCTGGCTCAACGGATTCTTCGCCGAGTTGATATCGATGAACGACGCGGGCGTCGTCACTTTGTCGCCGGCGGAGAATACGGCGATCGCGGGCAATGGCGACGACGGCGCCGCGCCTTGGCATGATCAGACGATGCGATTGCAGGAGCGCATGACGCTCGCGCAAGGGCATCCGCTGCGACGACGCATAATGGCCGCCATGGCGCAGCAAGACTGCGGCCAATGCGGCTATGACTGCCACAATTATGCGGAAGCGCTGTTCGCCCACAAGGAGCAGCGGCTCAATCTCTGCGCGCCGGGCGGCAAGGAAACCGCGCGCATGTTGAGGACGCTCGCCGAAGAGCTCTATTCCGCGCCGTCCGCCGAGGATGCGAGCCTGAAGGCTCGCGGTCCAGAGCCGGGACTGGGCAGCGAGCCTTCAGACTCGCATCCGACGTCCGCGCCCGGCCATTCGCGCGACAATCCCGTCGACGCTCACTTCTTGTCGCGGCGGCGACTGAACAAGCCTGCGTCTGAAAAAGAAACATGGCATGTCGAATTCGATCTTTCCGTCAGCGGTCTCGATTACGCTGTCGGCGATTCGCTCGGCGTGTTCGCGCAGAATGATCTCGGCCTCGTCGATCAGATCATCGCCATGATCGGCGCCTCGCCGCTCGCGCCGGTAAACGGCAAAAGCCTGCGTGACGCGCTGCGCGACGATTGCTCGCTCGCGCCGGCGCCGGATCGTCTCTTCGAGCTCGTCTCCTTCCTCACCGGAGGCGAGACGCGCGCCAAAGCGCGCGCGCTGGCGCAGGGCGAAGATCCGGACAAGGACGCAGCCGATCTCGATGTGTTGGCGGCGCTGATGAAATTTCCGGGCGTGCGGCCACATGCGGAAGCCTTTGTCGAATCGCTCGAGCCTTTGCAGCCGCGCCTCTATTCCATCTCCTCCTCGCCGAAGACGGCGCCGGGACGCGTGTCGCTCACCGTCGATGCGGTACGCTATACGATCGGCAAGCGCAAACGCAAAGGCGTGGCCTCGACCTTCCTCGCCGAACGCATCGACAGCGGCGCGCCGGCGCGAGTTTATGTTCAGCCATCGCACGGCTTCTCGCTGCCGAATGATCCCGACACGCCGATCGTCATGATCGGCCCCGGCACGGGCGTCGCGCCATTCCACGCCTTTTTGCAGGAACGCGCGGCGATCGGCGCGCGCGGCGCCAATTGGCTGTTCTTCGGCCATCAGCGCAGCGATTGCGATTTCTTCTATGCGGAGGAGCTCAATGCGATGAAATCTTGTGGCCTGCTCACACGCCTGTCGCTCGCCTGGTCGCGCGACGGCGCCGAGAAATTCTATGTGCAGGATCGCATGCGCGAAGTCGGCCGCGATCTCTTCGCCTGGATCGCCGAGGGCGCGCATATCTATGTCTGCGGCGACGCCAAGCGCATGGCCAAGGATGTCGAACGCGCGCTCGTCGACATTGTCGCGCAATATGGCGCACGCTCGACCGACGAGGCCGTCGCTTTCGTCGCGGAATTGAAGAAGAACGGCCGCTATCGACAGGATGTCTATTGATGCAGAGAGTCGATCCGAGCAGCGTTTCCGTCGCGACCGCCTGTCCTTATTGCGGCGTCGGCTGCGGCGTGCTGGCGACGCCGGACGGGCGCGGCGGCGCGACGGTCGCCGGCGACCCGGAGCATCCCGCGAATTTCGGACGGCTGTGCTCCAAAGGTTCGGCCTTGCAGGAGACGCTATCGCTCGAAGGGCGATTGCTGCATCCGATGATCCGCTCCGGCGCGGAGCTACGTCGCGCGAGCTGGGACGAAGCGCTCGACCATGTCGCGCGAGGCTTTCAGCGCGTGATCGACGCGCATGGGCCACAGGCGATCGCCTTCTATCTCTCCGGCCAATTGTTGACCGAGGATTATTACGCGGCCAACAAGCTCATCAAGGGCTTCATCGGCTCGCCCAATGTCGACACCAATTCGCGGCTCTGCATGGCTTCGACGGTCGCCGGACACAAGCGCGCCTTCGGCGCCGATGTCGTGCCGGGATGCTATGAGGATCTCGACTGCGCCGATCTCATCGTGCTGGTCGGCTCCAACGCGGCCTGGTGTCATCCGATTTTGTTCCAGCGCATATTGCGCAACAAGCAGGAGCGCGGCGCGAAGCTCGTCGTCATCGATCCGCGTCGCACGGCGACGGCGGAAGAGGCCGATCTGTTTCTGCCTATCGCGCCCGGCGGCGATGTCGCGCTGTTTTGCGGCCTGCTCGCGCATCTCGTCGCCAACGGCGCGACTTGCGACGATTACATAGCGCGTCACACAGTGGGCTTCACGGAAGCGCTCGCGGCCGCGCGCGAGATCGCGCCGACAATCGCGGCGACAGCCGCGGCCGCCGGCCTTCGCGAAGTGGACGTCGCGTCCTTCTTCGAGCTTTTCGCCGCGACGCCGAAGGTCGTCACCGCCTTTTCGCAAGGCGTCAATCAATCCGCGCAGGGAACGGACAAAGTCGACGCCATCATTCATTGTCATCTCGCGACCGGGCGCATCGGCAAGCCGGGCGCCGCGCCCTTCTCGCTCACCGGGCAGCCCAACGCCATGGGCGGGCGCGAGGTCGGCGGCCTCGCCAATCAGCTCGCCGCGCATATGGGGTTTTCCGACGCCGAGATCGATCGCGTGCGGCGCTTTTGGAACGCGCCGCGCATTGCGACGCGCGAAGGTTTCAAGGCCGTGCAGATGTTCGAGGCCATAGCGCGCGGAAAGATCAAGGCGCTATGGGTGATGGGAACAAATCCCGCGGTCTCGCTTCCGCAGGCGGACGAAGCGCGCGCCGCGCTCGCAAAGCTCGATCTCTTCGTCGTCTCGGACAATGTGCTGTCGAACGACACGATCGGCGCCGGCGCGCATGTGCTGCTGCCGGCGCAGGCCTGGGGCGAGAAATCGGGAACAGTCACCAATTCGGAGCGGCGCATCTCACGCCAGCGCGCCTTTCTGCCTTCGCCCGGCGAGGCCGAGCCGGACTGGCGCATCGTCAGCGCGCTCGCGGAGCGCATGGGCTTCGGCGAGGCTTTCGGCTTTCGCTCGGCGGCGGATGTGTTTCGCGAGCATGCGGCGCTCTCAGCTTTCGAGAATGACGGCGCACGCAGCTTCGACATAGGCGGACTCGCGGAACTCTCCGACGAGGCCTTCGATGCGCTGCCCCCGACGCTGTGGCCGATCCGCGCCGGCGAGACGAAAGGACGCGAGCGATTTTTCGCAGCGGGCGGTTACTTCACCGCCGACGGCAAGGCGCGCTTCGTCGCGCCGGAGCGTCCCGCGCTGAAAACCTCGACCTCGGCGGCCTTTCCCTTTCGGCTCAACACCGGGCGCATCCGCGACCAGTGGCACACGATGACGCGCACGGGAAAGAGTCCGCGCCTCGCGCGACATTTGCCCTTTCCCTTCGTCGAGATTCATCCGGCGGACGCCGCGCCGCTCGGCCTCGTCGACGGCGGCTTCGCGCGCGTCTCCACGCGTCACGGCGAATGTATGCTCGCGGTCGCCGTCACCGATCGGCAGCGGCGCGGGCAGTTGTTCGCGCCGATTCATTGGAGCGACGAGACATCGTCCTTCGCGCGCGTCGGCGCGCTCGTCGCGGCGATCACCGATCCGCATTCGGGACAGCCGGAGGCGAAGGCGACGCCGGCGCGCATAGACGCGGTCGCGTTCAAATCGCGCGGCTTCCTGCTCTCGCGCGCACCGCTTCGGCCGGCTTTCGCAGAGCTCGGAACCAAGGTCGCCGTCGCCGACGGCCATGGCCTTTTGTTCGCCTCGGACACCGGGCTCGGCGTGTGGCGCGATTATGTCGCGTCGCTCGGCGACGGGGCGAATGCGGCCGATTATCTCGACGAAGCGCGCGGCGTCTATCGCGCGGCGCGCTTTCGCGAGCAGCGCGTCGATCTGTGCCTCTTCGTCGGGAGGCAGGACGCGCGGGCCGCCTTCGACGTGGCGAGCGCGCTGTTCGAGAAAGAACGGCTCACCATCGAGCAACGCAAAGCGCTGCTCTCGGGACGCGCGGCCGATGGGGCGCAGGAGGAGGGCGCGACCGTCTGCGCTTGCTTCGGGGTCGGCGCAAAGACGATCGACAGAGCGATCGCGCAAGGCGCCCGCAGCGTCGCCGAGATCGGCGCGAAACTGCGCGCCGGCACGAATTGCGGCTCCTGCATTCCAGAATTGAAACGCGCCATCGCGGCGGCGCGCGCATGCTGCGAGGAGTAGCGCGCCGTCAACGGAGTAACATAGCGACGAAGCGATCCACGGGCCCGCCCGCGACACCTGGATTGCTTCGCCTCCGGCTCGCAACGATGACGACGGCGCTACTTCAGCAGCGCGGCGACTCCCGGCAGCTCCTTGCCCTCGAGCCATTCGAGAAAGGCGCCGCCCGCGGTCGAGAGATAGCTGAACTCCTGCGCCGCATGGGCCTGATTGAGCGCCGCGACCGTATCGCCGCCGCCTGCGACGGAGAGCAGCTCGCCTTCCACCGTCAGTCGCGCCGCCGTCTGCGCGACGGCGTTGGTGCCCTCGTCGAAGGGCGGCAGCTCGAAGGCGCCGAGCGGTCCGTTCCAGACGAGCGTCTTGGTCTTGGCGAGCAGGCTCTCGATATGAGCGATGCTCTTGGGCCCGACGTCGAGGATCATGTCGCTCTCGCCGACATGCTCGATCGCGACGATATGGGAGGGCGCATGGGCCTCGAATTTCTGCGCGACCGTCGCGTCGATCGGCAGCACGATTTCGCATTTCGATGTTTGCGCCTCGGCGAGAATGGCGCGCGCCTTGTCGAGCAGATCATGCTCGCAGAGCGATTTGCCGACAGGCTTGCCCTGCGCGGCGAGGAAAGTATTGGCCATGCCGCCGCCGATGACGAGGATATCGACCTTGCGGATCAGATTGCCGAGCAGCTCCAATTTGGTGGAGATTTTGGCGCCGCCGACGATCGCCATGACGGGATGAGCGGGATGCTCCAGCGCCTCGGAGAGCGCCTGCAGCTCGGCCTGCATGGTGCGGCCGGCATAGGCGGGCAGAAGATGCGCGAGCGCTTCCGTCGAAGCATGCGCGCGATGCGCGGCCGAGAAGGCGTCATTGACATAGACGTCGCCGAGCTTGGCGAGCTCGGCGGCGAAGGCCGGATCGTTCTTCTCCTCGCCCTTGTGGAAGCGCGTGTTCTCGAGCAGCAGAATATCGCCGTTCTTCAATTGCGCGATCGCCGCGCGCGCGACATCGCCGATGCAATCATCAGCGAAGGCGATTTTGCGCTTTGCCGTCTCCTCGATCGCGGCGACGACGACTTTCAGCGAATCCTCGTCCTTGCGCTCGCCCTTCGGCCGTCCGAAATGGGCGAGAAGAATCACCTTGCCGCCCTTTTTCGAAATATCCTCGATCGTCGGCAACACGCGCTCGATGCGCGTCTTGTCGGTGACCACGCCGTTCTCGGTCGGCACATTGAGGTCCACGCGCAACAGGACGCGCTTGCCCTCGAGATCGGCGGAATCGAGCGTGTTGAAAGACGGCATGGCTGTGCTTCCCGGTTAACGAGGAAAAATCGTCTCAGATGAGCTTTCCGATCGTCGCGGCGACATCCGTCATGCGGCCGGAGAAGCCCCATTCATTGTCGTACCAGGAGAGGATGCGAACGAGCTCGCCCTCGATCACCTTGGTCTGATCGAGATGGAAGATGGACGAGCGAGGGTCGTGGTTGAAATCGATGGAGACATTCTTGTCGGCGGTGTAGCCGAGAATGCCCTTCAGCGGCCCGTCGGCGGCGGCGATGATGGCGGCGTTGATCTCCTCCTTGCTCGTCTTGCGCCCCGGCACGAATTTGAGATCGACGGCCGAGACATTGGGCGTCGGCACGCGGATCGCGGCGCCGTCGAGCTTGCCTTTCAGCTCCGGCAGCACGAGGCCCACGGCCTTGGCCGCGCCGGTGGAGGTCGGGATCATCGACAGCGCCGCGGCGCGGCCGCGATAGAGATCCTTGTGGAACGTGTCCAGCGTCGGCTGGTCGCCCGTGTAGGAGTGGATCGTCGTCATGAAGCCGCGCTCTATGCCGACCGCCTCATTCAGCACTTTGGCGACGGGGGCGAGGCAATTGGTCGTGCAGGAGGCGTTGGAGACGACGAGATCGTCTTTCGTGATCTTGTCCTGATTGACGCCATAGACGACGGTGATGTCGGCGCCCTCGGAGGGAGCGGAGACCAGCACGCGCTTCGCGCCGGCGTCGAGCAGCGCCTTCGCCTTGTCTCGCGCGGTGAAGAGCCCCGTGCATTCGAGCGCTATGTCGATTCCGAGCGCCTCATAGGGCAGCTCGGCCGGATTTTTGATCGCCGTCGCCTTGATCGGCCCAAAGCCCACGTCGATCGAATCGCCATCGACCTTCACCTCGCGCGGAAAGCGGCCATGCACGGAATCATAGCGCAAGAGATGGGCGTTGGTCTCGACCGAGCCGAGATCGTTGATCGTCACCACCTCGAGGTCGGTGCGGCCAGTCTCGACGATATAGCGAAGAATATTGCGTCCGATGCGTCCGAACCCGTTGATCGCCACTCTCACGGCCATAGCGGTGCTCCTTCTCGTCTGCTCTCCCGGGCGGGCCTCGGGCGGCCGGCAAATCGCCCCGAATCGGGGCTATGCCCGTTCTGCTGCGGATTTGGCGCCTATTCCGGCGGCGAGCGCCTGCTCGAATGAGCGGCTTGATAACAGGTCGCGCCCCCCTGTCAACGCGGCCGCCGGTCGCTTCCGGGCCGGCTTTTCATTTGCAGCGAGTTCTCGTCGATCGAACGATTCCAATCGGGCGGAAAGCGCTCGCAGCCCCGCCGCGCGGATTGGGATTTGCGCGATTCATGCTAGGAGAAGACGATTCGTAAGGGGTATCTAATCGTGATCGGTCCGGTTTCCATATGACGCAAGTCCCGCACAGGCTCGACGACGCGCTGCAGCGGCTCTCCGGCGCGCTGGAGCGCCTGGAGGAGACTGTCACGCGCCGTATCGAGGCCGAGCTGTCGCATGCCGATCTCGAGGAGGAGCTCGCCGTCATGCAGGACGACCGCAGCCGGCTGGGCCTCGAGCTCGACGCCGCCCTCGCCCAGAACAGCGCGCTGGAAAAAGCGCGCGACGAGGTGCTGACGCGTCTCGACCGCACGAGCCTCGGCATTCGCGCCGTGCTCGGCGATGACGACCAGACGGAGACGTAGAGGCGGCGAATGGCGCATGTGGTGGTGACGATCGCGGGCCGGACCTATCGCATGGCCTGCGAGGATGGCGAGGAAGCGCATATCGACGAGCTCGCCAAGCTCGTCGAAGCCAAGATACTGTCATTGCGCGAGGGTTTCGGCGACATTGGCGAGCAGCGCATCACCGTGATGGCGGCGCTCACCCTCGCCGACGAGGCGTCGATCGCGACGCGCAAGCTCGAGGCGGCGCAGGCGGAGCTCGCGGCGCTGCGGGAGAAAGAGGCTGCGGCGAAAGACGCCGAGGCCGCTCTCGAGGAAAAAATCGCCGCTGCGCTCGAGGATGCGACGACACGCGTCGAGCGCCTCTCCCGAGAGCTGCAGTCCGGCGGCGGCGACGCGCCCCCCGATCTCTGACGGCCCGAGCCTTCGGCGGCCCGGGACATTCAGCGACCTACCTTCAGCGACCCCAGGCCTCGAAGGCGGGATCGTGCTTGACCTTCTCCAGATCGTCCGCCTGCTGGGACAATTGGATGTGCCGGCGTTCCGCCGCGTCGCGCTCCGCCCCGTCCTTGAGGATGGCGATCTTGAGCTGCTCGGTCGCCTTGCGGGCGAGCGCATTGATCCAGCGGTTGAGATTGGTGACGACGAGATTCTTCCGCGCGAGCTCGACATCGCGCCCGCCCGCGTCGCCCTTCAATATATCGCGCTCCTTGACCGCCGCGGCGAGCTGCGCGTCGAGCTCGGCGAGCTTCTCCGGGGCGGTGGTCCCGGCGCGGGCTTTCTCGATCGCGGCGATGCCGTCGTCCAGCCAGGAAATCTGCTGCGCGAGCACGCCGTCTTTGATCGGCCCCTTGACGTCGAAGGAATTGGGCAGAGGGAAGAAGGGGCTGATCTCCACCGCTCGCGCCGGAGCGGCGGCGAAGGGCGCCGAGATCAGGACGGCCAGAGCCAGTGTGGCGAATTTCGACATGTTTTTCTCCCATGCCGACGGGTCGTTGTCTCGTGACGGCGCGCCCGTCTCCGTGGGTCGGCCGCCGCCCGCGGCTGCGCAAGACTGAGGCATCGACGTAGCTAAGGCAAGTCTCGCGATCTCGCCTCGCGATCTCGCCTCACGAGGCTCGCACATATTTTTCGCGGGCTCGCCGCCGAGCGTGAACGAAGCTGGCGCGAGACGCCGGCCCTTGGGCGATCTTATTGATCCAACAGAAAGAAATTGCGCTCTAGCTCTGCGCTACACATCAGGGCGCGGACATGCAATAATACCCTTCGGCCGAAGCGGATGCTTTGCACGACATTCGCCCAGAGGGCGTCGGCGCGTTATTTTCATTCCCGCAACTATCGTCGAGACGTGAATTATCGAAGGAGATCACTTCAAAATCTTATAGATACGGTCGAGATGCGATGAAAAAGGATAAGAATTCTTCAAGGGCGAGGCCAATGCTCGAACTCGACTGTGAGAATTGCTGCTCTAACGTCACGATGCAGGGTCTTCGCGCGCTTCAACACGAGGTGCTCGAGAGTCTGGCGCGCAGCAGGCCGTTGCGAGACGCGATGAATGAGCTCTGTCGACGCGCCGAGCGGCTCGCGCCCGATGTCATCTGCTCCGTGCTGACCGTCGACCGCGAGGGCCGGCTGCATCCTCTGGCGGGGCCGAGCCTACCGGATCATTATTCGAGCTCGCTCGACGGCATGCGCGCGGGGCCGGACGCCGGCTCCTGCGGCGCCGCGGCCTATTTCGGCGAGCCCATCGAGGTCACCGACATAGAGAACGATCCCCGCTGGGTCGCCTTCCGAGCCTTGGCGCTTCCGCTCGGGCTGCGCGCCTGCTGGTCCTCGCCCATTCGCGCCTCCGACGATCGCGTCGTCGGCACTTTCGCCTTTTATTATCGGTCCTGCCGGGGGGCGAGCTCGCTCGACCGCACCATCGTCTCGACCTGCGTGCATCTTTGCGCCATCGCGCTGGAGCAGCAGGAGCGCAAGGAGCACATCCATCGGCTCGCCTATTTCGACGCCGTCACCGGCGCCGCCAACCGCGCCTCTATGGAGCAGCATGGCGAGACCGCGATAGCAGCCGCGGTCGCGAATGGCTTCGGCGCGGCCATCCACTGCATCGACCTCGACAGTTTCAAGGAGATCAACGACACGCTCGGGCATCGCGCCGGCGACATTCTGCTCAAATCGGTCGCCGAGCGCATTTCCTCGATCGTGAACAAGGGCGACATCGTCGCCCGCATCGGCGGCGATGAATTCGCCGTGGTTCAGTCTCACGCCGCCTCCCCCGCGGATATCGGCGGCTTCGCCATGCGGCTGATGGATGCGATGGCCGCCCCTTTCGACCTCGACGAGGCGATGGCGACGGTCGGCGTCAGCGTCGGCATCGCGCGGGCGCCGGAGGACGGCTATGATCTGCGGACGCTGATGCGGAAGGCGGATTTCGCTCTTTACGAGGCCAAGTCGACCGGCCGCGGCCATTTTCGCTTCTTCGATCCCGAGATCGAGTCGCGGATCGCGGCCAATCGGCGAATTTGGCAGGATTTGAAGCAGGCCGTCGCCAACGGCGAGTTCGAGCTGCATTTTCAGCCGATCGTCGCGCTCGACGTCACGCGCGTCTGCGGATATGAAGCGCTGCTTCGATGGCGGCATCCGCGCGACGGCCTCCGCACGCCGGAGGACTTCCTCCCCGTCGCGACGAAGGCCGGCCTCTTATACGAAATCGGCGCCTGGATATTGAACGAGGCCTGCGCCTCCGCGGCCACGCTATCCCCAGACGCGCGAGTCAGCGTCAATGTCGGCCAAGTCCAGCTGGAGAAGGCCGGCTTCGCGCAAGACGTCGCCGAGGCGCTCGCCGTTTCCGGAATGGACCCGAGCCGGCTGGAGATCGAGATCGCCGGATCGGTCCGGCTCGTCGACAATGAGGACGCTCTGGAGTGTCTGACGGCGATCCGCGCGCTCGGCGTCTCCGTCGCGCTCGATGATTTCGGCGTCGGCGGCTCGGCCCTCGCGCATCTTCACGCTCTTCCGGCGGATCGCATCAAGATCGGCCGGCCCCTGGCGCAGGACGCGGAGACCAGTCCGCGCGCCGCGACGATCGTGAAGACGATCATCGCTCTCGCGCATGATCTCGGGATAACGACGACGGCCGAGGGCGTCGAGACCGACGCGCAGCTACGCATGCTCCGCCAATTCGGCTGCGATGAGATTCAAGGCTTCGTGATCAGCTCGCCGAAACCGCTGAACGCCTTTCTCGGAGGCGTCGAAGCAATCGGCGGCGACGCGCATCCGCCCTTGTCGCTCGCGTGAGCGGGCGACAAGGGTCGCGCAGACGTCGCCGAAGAGCGCGCTATATGCAGGCGAGAACGACCGAGCAGAGACATTTCCCTCGCTGCCGAAAAGCTATTCGGGACATTTCGGCAAAAATTGCGTTTCCTCTGTCCGCGGCGCGTCGGAGTTCGAACCATGTATCGTATTGGGCGCGGTTCGCGTTCCGAAGAGCAAGAAATCTTGGATCCGGAGACCCTCGGCGCCTCGATCCGAGCGGATCAGGCGCAGATGCTCGCCGAGGGCCAGTCCGTTCTCGTCTTCAATGCGGTGAACGCCGTAATCGTCGCGGGTATTTTCCATGAGTTCTACTCGGGCGCGCAGATCGCCGCCTGGCTTCTCGCCTTCGTCGCAGTGGTGACGGCGCGCGTCGCGCATGCGCGACACTTTCGCGCCTCACAGTCTTCCCCGGACGAGGTGCGGCGCTTTCTGTCGCTCTGGGCGCTCGGCTCGACGCTCACGGGCTGCCTTTGGGGAGCCGCTTCGTCGGTGCTATGGCTGACGCCCGACGCGGGTTACCACGCCTTCGTCGTCTTCGCCGCCGGCGGCATGGCGGCCGGCGCCGTCCTCACCAATTCGTCCTATCTGCCGGCGATGTTCGGTTTCATCGCGCCGGATGTCGCGCCGCCGATCATCGCGCTCTTCACGCGGGGAGAACCCACGGCTGCGGCGATGGGCGCGCTGCTCACCGCCTTCACCGCCGTGCTGATCATCCTCGGCTTGCGCGCCAATGGCTGGCTGGTGTCCGTGTCGCGACGCAGACTGCTGCAGGAAGCGCTGTCAGAGGCGCTCCATCAGCGAAACGCCCTGCTTCACGCCGTTTCGACCGCGGCGACCGAGCTGACCACCGCGACCCCCAGCGCTGCCGCGATCCCCGACCTGCTCGAATCCGTCGGAGCGGCGATCGGCGCCGACCGCATTCTCGTCTTCGAATCCGGCTCGGCGCTGACCGGCCCCCCTTCCCTGCTCCATTTCTGGCAGAGGCCCGAGTCTCCGCTCACCCTGGACGCGACGTTTTTCGAGGTCGACAAGACGCGCAGCGCCTTTTTGTCCGATCCGCTACTCGCCGCGCTGACGGAGCGCCGGCCGGTGTCGGCCGCGACGCGCGCGCTCGACCCCGGCCCCGCCAAGGCCTTTCTCGAGCGCGCCGGCGTGCGCTCCGCGCTGTTCGCGCCAATCGTCGTCGACGACGCCGCATGGGGATGGGTCGAGGTCGAAGACTGCCGGACCGAACGCCAGTGGAAAGCGGCCGAGATCGACGCGCTGCGCATACTCGGCGACATCATCGGCGGCTCGGTCGCGCGTCAGCGCTATGTCGACAGGCTCCGCGACGCCAATGAGGTGGTCGAGCGCAGCCCGACGCTGCTGTTCCGTCTGCGAATGGACGGCCGCACGCCGCGCCTGGTCTATGTGTCCCACAACATCGCGCTGTTCGGCTACGACCCTTGGGAGCTCACCGACCCCGCGAGCAGCCTCGCCAATTGCGTTCATCCCGACGATCTCGAAAAGGTCGGCGCCTCGCTGGCGCGGGCGGCCGCGGACGGAAAACGCGGCGGAATGGTGGAATTTCGCTTTCGGCGACGCGACGGCGGTTATAGATGGCTCGACGCCCGCTATGCCGCGCGCGACCGCTCCGGGCGATCGCAACTGATCGAAGGCGTGGCGCTCGACGTGACCGAGCGCAAGGAAGTCGCGGACCAGATCGCGATTCTCGCGCAGACCGACGCTCTGACCGGCCTCGCCAATCGCAGAAGCTTCATCGACGCGCTTCGCCGCGCCTTCGCGAACGCCGAGGCCGGCGGCAAGCCCTTCGCGCTGCACTACATCGACGTCGACCATTTCAAGGAGGTCAACGACCGGCTGGGCCATGCGAGCGGCGACGCGCTGCTCGAAGCGCTCGCCGGGCGGCTGAAAGGGCGTTGTCGCGCCGGCGACGTCGTCGCGCGGCTCGGCGGCGACGAATTCGCTATCCTCCAATCCAAAGCGCGCGACGAAGCGAGCGCGGCCGCCATGGCTGCGAAAATCTGCGCGCTCGCGGCCACCCCCTACGCTCTGCCGGGCGGAGAGCTGCGCGCCACGGTCAGCGTCGGCGTCGCTCTGTTCACATCGAAGATGGAGGGGCCAGACCCGATGCTGGCGCGCGCCGACCGCGCGCTCTATCACGCCAAGGAGAGCGGCAGAAACCAATATCGCATCGTCTCCGGCCCGGGAACATGAGGCCGAGGTAGGACATATATGTCGCACTTCGATCTTTTGTCGGAGCTGTCACCGCTCGGCCTCGGTCACAGGCTAGAGCTCGGATTCGGGGAAATAGCAAAAAACATCTGGAATGCGCAGGCGGCGGCGCTCGCGATCGGTTTCGTCATCGCGGCGGTTGCGCCGATCGAAGCGCTTGGACAAACCGACATCGGCGCTCTGACGGTGGTTTCGCGCCAGGCGAAACCGAAAAAGACAAAAACGGCCCACGCCCGCGCGCCGCAGCGGCCGCCCGCACGACGAGCGGAACGGCGGACGGCTCCCGCGGGGCGGCCCGCATCGCCGCGACGGCGCTCGCTCCGTCACAGGCCCCCGCTCGACGCCATCGAGCCGACCGCCGCCGAGGGCAAGGTCCAGCGGCAGGCGACAGCGGCGGCGGAAGCCTCGGAGGCCTCCTCCTCGGCCGATCAAGTCGGCGCGACCGACGGCCGCACGCCGATCAAATTCGACATCCGCCACTGAGGCGGCGGGGCGGCGAGGATATTTTACGTTCTCGCCGTCCTCGGGTCAGAGCGTTTCCGGCCGCAGTGGACGCCGGTTCGGCGTGGGAAACGCGTCAAAGCAAAAATCTAGCGTCTTTCCATGTTTCAATGAAACATGGAAAGACGCTAGACTTGCGCGATGACCGACGCCCCCATCCGCTATGTCGAGCCCGTCTTTCGCCCGCCGAGCGAAGCGGAATCGCTGATCCTCCCGGTGACCGACGGCTGCTCGTGGAACCGCTGCGCTTTCTGCGAGATGTACACCGCGCCGCAGAAGCGCTTCCGTCCCCGCGACGAAGCGGAGGTGATGGAGAGCATCAAGCGCTGCGGCGAGATCTACGGCGCCTCGGTGGCGCGCGTGTTTCTGGCGGATGGCGACGCCATGACATTGTCCACGCGTCGTCTCGCGGCCATTCTCGAGGCGATCCGCCGCGAGCTGCCCGGCGTGCGCCGCGTGTCGAGCTATTGCCTGCCGCGCAATGTGAGCCGCAAATCCGTCGCCGAGCTGCGCCAACTCGCCGAGCTCGGCCTGTCGCTCGTCTATGTGGGCGCGGAATCGGGCGATGACGACGTGCTCGCCCGGGTCGACAAGGGCGAGACCTTCGCCTCGACGAAAGAGGCGCTGGAGAAGCTCGGCGAGGCCGGAATCAAGCGCTCGGTGATGATTCTCAACGGCCTCGGCGGCGCGTCGCTCAGCGAACAGCACGCTGTCAATTCGGCAGCTCTGCTCAATGCCGCCCAGCCGGAGTTCCTCGCCACGCTCGTCGTCAGCTTCCCCGCGGGCGAAGCGCGGTTTCGCGGCAAATTCCCCGATTTCGCGCCTCTCGACGTGGCGGGCCTACTGCGCGAGATAGAAATTCTCCTCTCGCGGCTGGAATTGAAGCGGACTGTCTTCCGCAGCGACCACGCCTCCAATTGGCTGGTCCTGCGCGGCACGCTCGGCGCCGACAAGCCGCGCCTGCTCGAGCAATTGCGCGCCGCCATCGCAGCGCCGGAGACGGCGCCGCTGCGGCCGGCCTGGGCGCGCGGTCTCTGAAGCTTCGCAATATGCGCTGGCGCACAGCGTCCCCCGACGATCGCCGTCATGATGCGCTCGGTCGACCAGAATCGAGACGCGAAAGCCCTCGGCGCGGCGAGTCGACCATTAGAGCGTTTCCAGCCGAAGTGGACACCGGTTCGGCGTTGGAAACGCGTCAAAGCAAAAGCCGAGAGGGGAAGATGCGCGCATGATCAAGATCGAGCTCGAGCCGCAGATCGCGAAGGAGCTCTTGATTGTCCTGGAGCGGCGCCTGTTCACTATCCACGAGGTCGAGCAGAGGCTGCAATCCGCCCAATTCGGCACGATCGAGCAGGAGAAGGAAGCGATCATTCCGATGATCATCGCGCTCGAGACGGCGCTGAAGATTCCGCCCCACCAATAGAGCGTCTCCAGCCGAAGCAGACGCCCGTTCGGCGTTGGAAACGCGTCGAAACAAAAGATTCTAGATCGCCGATCGGCGCGTGCGTCGGGGCGGCGGGGAGGCTATGCTCGCCTCCTCCCACCGCACCAAAGGCGCGCAAACATGCAATTTCTCCACACCATGATCCGCGTCGGCGATCTCGACAGCTCGCTGGACTTCTTCTGCGGCAAGCTCGGACTCGTCGAGGTGCGTCGCGCCGAGAGCGAGAAGGGCCGCTACACGCTCGTCTATCTCGCCGCGCCGGACGATCTTCCGCAGGCGAAGGGCGCGGGCGCGCCGCTGATCGAGCTCACCTATAATTGGGACGAGCATGATTATGCGGGCGGCCGCAATTTCGGCCATCTCGCCTTCGCCGTCGACGATATCTACGCCGTCTGCGCGCGGCTCCAGGCCGCCGGCGTCACCATCAACCGCCCGCCGCGCGACGGCTTTATGGCCTTCGTCCGCTCGCCCGATCAGATTTCGATCGAGCTGCTGCAGAAGGGCGCGCCGCTGCCGCCGGCCGAGCCCTGGAGCTCCATGCCGAACACCGGCTCCTGGTGATCGCCGAGCGAGGCTTCGATCGAGCAGGCGTTCGTCGACCAAGCGACGAACGCCTGCTCGGGCGCGCGCTCAGTAATAATAGTAACGGCGGCGACGCCAGAAGCGCGGCCGGTAATAGCGCCGGTAGAAGCGGCGACGCCAGCGCGGCCGCCAGACACGGCGGCGGTAATACCAATAGGTCTTTTCGACCTGCGCCCGATCGATATCCTCCTGCGTGGCCACGGCGGCCTGCGGGGCTGGCTCCTGCGCCCGCGGAGCGTCGAGCGGCGCGACCGAGGTGAGCGCCTGCGAGGGGCCGGCGGCGAGCGCCGCCGCCGCGCCGGCGACAAAAAATTTCATAAAAGCGCGACGTTCCATCGACATTCCTCCTCGAGAGCCGACGTGACGGGCGCAGGGCGCGCCCCATCCGCGCGGACTCTCTCCTCAGAAATTGCGCCGCTTCGACGGCCGGCAAGGCCTTCGCCGCCACTTCATCCGTCTCGCGCGGGCGGAGCGCGATGAAACCTTTTCACTTCTACGACGTTTTGCTTACGCGGCGAGGCGTAGGACGCCGGAATGACCGAACAGATTCAAATGAAATCCAGTTTTGCGACGATATAACGGCGAGGAACGATGCGGAGAAAGACGTCGAAAAATATCGGAAAATTTGGTCCGGCTTTTGCGTCGGCGCCTGAGGATATGCGGCGGGACGGCGTTTCGAAGGGAAGCCGACAATACGACGCACAGATTCCGCATAAAGAGACGGGAATTCCGAAGATGCATTCCGACGGAGCAGGAGAGTTTCGTTCGCAGGACGGAGAAAAGGTCATGCTCGTCACCGATCTCATCCATTCATGCTCGAACGACAAGGTCGCGCAGGCCGCGACATTCTGCATCGGAGGCGTTTTCGCCGAGAGAGTCCGCGCCGTTGCGCTGGAGAATGGGGTCAGCGAAGGGCGCTTGGTGGCCGTGGTGGTGCGCGACTTCGCGCTGCGGGCCGATGAGATGGAGCGCGCGCAGCTCGCCCGCGAGATGATCGGCTCCGATCAGCCGATCCTGAGCGGATTGCGCCGGGTCGTCGAAAAGGCGCTGGAAGGCGGCGCGCAATTCGCCGACGCCGTGAAGGGCTTCGAGCTGCCTTTCGTTCGGCGCGACGGCGGCCTCTCCTTCGACGGGGTCGCCCGCCTGCAGCGCGCCGCGCGTCTCGACGCGCGCTGACGGCGGCCCCCGGCCCTCGCCCCACCCCCCGCGTGTATCGCCCCGCGCGCTCTTGCTCCGCGCGCTCTTGCCCGGGGCCCCTTCGGCAGCGACAATGCCGCCCCTGCGCGGGAGAGACAGAGGCGGCGGATGTCAGGACTGATCGACGAAGCTCAGATTGTCTCGATTCTGACGACCTATGGCTATTGGGCCATATTCATCGTCGTCGCGCTCGAGAGCTCCGGCATTCCCCTCCCCGGCGAGACCACGCTCGTCGGCGCTGCGATCTACGCCGGCCACTCGGGCAATATAGATATTTGGCTCGTCATAGCGGCCGCGGCGGCGGGCGCCATACTCGGCGACAATGTCGGCTTTTGGATCGGCCGTGAATTCGGCGTGAAGCTGCTGATGCGCTACGGCTCCCATATCGGCGTCGGGCCGCCGCAATTGCGGCTCGGGCAATATCTCTTCATGCGCTGGGGCGGCTCCATTGTGTTTTTCGGCCGCTTCATCGCGCTTTTGCGCATATTGGCGGCCGTGCTCGCCGGCGCCAATCGCTTCGATCCGTTGAAGTTCCTGTTCTACAACGCCGCGGGCGGCATATGCTGGTCGCTGGTCTTCGGCCTCGGCGGCTATGTTTTCGGCGCCGCCATCCACCGGATCGCCGGGCCCGTCGGCTGGATCGGCCTCGGCGGGGCCGTCATCGGCGCCTTCGTGCTGTGGCGCTATTGGAAAATCCACGAGGAGCGGCTGACCAGAGAGGCGGAGGCGCATTTCGCGCGCATAGACCGGCGCGCGTGACGCTATCCTGCGGGGAGTCCCGCCTCCCAGGCGATGATCGCCTGCTTTCGCGTGAGCCCCCAATGATAGCCGGTGAGCGCGCCGCTCGCCCCGAAGACGCGATGGCAGGGCGCGACGAAGGAGACGGGATTGCGCCCGACGGCGGCCCCCACCGCCCGCGCGGCGCGGGGCTTGCCGAGCTGCGCCGCGATGGCCCCATAAGTGGTCGCCCGGCGCATCTCGATCGACAGCAGGGCCTCCCATACGGCCACGTCGAAGGCCGAGCCGAGGAAGGCGAGGCGCAGGGGACGCTCCGGCCGCCATTGCGCCGGATCGAAGACCCGAAGCGCGAAAGGCGCGGTCGCCTCCTGGTCTTGCGAGAATCCCGCTTTCGGCCAGCGGCGGCGGAAATCCTCGAGCACGGCCTCGCGCGCGCCCTCGACGAAGCCGAGGCCCATCAGGCCCAGCTCCGTCGCGATCAGCACCGCCTCGCCGAAGGGCGAGGGATGGAAGCCATAACCCATTGCGAGCCCCGCCCCACCCCGCTCGAACGCCCCGACGGGAGGCGCCTCGCAGGCGATGAAGAGATCGGACGCCCGCGCGGCGCCGAGCGCGGGGGAGGCGTCGAGCAGCGCGCGAATGTGGCCCGGCGTCGACGCCTCGAGAAAGGCCTCGGGCGAGAGCCCGGCCCAGCGCCGGAGCAGAACGCGCAATTGCGGTTCTGCGAGGCCCACGGCCCGCGCCGTCTCTGCGACCGAGGGCGGCCGGCCCCCGGTCTCGCCGAGGAAGCGGATCGTCTCCACGACCGTCGCATAATCCTCCTCCGGCCATCTATCGGCGGGAGCGGGAAGCGTCGGGGAGTAGGATGCGGAGCGCAGAGTCATGCGCGCATCATGGCGCGCGCGGGCGGACGCCGCCACCCGAAAAGGTTTCAAGAATAGACCGGCCCCCGCCTCGCCGTCGCCAAGGCGCGGGACAGCTCCCCAGCGAGCGCCGCCTTCTGCTCCGGCGCGAGAAAAGCGCCGATCTCGACGCGCTCGCCGCGCGAGACGATGAGCACGCGCTGCATGCCGAACTCCTCGTCCTCCTCCGTCTCGAGCCGCAGCCAATAAGTGTCGAAGCGCCGCTCCTGCCGCAGTCCATAGGCGCTCTTCTTGACGATGACGAGCTCGAAGGGGGTGAGGCTGAGGCTTTCGAAGGCTTTGGCCGAACGAAAGCTCACGCGAAGCGCGACATAGAGCGCCAGCACGTCGAGCCCCATGAAGCCGACCACCGGCCAGGCGCCGAGAATATAAAAGGGAACCGACAGCACGCATGTCCCCGCGCCGAACAGCAGGATGAACACATGCGCCTGTCGCAGCGTCATCGAGCGATGCGGGATCAGCCGCGTCTGATAAATGGCTTCCGCCGCAATGACTTCCGCCGAAGGAGCGCTCGCCGTCACGCCGCCGCCTTTCGTTCTCCGGTTCGTCGAGTTATAACGCCTTTATGCCGAACGAAAAGAGCCCGCTCGCCAAGGCGCGGCGCCCCGCATCGCCGCGCAGCCGCGACGCCGCCCGTATCGAGGAGATTTTCGCGCGTCTCGAGGCGGCCGATCCGCATCCCAAAGGCGAGCTCGAGCATGTGAATATCTTCACCCTGCTCGTCGCCGTGGTGCTGTCCGCGCAGGCCACCGACGTCGGCGTCAACAAGGCGACGCGCGCTCTGTTCGCGATCGCCGACACGCCGCAGAAGATGCTCGCGCTCGGCGTCGAAGGGCTCCGCGGCTACATCAAGACGATCGGCCTCTATCCCACCAAGGCGAAGAATGTCATCGCCCTCTGCGCGCAGCTGATCGAGAAGCACGGCGGCGAGGTTCCTTGCGACCGGGAGGCGCTGCAGACGCTGCCGGGCGTCGGCCGCAAGACCGCCAATGTCGTGCTCAACATCGCCTTTCATGTGCCGGTGATCGCGGTCGACACGCATATTTTCCGCGTCTCCAACCGCCTGCCGCTCGTCAAGGGCAAGACGGTCGAGCAGGTGGAGACGGGTCTCGAGAAAATCGTGCCCGAGCGCTTCAAGCTGCATGCCCATCACTGGCTGATCCTGCACGGGCGCTATGTGTGCAAGGCGCGCCGGCCGGAATGCGCGCGCTGCATCATCGCCGATCTCTGCCGCTTCGAGGGCAAGACGATCTGAGCCGGGCCCTGGCGCGGCCTATTTCGTCTTGTTGATCGCGTCCGACAGCGTCTTCTCCGTCGAGGCGAGGACATTGGGAACGAGCCGCTCCGAGAAGCCGGCGAGGAAGCTCCAGACGACGAGCAGAGCGAGCTGCTGATTCGGCAAGATCAGCAGCCAGTGAAAGCCGTCGACCGGCTGGCCATTGGCGGTCGCATGCGGCCATTTGGTGATGGCGAGGCCGAGCTCGGCGAAATCTGGAAACAAAGTGCCGCCAAGAAGCTTCGACTGCAGGAAGAAGAAAACGATGAGCGCGCCGCACATGCCGACGACGCCGCGCGAGAGGATCGAGCTCCAGTTCCGCGCATCCTTCAGCACGCCGAGCGTGAGATTATTGCCGCTCGACTGCAAGGACATCAGCCGGCTGAAAAAGGCCCCGAACAGACCCGCGGTCAAAGCCGTATAGGCCGGGAACCAGGAGAAAGGCAGGAAGGGGCCGTCGTTCTTCTCCGGCAGCACATGATAGAAATAGATGTAGAGATAAGGCGCGAGGAACAGGAAGAACGTCAGAATGCCGACATTGATCGTGCGCGACGTCGCCGCCTTTTGCAGCGGCCGGCCATAGAATTTGCGCTGCGCCGACCAGTGAATCTCCTCCAATGCGTCGAGCAGCAGCAGGCGCGCGGCGGCGACGGCGTCGCCTCTCAGCTTCGGAGGCTGCGCCGTATCCACGAGGGTTCTCTTCGCATCCTCGAGGGTCTCCTTCAATCGGACCGCTGTCGGCACGCCTTCCTCAATCGCCTCCTGCGTGCGGCGCGTCAGCTCCGCGAACAAGCGGCTCGGCGGCTCGATCAGAGCGAGGAGCCGCTCGAGCCGATAGGCCTCGTTCCATGTGGAGTGCTCGGAGCCGATGATCGGAAAATTGGCGAGCCGATCGCGCACCTCGTCGAGAATGGGCTGGCCGCGCTCGTCGATCTCGAAGTCGAGAGATTTGATCCGTACATCGAGCGCGCTCAAGAAATGCGCGAGCATCGGATCGGGATAGTCCAAGGGTTCATTGCCCTTGGGAGCGGGCGTATCGAGCATAATTTTGCTCCTGAAAACAAAATAACAGATATCGTCACCGTAGTACGCGACGCCCACGCACGCAAGATTCGCGCACTCGCCGCGGTCACGCGGCGCGCCGCAATGTGCGCGGCCGCACGTCTCAGCGGCCAGGCTCCGGCTACATCGAAGCCATCGAACATCCGAACGAAACGGGAGGACGTGATGAGCTTCGCATTCTCGACCCGCGGCGCCGCGGCCGCTTGTTTCGCCGCCGTCGCCGCGACGGCGATCGTCGTCGCTCCGGCCGCCCGCGCCGAGAGCAATCCTTTCCTCGCGCTCTTCGAGGGCCGCTCCGTCGCAGCGCCGACGCAGGACGCTCGCGTCGCCCGCGAATATCCGACCTCGACCCGCGCTCTGGTCGAGGATCCGACCGGCCAGCCGGCGGGAACCATCACCGTCGACACCAAGAATCGCCAGCTCTATCTCTCGCTGCCGGACGGCCGCGCGATGCGCTATGGCGTCGGCGTCGCCCGCGAGGGCTTCGCCTGGAACGGCCAGACCCGCATCGGCCGCATGGCGCAATGGCCCGATTGGACGCCGCCCGCCGCCATGATGAAGCGACGCCCCGACCTGCCCCGCCACATGGAGGGCGGCGAGAACAATCCGCTCGGCGCCCGCGCGCTCTATCTCTATTCGGGCGAGCGCGACACCATGTTCCGCATCCACGGCTCCAACGAGCCCTGGTCGATCGGACAGGCGGTCTCCTCGGGCTGCATCCGCATGCTCAACGAGGATGTGAGCGATCTCTTCGACCGCGTGAAGCTCGGCGCGCAGGTGATCGTCCTGTGAGCGCGCCGGCGGCCATGGAACAGAAACGTTTCATTAACACCGCCCATAAAAAAGGCGGATTGCGGAAGACGGCGGAGGCGCCCCGGCAGGCCGGCGCAAAGCGGATCATTTTCAACCAATTGGAGCAAAATCCGACGCGTGCGGCGCACAATCTCCGCGCTTGTCGCGCCGCGCGCGCCGACATATACGGACGGCTCCGCTTCGGCGCGGCCCGTCCCATGTTCCGGCGTTTCGCCGTCACCTCACGGCTCCATGCCCACACTCTATCATCATCCGCTCTGCCCCCATTCGCGTTTCGTGAGGCTGATTCTCGCCGAATACGGAATCGAGACGACGCTGATCGAGGAGAGAGCGGCGGAGCGGCGGCGGGAGTTTTTGACGCTCGATCCGGCCGGCCGAACGCCGGTCCTCGTCGACGACGACGGAACCGTGGTTCCGGGCGCGAGCGTCATCGTCGAATATCTCGAGGATTGCCTGCCGCCGGATTTCTCCGGCCTGCGGCTGATGCCGCACGGATTGCGCGAGCGCATCGAGACGCGCCGGCTGATCGACTGGTTCAACGGCAAATTCTTCGAAGAGGTGACGAATTATCTGGTCACGGAGAAAGTCTACAAACGCTTTCTCGCCGCGGAGATCGGCGGCGGCGCGCCGGATATGGACCTGCTGCGGGTCGCGCGGGCCAATCTGCGTCCCCATATCCGCTATATCGGCTATCTGACCGAGGCGCGGCGCTGGCTGGCGGGCGAATCCCTGACCTATGCGGATTTCGCGGCGGCGGCCCATCTCTCCTGCGTCGACTATCTGGGCGACGTGCCATGGGACGAAGACGAGACGGTCAAGCACTGGTATCAGCGCATCAAGTCGCGGCCGGCCTTCCGTCCCCTGCTGGCCGATCGCACGCCGGGCATGACGCCGGGGCCGGTCTACGCCGAGCTGGACTTCTGACCCTCGAGGAGGCGCTGCGCCGCCGCTCGCTCGAGCTCGGCTTCGATCTTTGCGCCATCACGCCCGCCGACGCTCCGGCGAAGGCCGGCGAGCGTCTCGCCGAATGGCTCGCCGTCGGCGCCCATGGCGATATGAGCTGGATGGAGGAGACCGCCGATCGGCGCGCTTCGCCCGAAGCGCTGTGGCCGCAGGCCCGCTCCATCGTCATGCTCGGCGTCGATTATGGCGCGCGAGGCGATCCGCTGGCGACTCTGGCGAAGCCCGATCGCGGCGCGATCTCTCTCTACGCCCGCCGGCGCGATTATCACGAGGTCATCAAGGGCCGGCTGAAGCAGCTCGCCTCCTTCCTGCTGGCGCGGGCGGGCGGCGGCGAGGTCAAGGTCTTCGTCGACACCGCGCCGGTGATGGAGAAGCCGCTGGCCCAGGCCGCCGGGCTCGGCTGGCAGGGCAAGCACACAAATCTCGTCTCGCGGCGCTTCGGCTCCTGGCTGCTGCTCGGCGCGATCTTCACCGACCTCGCGCTGGAGCCGGACACGCCGGAGCAGGACCATTGCGGCTCCTGCCGCAAATGCCTCGACATCTGTCCGACCAAGGCCTTTCCGGCGCCCTATCGGCTCGATGCGCGACGCTGCGTCGCCTATCTCACCATCGAGCACAAGGGCCAGATTCCGCGCGAGTTTCGCGAGGCCGTCGGCAATCGCGTGTTCGGCTGCGACGATTGTCTCGCCGTCTGCCCCTGGAACAAATTCGCGCAAGCGACGCGCGACGCCAAGCTCGCTCTGCGCGAGGAGCTATCCGAGCCCGCCCTCGCCGATCTCGCCGCGCTCGACGATCCGGGCTTTCGCGCATTATTCGCGGGAACGCCGGTCAAGCGCCTCGGCCACGCCCGTTTTCGGCGCAATGTGGCGATCGCGATCGGCAATTCGAAAATTCCGGCGCTCGCTGCCGCGGTCGAGCCGCTGCTCGGTGACCCGTCGCCGCTGGCGCGCGGGGCGGCCGTCTGGGCGCTCGCGCGCCTCTTGCCGGCGGGAGATTTTTCCTCCATCGCCGGGAAGACTCTCCCCGGCGAGGACGACGGCTCCGTACGCGAGGAGTGGGCAAAAGAGACACACTTCTCGAAAAAGTGACGTCGCGACGCAGATTGCCGCGGCGCAACGCCGGCGAATCCATGGATTCGCCGAACCACAAACAGTAGAGTTCTCCGCGCCGCCTTTCAGGCTCGCGCCCTATGCCGAACGCCGCCGCCATGTCCAATGTATCGCGACGCACAATTGACGATCCGGCCGCCGAGGCGGCGCGCCTCTTGGCGCGCCTCAGCATCATGCTGCTGTTCATCATCTCCCAGCTCGCGCCGATCCTGACGCGGCAGACGATCTATATCCTGCTGCCGATCGGCGCCGCTCTGCTGCTGCTCTCCGCGAGTCTCGCGCCGGGGACGCGCCGGTTGCGGGAGATCGCCGTGCTGGCGCTGACGCCGACCGCCCTCGCCGCCTTCTTCTTCGTCGGCTGGACCGGGCTGTCCCTCGCCTGGACGCCCTTCAGCGCCGGACCGGCCGAGCGATTCGCCAAGAGCGCCGCCACTCTGGCGCTCGTCGCGGCCGCTTGCGCGCTGCTGCCCACGCGCACAAAAACCTCCAATCTCAATCTGCTGCCGATCGGCACCGGAGCCGCCGCGGCGGCGCTCGCGGCGGTCGCTCTTCTCTCGGCGGGGGGCGGCGATCAGCCGGTCGATCTCGACAGCAACGCCTTGCAGCGCGCCGGTCTCGGCCTCGCTTTGGCGATCTGGCCGGCGCTCGGCGCGCTGGCGCTGCGCGGCCGCTGGGTTTCCGCCGCCGTCGTCGCTCTCGTCAGCGTCGCGGCCTGCCTGCTGGCGCGGGCGCCCAATGCGCTGCCGGCGCTCATCGTCGGCGCGCTCGTGCTGGCGCTGTCCTTCGGCAAGGCGCGGCGCGCCGGCTCTATTCTGGCGATCCTCTCGGCGGCGTTGATCCTGCTCGCGCCGCTCGCGCCGATGCTGCTGCATCTCGCCGCGCCCGAGCGTCTGCCGGCCTTCGCCGCGCCGCTCGAGACCTGGGGCCGGATCATCGCCAATGACGGGCCGCGACTGCTCATCGGCCATGGCTTCGGCGCGGCCGTGTTCGGCGTGGCCGGCCATTATCTCTATCCGGACACGCCGCGCAGCCTGTTGTTCCAGGTTTGGTTCGATCTCGGCGTTCTCGGCGCGCTCGGCCTCGCGGCCATCGTCGCCCGCGCCTTTTATGTCATCGGGCGGACGCGGCCGGTGCTCGCGCCCTTCCTGCTCGGCGGATTGGCGACGGGGCTGACGATCAGCGTGCTGGGTCCGGCGGCCGAGCAGCTCTGGTGGCTGACGCTCGCCGGCCTCGACGCCATCGCCTTCGCTCTGGTGCTGAAAGGGCAGTTCCGCACGCGGCGTCCGCGCGTCGAGCCCAATTGGGGCATGGGCCGCATCGTCGTGCGGTGACGCCCGCTCACTGCGGACAGGCGATTCCGCGGGCGACGCTGACCTGACCGTCCGAACCTTCGACGCGCGTGACCGCGAGCACGCAATCCTCGTCATCGGCGCCATAGGCGCGGCCGACCAGAATGGCCGGCCCTTCGCCGAAGGGACGCAGCGCCGTCGCGCTGTCGCCGAAAGCTGCTTTCTCGATCGGGGCCGGGACGGCGGGAGCTTCGGAGCGCGCCCCGAGCGAGGGAGTGGCGGCGACGGCCGCGCCGAGGTTGACGGCGATGGTCACGCCGAGAAGGATTCGCGACGTGAGGGTCGTGGAGGGATTGCTCGATACGGCCATGATTCGACGCTCCCGGCGATGAGCCGACGGGAGCGAAGAAATCTCCCCGAAGCGTCGGCCGCGCCTCTCATGGGCTGTAACGCGGCGACGTCGGCATTGGTTGCAGGAGCCGTAGAATCCGAAAGGCGAGAGCGGAGCCTCGCCCCGGCCTCACTCGCAGACGCGGGTCGGGCGATAGCCGACGACGACGCCATATTCGTCGAACAACGGGCGACGCTCGCGCCAGCAGCGATAGGGCGGCGGCGCTTCATAGACGGGCGCCGGATAATAGGCGGGCGCGCCATAATAGGGCGGCGGCGGCGGAACCGGACGCGCGGCGCCGCCGGCGAGCGCGCCGAGCGCAAAGCCGCCGATGCCCGCTGCAATGGCCGCGCCGGGATCTCCCGCTGCGGCCGGCGCGGCCGTCACGATCGGCGCCGCGGCGAGGCCGAGCGCGACGAAGGCGCCCGCGATTTTCCGTGCCGAAATCTCCTTCATCACTTTCTCCATGACCTCCGGGGCTTCGCTCGGACGGCTGTGTCCCCGAGTCGCTCCCTTGCGCGCGCCGAGCGCGTCGATGAAAACCAGAAAACGTAAATGAACGGCGAAAACGTGGCCGTGCCGCTCACGCCCGTGCGATTTTCGCCGGGCGATGCGCTCACGCCACAGCGCCGCGACGCGGCTGCTCGGGAACGGGAAAACGCAGCACGATGCGCGTGCCTTTGCGGCGGATCGCCGGGCTCTGCGCGACGATCGTTCCGCCCATCGCCTCGACGAGGCCGCGGCAGATGGAGAGGCCGAGGCCAGTGCCCGCCTTGCGGCCGTCGACGCGCCCGCCGCGGTAGAATTTCTCGAATATGCGCTCGAGATCGCCCGGCTTCACGCCCGGCCCTTCGTCGGTCACGGTGACCAGCAGATCGGCGCCCTCGCGGCGCGCATAGACGGAGGCCGCGCCCCCTCCGTATTTATTCGCATTGTCGAGCAGGTTGAACAAAATCTGCCCGAGCAGGCCGGCGTCGCCCCGAATCGCCGGCAAGTCCGGCGCGAGACTCACCGAGACTTTCAGCTGCGGAAATTCCTTCCGGCTGCGCTCGACCGCCGCGCGCGCCGCATCGCCGACGTCGACGAGTTCCCGGCGGGGCGCGAGCGCGCCCGATTCGATGCGCGACATGTCGAGGAGATTGACGACGAAGCGGGACAGACGCGCCGCCTCTTCCTCGATCGAGGCGAGGAGGTCGAGCCGATCCGCATCCGCGAGCCGATCGCCGAGCTGGCGCAGGCTGGTGACGGCTCCGGTGATGGAGGCGAGCGGCGTGCGCAAATCATGCGAGAGCGAGGCGAGGAGCGTCGTGCGCAGCTTCTCATTCTCCTCGAGCGCGGCGGCGCGCACCGATTCCCCGACGAGAAGCGAGCGATCCACGGCGATCGCCGTCTGCTCGAGAATGGCGGTCAGCATTCTCTCGCTCTGCGCCGAGGGCGTCTCCTCCGCATTCTTCGGCTCGAGCCCGATCACCGCCACCACGCCGCGCGTCGTCGCCAGCGGGCGAAACGCGAAGCGTATGTTGGGCAGCGTGCCGCTGCGCAATCCCGCGGGCTCGGCGCGCTCGAAGGCCCAACGCGCGGCGCCGGCCTCCTTGGCGTCCAATTGGTCGATGGGCGGCCAGGCGGCGGAGATCGTCAATTCCCCTTCGTCTGGAACGAGCAGAACCACGCATTTCGCGTCGAGCGCCTTTTGCGCCTGCACGGCCGCGGCCCATAGCACATCGTCGAGCGAGGCCGCGCTCGACAGTTTGCGCGAGAATTCGAACAAGGATTGCGCCGCCTCCGCCCGCGCGCGCATGGCGCGCGACTGCTCGCGCACACGGCCGGCGAGCGTGCCCGTCACTATGGCGACCAAAGTGTAGACCAGCAGCGACAGGAATTCGTGCGGCTGCGAAATGGTCAGCTCATAGCGCGGATCGACGAAGAAGAAATCAAAGGCGAAAAAAGACAGGATCGAGGCCGCGACCGCGGACCACACGCCCGCCGCCAGCGCACAGAACACGACCGAGGCGAGAAAGATCATCCCGAGATTGGGAAGACGCAACCAAGCATCGAGCGGCCATGCGACGAGAGTGGCGAAAGCGACGGAGGCGAGCGTCGCGCCGACGCCGCGCCAGAACTCGCCATGCGCAGGATGCGACGCTGGCCGCCGCGACTGCTCGGCCGCTTTTTCGTGGCCGTCGGTGATCACTTGCACGGCGATGTCGGCGGAGCGTCGCACGATCTCGTCGGTCAAAGATTTGCGTCTCAGCCGCGCGAAAAGCCCCGCGCGCGAGCGGCCGACGACGATCTGCGTGATGTTCTCTCGCCGCGCGAAACGCAGCGCCTCGCCGGCGAGATCGCGCCCGGCGACGCGCTCGACCTCTCCGCCGAGACGCTCGGCGAGACGTAGCGCCTCGTCGATGCGTCGCGTGCGCTCTGCATCCTGCTCCTCCTCCCCGATACGCTCGACATGCAGCGCGATCCAGGGCGCATTGAGTCCCGTCGCGAGGCGCGCGCCGGCGCGCACGACAGGCTCCGCCAGACTGTCGCCGCCGACGCAGACGAGCAGCCGCTCCGACGTCGCCCAAGGGCCCTCTATGGCGTTCTGCCGCAGATAGTCGACCATTTGATCGTCGACGCGCTCGGCCGTGCGGCGCAGCGCCAGCTCGCGCAACGCCGTGAGATTGCGCGGCGTGAAAAAATGCTGCACGGCGCGCCGCGCCATATCGGGCACATAGACCTTGCCCTCTTTCAATCGCTGCAGCAGCTCGTCCGGCGTCACATCGACGAGCACGACCTCGGCCGCATCCTGCAAAACGCGATCGGGAACCGTCTCGCGCACGGCGACGCCCGTGATGCGTGAAACCACATCGGCGAGACTCTCGAGATGCTGAATGTTGAGCGCGGTCCAGACGTCCACGCCCAAATCGAGCAGCTCCTCCACATCCTGCCAGCGCTTGGGGTGGCGGCTGTCCGGCGCATTGCTGTGCGCGAGCTCGTCGACGACGATGAGCGCCGGATGACGCGCGAGCGCCGCGTCCACGTCGAATTCCTCGAGCGTGCGGCCGCGATAGTCGATCTTGCGGCGCGGCAAGGTCTCGAGGCCTTCCGCCAACGCCTCCGTCTCGCGCCGCCCATGCGTCTCGACGAGGCCGATGACGACATCGACGCCATCGGCCTTCAGCGCGCGGGCGCGGGCCAGCATGGCGTAGGTCTTGCCGACGCCCGGCGCCGCGCCGACAAAGACGCGCAGCTTGCCGCGCTTCTCCCGATCCGCGAGCGCGAGCAGCGCATCCGGGTCCGGCCGGCGTTCGAAATCGTTTCCCGCCTCCGCCATATTCCCCCGCTCTCGCAACGCTCGTGCTCCAACGAAACAAGATGCGCAACGCGCGCCGGCCGCGCAAGCGCGCGAGCTCGAAATTTCCCCGCTTACGCCCAGTCTTTATGAAGCCCTTATACGATCGGTCGAATCGCGAATGGCTCCCTTACGGCTTTGCGGCGCATGCTGGCGCCGTCGACCCTTCAGGAGACGCGAGAATGTTCCAAATCATCAGCGCGGCGATCGCCGCCCTGTCGCTCGTCGCAGCCTATGCCGCAGCTTGGCGCATCTATCGAAGCGCCTGGGACCGAACGCCGACGGCAGAGCCAGGCAGACCGAAAATGACGCGCGCGCGAGCCCTCGTTCTGCTTTTGCGCCGTCGCCGCCAGATGAGGGCGCGATACGCCGGCATGGGGCGGACAGCAAACAGGAATCTCGCGAAGGCGTAACTCTCGAACCTCACACAGGAGCCGATCCATGCTCGATCTCGCCTATCTCGGCCTCAGCGCCATTTTCTTCGCGCTGATGGGAGCCTATGCGCGTTTCTGCGGAAGATTGTGAAAGGACAAACCCATGTTCGAACCCGCGCTCGGCTTGGGCGTCGCCGTCTTGCTCGGCGCCTATCTCCTCTACACGCTTCTTCATCCCGAAAAATTCTGACGAGCCTTCGTCACGAACTTTGTCAGAGGATCCTCAAATGAACGCCATCGGTCTGGCGCAAATCGCGATCGTGCTCGCAGCCGTGCTGGCCGCAGCCGTTCCGCTCGGCGCCTATGTCGCGCGCGTGCTCTCCGGCCAGCGCAATTTTCTCTCGCCGATACTCTCGCCGGTCGAGAGGCTTTTCTACAAATTGTCGGGCGTCGATCCGGCGCGCGAGCAGAGCTGGCTCTCCTATGCGATCGCCATGCTCGCCTTCAGCGTGGCCGGCTTCGCCTCGCTCTATGCGTTGCAGCGCTTTCAGCATCTGCTGCCGCTCGATCCGCAGGGATTCGATCCGGTTCCGCCCGATCTCGCCTTCAACACCTCGATCAGCTTCGTCACCAACACCAATTGGCAGAATTACGCCGGCGAGACGACGATGAGCCATCTCACGCAGATGCTCGGGCTGACCGTGCATAATTTCGTCTCGGCCGCGACCGGCCTCGCAATGGCTTTCGCGCTGGCGCGCGGATTCGCGCGCGTGGAATCGCCGACGGTCGGCAATTTCTGGGTCGATCTCACGCGCTCCATTCTCTATCTGCTGCTGCCTCTCGCAATCGTCTTCGCGCTCGCCCTCGCCGCGCTCGGCGTTCCGCAGACGCTCGCAGGCTCGCTCGAGGCGACGACGCTCGAGGGCGCCAAGCAGATCATCTCGATCGGCCCGGTCGCCAGCCAGGAGGCGATCAAGGAGCTCGGCACCAATGGCGGCGGCTTCTTCAACGCCAATTCCGCGCATCCTTTCGAGAGCCCCGACGCCATCACCAATTCGCTCGAGATTTTCGCGCTGCTCGTCATTCCCTTCTCGCTCGCTTTCGCCTTCGGCCGCGTCGTCGGCGACATTCGCCAGGGGCGCGCGATCGCGATCACCATGCTGATCGTGCTCGTCGCCGGCGTCGCCGTCGCCTATTGGGCCGAGGCTGGCGGCAATCCGTTGCTCACCGAGATCGGCGTCGATCCGTCGCCCGGCAATATGGAGGGCAAGGAAGTGCGCTTCGGCGTCGCCACCAGCGCGCTCTTCGCCGCCGCGACGACCGGCACAAGCACGGGCGCGGTCAATTCCATGCATGATTCCTTCATGCCGCTCGGCGGACTCGTGCCGCTATTCAACATGCTGATGGGCTCGATCGCGCCCGGCGGCGTCGGCGCGGGTCTCTATGGCTTCCTCGTTCTCGTCATCGTCGCCGTCTTCGTCGCCGGCCTCATGGTCGGCCGCACGCCGGAATATCTCGGCAAGAAGATCGAGACGCGCGAGATGAAGCTCGCCATGCTCGCCGTGCTCGTCTATCCGCTCTGCGTGCTGGGCTTTTCGGCGGCCTCGGTGATGCTGAAGACAGCGCTCGACAGCCTGAGCAACGCCGGCCCGCACGGGCTCTCGGAGATTCTCTACGCCTTCGCCTCGACGACCGACAATAATGGCTCGGCCTTCGCGGGGCTCTCCGGCAACACGCTCTGGTACAATACGACGCTCGGCCTCGCCATGGCGTTTGGCCGCTTCGCCTATGTGATCCCCGTGCTCGCCATCGCCGGCGCGCTCGCCCAGAAGAAACGGGCGCCGGCGTCGAGCGGCGCCTTCCCGACGCATGGTCCGCTGTTCGTCGGATTGCTGATCGGCGTCATCATCATCCTCTATCTGCTGCAATATTTCCCTGCGCTCGCGCTCGGCCCGATCGTCGAGCATTTCCTGCTGCAGGCCGGCAAGCTCTTCTGAACGGAGTTCGCACAATGTCTTCGAAAATATCGGCTCCCGGCCTATTCGATCGGGCCATACTGCGCCGCGCCGCGATCGACGCGTTCCGCAAGCTCGATCCGCGCGCGCTCGCGCGCAATCCGGTGATCTTCGTCACGGAGGTCGTCTCCGCCGTGGTGACGATCCTCTTCATTCGCGATCTCGTCGCGAAGGATGGAGATACGCTCTTCTCCGGCCAGATCGCCGCTTGGCTATGGTTCACCGTGCTCTTCGCCAATTTCGCGGAAGCGGTGGCGGAAGGGCGCGGCAAGGCGCAGGCCGACGCGCTTCGCCGCACGCGCAGCGACACCAAGGCGAAGCTGCGCAAAGGCGGCGCTGTCGAGACGGTCTCGGCGCTCGATTTGCGAATCGGCGACGTCGTGCTCGTCGAAGCGGGCGATCTCGTCCCCGGCGACGGCGAGATCGTCGCCGGCGTCGCTTCCGTCAACGAATCCGCCATCACCGGCGAATCCGCGCCAGTCATTCGCGAGGCCGGCGGCGACCGCTCGGCCGTCACGGGCGGCACGAGCGTGCTCTCCGATTGGATCGAAGTGAAGATCACAGCGGCGCCAGGCGCGACCTTCATCGACCGCATGATCGCGCTCGTCGAGGGCGCCGAGCGGCAGAAGACGCCCAACGAGCTCGCTCTGTCGATCCTTCTGTCGGGACTGACGATCATCTTCCTCATCGTCTGCGTGACGCTGTGGCCGCTCGCCAATTACTCGGGAACGGTGCTGTCGCTCACCGTGCTCGCGGCGCTACTCGTCTGCCTCATTCCGACGACGATCGGCGGCTTGCTGTCGGCGATCGGCATCGCCGGCATGGATCGGCTCATCCGCTTCAATGTCATCGCCACATCGGGACGCGCGGTGGAGGCGGCGGGCGATGTCGACACGCTGCTGCTCGACAAGACCGGAACCATCACATTCGGCAATCGCATGGCGGATGAATTCATCGCAGTCGGCGGCGTCGGCGAGCACGAGCTCGCCGAGGCGACCTTGTTGGCGTCGCTCGCCGACGAGACGCCGGAGGGACGTTCCATCGTCGCGCTGGCGCGCAGCCGCTACGGCCTCGCGGCGCCGGAGCTCGGGACCGACGCGCGCGTCGTGCCCTTCACCGCGCATCTGCGCATGTCCGGCGTCGATCTGCCGGGCCGCTCCCTGCGCAAAGGCGCCGTCGACGCCATACTCGCGCAGACCGATGCGAGCGGCGAACGCGACGCCCCCGCGGCCGCGCGCATGAGCGGCGCCGTCGCGGAAATTCTGGAGCGCGCCGGACATTCGCAAACCCGCGCGCCCGAAGATTTCACCCGCGCCGTGGAGCGCATCTCGCGCGCCGGCGGCACGCCGCTCGCCGTCAGCGAAAATGGAAGGCTGCTCGGCGTCGTGCATTTGAAGGACATCATCAAGCCCGACATAAAGGCGCGCTTCGCGGAGCTGCGCGCCATGGGCATAAAGACGGTGATGGTGACGGGCGACAATCCCATCACCGCGGCGGCCATCGCCTCGGAAGCCGGCGTCGATGATTTCATCGCCCAAGCGACTCCAGAGGACAAGCTCACTTATATACGCAAGGAGCAGCAGGGCGGCCGCCTCATCGCGATGTGCGGCGACGGCACCAATGACGCGCCGGCGCTGGCGCAGGCCGATGTCGGCGTCGCCATGCAGACCGGCACCCAGGCGGCGCGCGAAGCGGGCAATATGGTCGATCTCGACAGCGATCCGACCAAGCTCATCGAGATCGTCGCCATCGGCAAGCAGCTGTTGATGACGCGCGGCTCGCTGACGACCTTCTCCATCGCCAATGACGTCGCCAAATATTTCGCTATCATCCCGGCGCTGTTCGTCGTGACCTATCCAGAGCTCGACGCGCTCAATGTGATGAAGCTCGCCTCGCCGCAATCGGCGATCCTGTCGGCGGTGGTGTTCAACGCGCTGATCATCGTCGCGCTCATTCCGCTCGCGCTGAAAGGCGTCGCCTATCGGCCCGTCGGCGCCGCGGCGCTGCTGCGGCGAAACCTGCTGATCTATGGGCTCGGCGGAGTCATCATCCCCTTCGTCGGCATAAAGATCATCGATCTCATCGTCACCGCTCTTCATCTCGCTTGAGGAAACCTCCCATGTCGTCGCATATTCGTCCGGCGATCGTGATGATCGTCCTATTCACCCTGCTCACCGGCGTCGCTTATCCGCTGGCGATAACCGGCATAGCGCAGCTCGCCTTTCCGGAGCGGGCCAATGGCAGCCTCGTCGAGCGCGAGGGCATCGTCGTCGGCTCCGCGCTGATCGGCCAGAATTTCGCGTCCGACCGCTATTTCCACGGCCGCCCTTCGGCGACCACGGCGCCGGACCCCAATGATTCGAGCAAGACCGTCGACGCGCCCTATAACGCCGCCAATTCCGGCGGCTCCAATCTGGGCCCGACGTCGAAAAAGCTCATCGATCGCGTCGACGCCGCGATAGAGGCGGAATTCGCGGCGGGACGCATAGATGTCGTCGCGGCCGACGCGGTGACGACCTCCGCCTCGGGTCTCGATCCGCATATCTCGCCGCGCTTCGCGCTGGCGCAAGCCGCGGCCGTGGCGGCGGCGCGCGGCCTGCCGGAGGCGCGGGTGCGCGCGCTCGTCGAAGCGAATGTCGAGGCGCGGCTCATGGGCTTCATCGGCGAGCCGCGCGTCAATGTGCTCGCGCTCAATCTGGCGCTGGACACGCTCGCGCGAGCGCAGGCGTCGCGGTGAGCCGCCCTCTTCCGTCCGGAGGCGCGAAGCCCTATTGAAGGGGCGACGTCACCTTATCCGGATCATGCGATGAATGTCCTGCTCATCGGCTCCGGCGGCCGCGAACATGCGATCGCCCGAGCTCTCTCGAAAAGCGCGCTTCTCTCGCGACTCTACGCGGCGCCCGGCAATCCGGGCATGGCGGAGGTCGCGGAGCTCGCTCGTCTCGACGCCTCGGATCACGCCGCCGTCGCACGTTTCTGCGCGGAAAAGACCATCGAGCTCGTCGTGATCGGGCCCGAGCAGCCGCTCGTCGAAGGTCTCGCCGATTCGCTGCGCGAAAAGGGCGTCGCCGTGTTCGGCCCATCCAAGGCCGCCGCGCGTCTCGAAGGCTCGAAAGGCTTCGTCAAGGATCTCTGCCGAGCCAACGCTATTCCGACCGCCGACTACCAGCGCTTCGACGATGAGAAGAAGGCGCTCGCCTATCTGCGTGAAAAAGGCGCGCCGATCGTGGTGAAGGCCGACGGCCTGGCCGCAGGCAAGGGCGTCGTCGTCGCCGAGACGCTCGAGGAGGCCGAGCGCGCTGTCGACTCCATGTTCTCCGGCGCCTTCGGCAAATCGGGCGCGGAGGTGGTTATCGAAGAAAAGCTCGAGGGCGAAGAGGCCTCCTTCTTCGTGCTCTGCGACGGGACGCGCGCATTGCCCTTCGCCTCGGCGCAGGATCACAAGCGCGCGGGCGACGGCGACACCGGGCCGAACACCGGCGGCATGGGCGCCTATTCGCCGGCGCCCTGCTTCACCGCCGAGATCGAAGCGCGCGTGATGAGCGAGATCGTCGCGCCGACGCTGCGCGCCCTGCGCGAAATGGGCGCGCCTTTCCAAGGCGTGCTCTTCGTCGGGCTGATGCTGACGAAACAGGGACCGAAGCTGATCGAATTCAATGTGCGCTTCGGCGATCCGGAGACGCAGGCGATGCTGCCGCGTCTCGAGGACGATCTCCTCGAGCTCATGCTCGCCGCGGCGAAAGGCGCGCTGCCGGATGCGCCGCTGCGCTTCTCGCCGCAGACCGCGCTCACCGTCGTGCTGGCGGCGAAATTCTATCCGGGAACGCCGCTGACGGGCACGGAAATAAAAGGGGTCGCGCGCGCCAGCGAAATTGCGGGCGTCGTCGTCACCCATGCGGGCACGCGGCGGGACGCCGACAAGCTCGTCGCCGCCGGCGGGCGCGTGCTGAACGTCACCGGGCTCGGCGACACTGTTCGCGAGGCGCAGGCGCTCGCCTATAAGGGCGTCGAAGCGATCGACTGGCCCGAGGGCTTTTGTCGGCGCGACATTGGCTGGCGCGCGATCTAGAGTCTTTCCGTGTTTCATTGAAACACGGAAAGACTCTATGCTTTTGTTTTGACGCGTTTCCAACGCCGAACCGGTGTCCACTTCGGCTGGAAACGCTAGCACGCGAGCGGTCGTTATGAGGAGGCCACATGGACAAGATCGAGCCCAATCTCACCGGCGTGCCGGAGACCATGTTGTGGACGCTGCACAATCGCGCCGGCGAGGCGTTGCGCGCGGATGGCCTGCTGCATGACCAAAAGCTCGTCGAAATCTATCGCGCGCTCGATTACGATTATGAAGCGAGCTTCGGAAAGGCGCAGCCCTCGCACGCCAGCCGCGCCGTCGTCTTCGACACTGAGATACGCGCCTTTTTGAAAGCGCATCCGAATGGCGTGATCGTCAATCTCGGCGAAGGATTGGAGACGCACAGGTTTCGCATCGCCGACAATGGCGCAGCGCTGTGGATCACCGTCGATCTGCCGGAATCCATCGCCATACGCGAACGCTTCATAAAGCCCGATGACCGCCATCGCCATGTGGCGCTGAGCGCGCTCGACCGCCGCTGGTTCGACGAGGTTCCGCGCGGGCGCCCTGTCTTCGTCACGGCGCAAGGCCTGCTCATGTATCTTCCGCCCGAGGAAACCGCGTCGCTGCTGCGCGATATGGCGCTGCGCTTTCCGAAAGCGCAGCTGCTGTTCGACCATGTTCCGCGCTGGCTGTCGAAAGCGACGCTGAAAGGCCATAGGCTCACGCCGAATTTCACCATTCCGCCCATGCCCTGGGGAGTTGACCGCAGCGAGATCGAGCCGACGATGCGAAGCTGGGCGGTGATCGAGACGGTGGAGACTTTCGATTACCGACTCTATCGCGGGTGGCGCGGGCTCGTGTTTCGATGGCTCTCGCGCTTTGCTTTCTGGCGCGAGCGCGTCCCCGCGATCACGCGCGTGACCTTCGCCTGACGAGAGGCCGCGGCGAAGCCAAAAAGAACGCGATCGAGCATCGGCCCTATTATCGCCATGGTGAAGCTGGAATGCTCCAATGAGCTACGCCATTCGGCGAGCATGACGAAATTTGCCTGAACGCCATTTCGACGATCGAAAAAGCCGCCCTGCGACGCATGTCGATCGGAATATCGTAAGGAGCCAAGTCATGAGCGACGACAGCTGGGATTATGACGAAGCCGCCGATTTCGTGCAGAAAAACGCGCAGCCGGGCATGGCGCGGGAGCTGCTTCGCGCCGCCTCGACGCCGCTCGACAAGAATTATCCCAATATTTTCGTGCGCTATTACTCCTTGCCCGATTGGCTCGCCACTTACAGCCAGCCCGGCCCCTCGCGATTCCTCGCTTCGTCGCAACCACATTTCAAACGCACGGCCATCCGCCAGCGTCCATTCCAGCAAGTCGTTCACGAATACCGATTTGCGGCGCATGAATATCAGCAGGATGTCGTCGAAGCATTCGCGCCGATCCGCGGCGGCAAGACCGGGCAGGCGCTGCTCGGGGAGATCGCCGCCAATAAGCGTCGCTCCGTCTCCATCATGCCGCACGACCATTGGGCGCATGTGCTGCTACCCGGCCCGCTCAACGCCTCGCCGCGGCCGATTTTTCCCAAGACGAACCTCGGATATGTGAGCGACGGCTTGCGCGGCAATGATGCGGATTCCTATGCGAAAGGCGCGCCTGTGCGTAGCGACGACAATGAGCCAGAAGGCGGCGTCGGCACAGGCAGAGGCGCCGATGTCCTGCTCTACTATTCGCCCGCGGATTGGCTGGCGAAAGACTCCTCCTTCGCTGGATCACGACCAGACGAAGTGCTGTTTCATGAGCTCGTCCATGTGACGCGGGAGCTGCGCGGCCTGCAGACGCGGCTCCCGGTCGAGGGAGGCGGCGGCTATGGAAACGAGGAAGAATATCTCGCCACGATGCTGACCAATCTCTATCTGTCCGAAAAAGGCGCGCCTCTGCGTGGAGCCTATGACGGCCCCGGCGGCCGACCGACCAAGATAGAGGTGAATGGCGAGCCGATGTTCTATGTGATCGCGGCCCCGCCCAAGAACTGGGACATAATGAGGGATCCAGATGCGTTCTATGGCAATCCGGGCAAGACGAGCATGTCTCCGGAGGCTCTGATCACGCGATTCAAAAGCACGCAACGAGGCTTTTATCGCGATTTGTCGCTGCTTCCCGAAAGCCGGCCCAAGTTCAATCCAATCCGGGAATATGAGCGTCGCCACCAGCCTTGATCGCCGTGCGCGGGGCGGCGGACGCGGGGCCGCTACGCGCTCGGCGCGTGGACTGCGGCGAAGATCATGCAAGTCGTCGTCGCATGGGCGAGGAGCCGCTGGCGCGCATCATAGAGCCGCGCTTCCGCTGTCGCGACGCTGCGGCCTTGGTGCAGCACATTCCCTTCCGCGCGAATCTCGGCGGCGGCGGAGATCGCGCGGGTGAAATTCACCTTGAACTCCAGCGTCGTATAGAACTGCCCGGGCGGCAGCGTCGTATGCACGGCGCAGCTCATCGTCGAATCGAGCAGAGCGGCGACATATCCTCCATGAACCGTTCCGAGCGGGTTATAATGCCGCTCGTCCGTCGTCGCCGTGAAGACGACGCGCCCGCTCTCGATCTCGACGGGACGGAAGCCGAAATAGAGCATCAAGGGCGGGACAGGCAGCGCGCCCTCGCCCATGGCTCTGACGACTTCCAATCCGCTCATCGATTGCAGGCGCTCCAGCGGCAATGCGCCGGCGACATAGGACTGCGTTTCGTCGGACATGAGGCTGCTCCCCTCTGGCCGGCAAAAACTGCGTCATATATTTAGTTTCGTCAAGAGACCAAATCCGCTCGGCGAGCACGATGAAGAACGATCTATTTCCATCTCAGACCTGCTCCGTGGCGCGCGCGCTGGAGATCGTCGGCGAATGGTGGACGCTGCTGATCATCCGCGAGGCCTTTCTCGGCGCGAGCCGCTTCGGAGAATTCGAGCGCAATCTCGGCATCGCCAAAAATGTGCTGAGCCAGCGGCTGTCGAAGCTCGTCGCCTGCGGGGTCATGGAGCGCGTGGAGGCGCCGGGACGCGGCAACCCGCGCGACTATCGCCTGACCGAAAAGGGGCGCGACCTGTTCCCGGTGTTGATCGCGCTGATGCAATGGGGCGATCGTTGGGCCGCGGCGGCCGGCCCGCCGCTCCGCCTGCTGGAGCGCGCGACCGGCGAGGAGATCGCCACGCTGCGGGTGACCGCGGCGAGCGGCGAAAAACTGGCGCCGGAGGAGGTGCGGATCGAGCCGGGCGCGGGCGCGGACGAAAGAGTCCGGCGCCGTTTGGCGGCCGCGGCTTCGGAAATACTCCCGAGATGACGCGCCTCCAGGGGCCGGCTATCGTCGCTGCGGCGCAGCGAATCACGCGCGCCGGGCCGGCCGAAGCGGCTCGAACGGGGGTTGAACCTGCGGCCGGTTTCGTGTGAATGCTCTCTCTCATCTTTTCCGGATCGCCGGCTCGATGACGCGCAAATATTCGAACGTCGCGTCCGGCGCCGCCGGAACATCTCGCGGAATGGGGGCGGGCGGCGCGTCCATCCGGGCCGGATCGAACGCAAAGCTTTCGCCGTCGTTTTTCCGCAATGCGGCGTTCGAATGTCGCTTCTGACATGAGCTTGAGAGCGGACCCGGCCGAACGTCTGACAACGCAGCCCGAGAACGAGGCGCCTGCGAGGCGCCCGCTCGCGCCCGTCATCCTGTCGGCCCTGATCCACCTCGTCGTTCTGGTCGCCCTTCTGCTCGAGCAATTGCTGCTGCCGCGCGAAAATCCGGCACAAGAACAGGAGATTCCGCTGGAGGTGGTCGCCGAGGCGCCGCAGCCTCCGCCGCAGGAGCAGCCGCAGCCCGAGCCGGAGCCCGAGAAAGAGCAGCCCAAGCCCGAGGAAAAGCAGAAGCAGAAGCCCCCGCCGCCGCAAAAGCTCGTCGACGACGAAAAGCCGGCCTTCGACGCGCCGCGCGCGCCGAATCAGGAGAAGCTCGACCGCGAGGCGCCGGATCAGGAGACCAAATCCGCCCGCCGCGAGCCGCCGAACGAGCAGCGCGCCGCCAAGCCCGCGCCGGAGAAATCGGCCGATCCGCAAAAGCAGCAGGCCGCTGCGGCGAAGCCCGAGCCCGCCACGCCCAAGGCCGAGGAGGACAAAGCCGACGCCGAGATCGTCGAGCAGGCGCAGCCCCAATTGGAGGCGCGGCTCGACGACAAGCAGGGCGAGGTCGAGATCAAGGCTTCGCCCGAGCCCAAGCCCAAATCCATCGCCGATCAGCTCGCCTCGCTGGAGCCGCTGCCGGACTTCAAGCTCTCCGGCTCCTCCAAGACTGCGCCGGTGAGCGGCGGCACGGCGAAGACCACTTATCTCTCGGTGCTGTTCGGACTCATAATGCCGCATATGAATGTGCCGCCGCCCTTGCGCAACAAGACGACGCCCAATCACGGCGTCGTCGTGTTCTTCATCGACGAGGGGGGGCATCTCACTCATCAGGCGGTCTATCGCTCGAGCGGCTATCCCGAGCTCGACAACGCCGCGCTCGCCGCCGTGCGCCGCGCCGCGCCTTTTCCCGCGCCGCCCTATGGCCATCCGCGCGGAATTCAGTTCCACTTCGATCCGAAATGAGGTCGTTTTGAGCCTAGTGTCGGCGCCGGCGCGTGACGTGACAGAAAAAGGCGCGCAATCGCCGCTGCTGCGAGTGACGGGCCTCTGCAAGTCCTATCTCGGACCGCAGGGGCCGCTGCCCGTGCTGCGCGGCGTGGACCTCGCGCTCGACGCCGGCGAGAGCCTCGCGCTGATGGGCGAGTCGGGCAGCGGCAAGAGCACGCTGCTGCATCTCGTCGCCGGACTCGACCACGCCGACGACGGCGCCATCCATGTCGACGACATAGAGGTGACGAAGCTCGACGACGAAGGCCGCGCGGCGCTGCGCCGCAAGACGCTCGGCGTCGTGTTCCAGCAGTTCAATCTCGTGCCGAGCCTCACCGTCGGCGACAATCTCGCTCTGCAGGCGCGGCTCGCGGGACGCTTCGACGAAAGCTGGCGCGACGAGCTCGCCCGCCGCCTCGGCCTCGCGGGGCTGCTCGGCCGCTATCCCGAGCAATTGTCGGGCGGCCAGCAGCAGCGCGTCGCGGTCGGCCGCGCGCTGGCGCCGCGCCCGCGGCTGCTGCTCGCCGACGAGCCGACCGGCAATCTCGACGAAGCCACCGGCGACGCCGTGCTCGATCTGCTGCTCGAGCTCGCCGCCACGGCCGGCGCGGCGGTGCTGATGGTCACCCATAGCGCGCGCCTCGCCGCGCGGCTCGACCGCCGCGCCACGCTCGCAGCCGGAAGGCTGGTCGAGCCGTGAGGCAATTCCTCTACGCTCTCGCGACGCTGGCGAGTCATTGGCGGCGGCGGCCCGGCCAATTCGCCGCGCTCTTCGTCGGGCTCGCCGTCGCCACTGCCCTGTGGAGCGGAGTCGCGGCGCTGAACGATCAGGCGCGCCGCAGCTACGACCGCGCGGCCGGCGCGCTCGGCGTCGGCGCCGCGCCGAGCCTCGTTCCGGCGAGCAGCGGATTTTTTGCGCAGGATATGTTCGTCGCATTGCGGCGCGCGGGCTGGAAGGTCTCGCCCGTGCTCGAGGGAACGATCCGCCTCGGCGACAAGAGCTATCGCCTGCTGGGCGTCGAGCCGCTGACGCTGCCGCAGATTTCGCGCTACAAAATGCCGGGCGGCGAGGATCTGAATGATTTCCTCGGCCCGCCAGGCCGCGCGCTGGTCTCGCCACAGACATTGCGCGCGCTGGGGCTGGCCGAAGGCGCGGCTCCGACGCTCGGCGAAGCGGATTTTTTGCCGCCGCTTCATATCGAAAAAGATCTCGCGCCGGGAATGATCGTCGTCGACATAGGGGTCGCGCAACGCCTGCTGCATCGACATGGGCGTCTGTCGCGCCTCCTTCTCGCCGAAGAGCCGGCGCCCGACGCGCCATCGCTGGAAAGTCTCAGCGGCGGGGCTCTGCGCCGCGTCGAGGCCGACGAGGCGCCGGAGCTCGCCAAGCTCACCGACAGCTTCCATCTCAATCTCACCGCCTTCGGCCTTCTCGCCTATGTGGTGGGGCTGTTCATCGCGCACGCTTCTTTCGGCCTCGCCTTCGAGCAGCGACTGCCCATCATTCGCACTTTGCGCGCGATCGGCGCATCTTTGCGCGCGCTCGCCTTCGCGCTGGTCGCGGAGCTGATGCTTCTCGCCTTTCTCGCCGGCGCCGCGGGAATGGTCGGCGGCTATCTCATCGCCGCCGCTCTGCTGCCGGATATGGCCGCGAGCCTCGAGGGCCTCTATGGCGCCGAGCTCGACGGCGCGCTCGGCCTCGCGCCCTCTTGGTGGGCGTCCGGAATCGGCATGGCGCTCGTCGGCGCCGCGATCGCCGCGGCGAGCGGCCTCGTCAAGACATTGCGCCTGCCCGTGCTCGCCATTGCGCAACCTTTCGCCTGGCGCGAGGCGCAGCGTCATTGGCTGCTCCGACAAGGGGCGCTCGCCGCGCTGGCGCTCGCGGGCGCGGCGGCGGCGCTGCTCTTCGGCGAGGGGCTGGAGGCGGGATTCGTCTCCATGGCGGGACTGCTGCTCGGCGCGGCGCTCGCCTTGCCGCTGCCGCTCGCCGCTCTGCTGCGGCTCGGCGAAAGACGCGCGCGCGGCCCGCTCGCCAAATGGTTCTTCGCCGATGCGCTGCAACAGCTTCCCGGCCTCTCTCTGGCGCTGATGGCGCTGCTGCTCGCGCTCTCCACCAATGTCGGCGTCGGCTCCATGGTCGAGGGTTTTCGTCGCACCTTCGCGCAATGGCTCGACGAGCGCCTCGTCGCCGAAGTCTACTTCGAAGCCTCGAGCGAAACGCAGGCGCATCGCATCGAGCCATGGCTCGCCGCGCGCAAAGACGTCGCCGCCATTCTGCCTCTGTGCAAGGCGAGAACGACTTTGCGCTCCTGGCCCGTCGAGCTCGTCGGCGCGCCGCCGCACGAGACCTTCAGCGCGCATTTCCCACTGCTCGAGGCGCGCGCCGACGCTTGGGATCGCGTCGCGCGCGGCGATGGCGCGCTGATCAGCGAGCAGCTCGCGCGACGCCTTCGCCTCGCACTCGGCTCCGATTTGGAGATACCGACGCCCAAAGGCGATTGGCGCGTCGAGATCGTCGGAATCTACCCCGATTACGGCGCCGCCAAGGGCCAGGCGCGCGTCGATCACGCGGCGCTCGCGGCGCGCTGGCCGGACGCGCGCCGGCTCGATTACATGTTGCGCGCGCTGCCCGCGGACGCGCCCGACATCATGCTCGCACTACAGGCGGAATTCGGCGCGGGCGTCGCGCGCATCATCGATCAGGCGGCGCTGAAGGAGCGCTCGATGACGATATTCGAGCGCACTTTCGCGGTCACAGCGGCGCTCGACGCGCTGACGCTGGTCGTCTCGGCCATCGCGCTCTTTGCGAGCCTCACCACTCTCGCCGCCGCGCGCGCGCCGCAGCTCGCGCCGCTCTGGGCTGCGGGAGTCTCGCGACGCAGCCTCGCGCTGCTCGAATTCGCGCGCGTCACTCTCTTCGCAGCGGCGACGGCGCTCGTCTCCGTGCCGCTCGGCCTCGCGCTCGCCTATGATCTCGTCGCCATCGTCAATGTTCGCGCCTTTGGCTGGCGCCTGCCCTTTCATCTGTTTCCGGCGCAATGGCTCCAAGTCTTCGCGCTGGCGCTGCTCACCGCGGCGCTCGCTTCGCTCCTGCCCATTCGCCGTCTCGCGCGCGTCGCGCCGGCGACACTGCTCGCGGTCTTCGCCAATGAACGCTGAGCGATTCGTCTCCCTGCTCCTCACGCTGGCGCTCTGCGCCTCCGCCCGCGCGGCGGGATTCGCCGGCCTCGGCGATGACGCTCAGGGCTTCGCCGAGCCCGCGCCGGGCCACACTCTCGTCTTTCCGCGCGATCATGGCGCGCATCCGCAATTTCGTATCGAATGGTGGTATCTCACCGCCAATCTGAAGGACGAGTCCGGCCGCGCCTATGGCGCGCAATGGACCTTGTTCCGCCATGCGCGCGCGCCGCATGACGGCGAGGGCTGGGACACGCCGCAAGCCTATGTCGCGCACGCCGCCGTGACGACGCAGACGCTGCATCTCTTCGCCGAGACGCGTGCGCGCGGCGGCGTCGGACAGGCGGGCGTCGAGACCGCGCCATTCCGCGCCTTTATCGATAATTGGTCGTTTTCCGCGAAAGAGCCGAATCTCTCCGGCGGCGAAATCACCGCCGTCGCGCCGCGCTTTCGCTATTCCCTCGCGCTGTCCGCCGAGAAGCCGCTCGCTTTGCATGGCGAAGCCGGCTACAGTCGCAAATCCGAGAGCGGACAGGCCTCCTATTACTACAGCCAGCCCTTCTTCTCCGTCGAAGGCGCTCTGGCCATAGACGGAGTCGAGCGCAAGGTCACGGGCCGCGCCTGGATGGACCATGAATGGAGCAGCCGTCCGCTCGCCGCAGATCAGAAAGGCTGGGACTGGTTCTCGCTGCATCTCGAGAACGGCGCCGAGCTCATGCTGTTTCGCCTGCGCAGCGATGCGTCGCTCGCCTTTCACGCAGGCAGCTACATCGCCGCGGATGGCGCGACGCGAACGCTCTCGCGCGACGATATTTTCCTCGAGCCGCTCGAGCAGAGCCTCGTCTCCGGCCGCCTGCTGCCGACGCGCTGGCGCGTGCAAGTGAAGAGCCTTCGTCTCGACATAGACACGAAGCCTCTCAATTCGCAGAGCTTCATGGGGACGAGCGTCGGCTATTTCGAAGGGCCGATCTCCTTCGCCGGCTCACAGAGCGGCGAGGGCTATCTCGAAATGACCGGATACTGAAGCTCGGCTTTTTTCGACTGCCGAAGCTTGATCCGAATGTCATCGGCTCTATCCATAGTCGGGTCGCATTCTTCTGACGCACCGCTCTCGCCGGCGCCGCTAGGCGGTCGCCCGCCAAGGGGATTTTTCGCATGTATCTGTCGCCGACCTTTTTTCTCGACCTCGGCCTGCGCACTTTCACGCGCAATCCCTTCTTCAGCCGCGACCGTCTGATCCTCTCCGAGGGCGAGAGCGATTTTCGCCTGCTCGAGGGACAGGAGGGACTCGTCGTCACGCTCGGGCCCAACAGCGCCTTCTTCGATCGCCCCAATCGCTCCGTCTGCCGCTGGCCGGGCGTCAAGACGGTCCCGCGCCAGAGCCCGCACACGGTTCCGCGCCGATCCTTCATCGCCAATGAGGGGCGGGCCTTTCTGCAGATTTTCTGCGGCGGCGGCGATGTGCGCCTCAACCGCGTCTCCACGCTCGGCGATCAACGGCAGATTCTCCTCTCCGCCGGCGACGGCAATGTCGTCGAGAAGATCGATCTTTCCGAGCTCGCGCGTGAAGGCGCGCCGGCGCTGAAATTTCTGCAGCCGTCCTATCTGTGCTCCTCGGCCGAGGTGGCGATACGCTCCACGCCATGCGACGCCGCCACCATGAGCTGGGCGCGCGCGCCTTACGTCTATCGCACGGACAAGCTGGAGAGCGCGGCGAGACAAGCGGTCCTCTGCCTCTCCGGCCGCACCATGGTCTGGTGCGAACGCCTCGCGCCCGGCGAGAGCCGCGATTTCGCGCTCGGCAATGTCATCGCCGCGACGGAGAATATCGCCTCCAAGCTGCGGCCGACGAGTCAATGCCATCCAAACGATGAAGATCCGGCTCCGGCGCCCGCGCGGCTCGGCGATGCGCCGACGGCCACGACCGTGGAGCCCGCCGTGCGAACGCGGCTGCGCGAATTCGCCGCGGCGACGCGCATATTGTTCGAATCGATGCGAGCACGCGAGGGCTTCCTGGTCTGCGAATTGACCAATCGATCCGACCGGCCCGCCTATGTCTATGTTCAGCTCAATAAGGACGGCTTCTATGGCGGCTCGGGCTTCGTCGGCCTCGTGGTGAAGCTCGTCTCCGCCTTTTTCCGCCTGTCGCATCTGCCGCTGCGCTCGTGACGGCGACGCGCTTCTGACAGGCTGCGGCCGTCCCGAACGCCTGCTCAGCCGCGCCTCGTCTCCAGCGGCAGCCCGTTTTCGACGAGCACTCTACGCAGGTCGAGGATCGCAGGAAAAATCTCCTGATTGCGGTCTTCGCCCTGCGCATCGAAGGCGGCCTGCTCCAATTCGCAGATCCAGCGATCTTCCGCGAAGATGCCGTTCGTGAACCAGACGATGGCGGGCCAGAGGAGGTCGAGCAGAAACCTATGCTTCGGCCTCTTGATCATGATCATGCCGAAGGTGTGGTTGATCCGCTGCGCGCGATCCACGGGTATGTAGCAATTCCACAGATCGAGCGCCGGCTCGCTCGCGCCCGCGATCCAGAATTTCAGCGACTGATAGGGATAGTCGGTGCGGATCACCATTCGGTCGCCCGGCGGCGTCGCCAGCGCCTCGGCCGACAAGGGCGCGCGCTTCCACCGCCATTGTCCGCGATTGAGAATGAAATTTTCCCCGAGCGGCTGCCGACCGCTGACGCGCCGGAAACTATAGGTCGCCTCGGCCCAACCATCGCCGCTGCGATTGCCGAGGAAATAGGTCTTGATCCCGCCCATCAGCCGCCGATGCAGGAACTGATGGTTCATATCCATCAGATTCTCGTGCATGAAGCTGTAGTGACACTGCGCGCGTCGGTTCAGATAGCGGATTTTGTAGCGTCGGTCGTTCGCCGAAGGAACATCCGGGAAAGGCGCCAGCGCCGCCAGCGCAGGATCGCCCGGAAACACGAAGACGAGGCCATAGGCCTCCCGGCATGGATAGCTGCGGACGCCGGGCGCCGCACGGCTGCACTCGGCCGCATAGGGCACGAAGACGCAGGCGCCGCTCGCGTCATAGGCCCAGCCGTGATAGCCGCAGCGTATCCGCTCGCCCTCGACGACGCCGGCGCTCAGCGGCGCCTGACGATGCGCGCAACGGTCCTCGAGCGCGAAAGCCGCGCCCTGCTTGCCGCGCGCGAGCACGATCGGCGCGCCGGCGAAAGAGCAGGAATGGGCCTTGCCCGCCCGCACCTCGGCGCTGCGGGCGACCGGATACCAGAAATTCGGATCGAGAGCGGTCTTGCGAATGTCCCGATGCGCGGCCCCGGTTTCGAGCGCCGTCGCCGCCTCCGCCACTTCCCCGATACTCGATTCCATGAACGCCCGATCCTACGCCCGCGTTTCGCGCAGTTCGGCTCTTAATGAAAAACGCAGTCGAGGTAAACCTCTGATCGATCGATAAGAATAACGCACGACGGCGGCGCGGCCCGCAGGTCGCGTCACTCGATCGTCACTTCCACCACGCGCGAGGCGCCGGGCCGCAGCGGCAGACGCGCCTGAATGCGATGCGTTCCCGGCTGCATGGGCCAGAACGCCGGCTTGTCGGCGTCGGCGAGCAGGAACGGCTTGCCGTCGACATACCAGAGGATCTGCTCTGCCGAGGGCGGCGCGGAAGCGCGCAAAGCGAGGCGGTTCGACGCCGCCGGCTGCTCGGGATTGCGCCAGACATGCGTATGATGCTCGGGCGTCGTGACGGCGAGCTCGACGGCTTCCTCGATCGGCGCCGAACGCGCCTCGCCGCCCGTGGCGACGCGCGTCGCCGGCGCTTTCTCGGGCTTCGCCCATTCGACCAATGTCTCGCCGCAGCGGCCGTCGCTGCGTCCGCCGGTGAGACACATTTCCACCGGAACGCGGCCCTGCGGCGGCGGGAAGGAATCCTGCTCGATCTCGCCGGGTCTCGCGCCGTGAATGAGCGTCAGCGCCGCATGCGCGAGCCGCGCGCTGGAAGACGCGCCGCTCAACCGATTCATCACGCCGGCGTCGCCGCGTCCGATCCAGACGCCCACGATGGCTTTGCGCGAAAAAGCGATGGTCCAGGCGTCGCGATAGGCCTGCGAGGTGCCGGTCTTGACCGCCACAGCGAAAGGATATTCCAGCGGCCCATAGCGCGGGAAGCTCGGCAGGCGCGCCAGCGGATCGGCGAGCATCGAGGTGACCAGCCGCGCCGTGTCGCTCGACATGACGCGAATGGAGCGACGCCGCTTCTGCTCTTTCGCGAAGACGAGATCGGACAGCACGCCATCGTCGGCGAGCGCGCCATAAGCGCGCATCAAATGCTCGAGCCGCGTCGGCAGCGCGCCGATCGCCATGGAGAGGCCGAAGGATTCCGCCGGCGCCTCGAGATCATGCAGGCCGAGATCGTGCAGAAATTGGAAATTGGCCTCGAGCCCGACGCGGCGCATGAGATTGGTCGCCGGCACATTGCGCGAATTGGCGAGCGCCTGGCGCGGCAGCATGGGGCCGAGAAAGACGCCATCGGCGTTGTTGACGCCGGATGCGCCCTCGGGAACGTCGGCGAGGAGGTCCGTCGCCTCGAGCGCGCCGCGCTCGAAAGCGAGCGCGTAGACGAAGGGCTTCAGCGTCGAGCCCGGCGAACGCAGCGCGCGCGTGAAATCGATCGCGCCGTCGCGCCAATCGCGATAATCGGAGGAGCCGATGTCGGCGAGCACGCCGCCCGCGCCGCGCTCGACCACCATCACCGCCACCTGCCGCGCGCCGGCCGAACGCCAGAGCGCGAGATAGCGCCGCGCAAGATGCGCGAGCTTCTCCTGAAGCGAAAGATCGATCGTCGCGGCAATGCGCGGATCATGCGGCGAAACGGGCTCGACGAGGCCCTCGCGCGCGAGCCTCTCATAGCGAAGCGAAAGATGCAGCGCATCCGGCCGCCGCGCCGCGCCGACAGGGCGCAGCGTCGCCAGCTGCTTTGTCGCGAGGGCGATCTGCGCGGGCTCGACGAAATTTTCACGCGCGAGATAATTCAATGCGCGAGCGGCGCGCGCGCGAGCGAGAACGAGCCCGCTCTCGCGAAAGAGATTCATGCGGCCGGGCGATTGCGGAACCGCGGCGAGCAGCGCGATCTCGGCGAGAGAGAGATCTTCGACCGGCTTGTCGAAATAAAAGCGCGCGGCATGGGCGATTCCATGGCTGCCATTGCCATAGGGCGCGAGGCGCAGATAATGCGCGAGAACGGCGTCATGGCCGTGCCGCGCGACGAGCGCCGCCGCCGTCGCCGCCTCCATGATCTTGGCCGAAAGCCCGCGCGGCGCCGGATTCTGCATGCGCGCCACCTGCATGGCGATGGTCGAGGCGCCCTCGCGCCGCCCGCGCGCCGTGAGATTGCGCCAAGCGGCGCGCAACACGGCCCGCGCATCGACGCCGGGATGCGACGAGAAACGCCGATCCTCGAGCGCGAGCGTCGCCAGCGCGACGCGCGGCGGAATCTCGCGCAGCGGCCAATAGCCGTAATCGATCCGCGCGGCGTCGCGCGCGCCGATCTGCGTGAGAAAGACGCCGTTGCGATCATAGACCATCGGCGTCGGCCGCGGAGCGGTGAGAAAAGTGCGGGAAAGCGCGGTGTGAATCAAAAACCCGGAAGGAACGAGCGCCACAATGATGAAGAAAAATAACAAAAGAGCGGGCCTCCTCCTTCTTCCACTCGCGGGAGAAGGAGCCGTGCGAATGCGCGACGGATGAGGGTCCGCGAAACCGCCTGCGCCCTCATCCGATCCTCTCCGACGCGAGGGCTGCCTTCTCCCGCCGAGCGGGAGAAGGAGGTCGCGAGCCTTCCTCATTTCACGATCTCGACGCGCTTGCCGGCGCTCTGCGCCTGCAGGCCCTTCTTGTACATCGTCTCGACGACGCCCGGCGGCTCGGTGAACACGCCCGCCGTCTGCGCCTTGGCGCGGAAGGCGAAGCGATAAGTTCCCTTGGGCAGTGAATCATAAGCGTAGAACACGCGATCGTCGCCGAAGGAGACGCTGGTCGGCGCGAGCGTCGGCGCGCTCGACGGCTGCGCCTCGACGGGCGATGTCGCGAGATTTGGGTTCAAAGGCTCGAAGCCAGCGGGCAGCGGCAGCGAGATCGCCACATGGGTGCGATCCTGTGGATTGACGAGCTCCGCCGTCTCTTCGATCACATCGCCCGAGCGGAGCTTCACGACGCCTTTTTCCGCCGCGATTTTTTCGAGCGGCGCATCCGCCTTGCGCACTAGCGACATCTCGCGCGTCAGCGCGAAGCCTTCACTCACGGGCTCGGCCTCGGCGCCGCTCACTTTCGGCTCGTGACGCGTCTCGACCAGCGCGACGATCGGCGCCGTTCCGCGATTGGCGATGGTCAGCGCCGACGGCGCGCCGCTGGTCTTGCGCAGGACCGGAGCATTTGCGTCGAGAGTCACCGTCTCCGGCGCGGCCCCTTCCTGTGAAAGCGCGACGACCAAGGGCGATCGCGGACGCCGCCAGACTTCCGCCAGCGCGTCAATCGCCGCGGCGGTGGCGTTGGTCGAGCCCCAGCCGTCACCCTCGCCCAAGCGCAGCAGCGCGTCGCGCAGCAGGCCTGCGCGCGGGTCCGACGGCGAAGCAACGGCGATGGCGCGCACCATCTCCGCGAGCGCGCGCGTCTCGGAGGGCAAAATCACCGGATTGCCGCCGTCCGCAGCCTGGCCCGCATAATATTGCACGCCATTGCGCGAGAGAATTTTCACGCGGCTCCATAGCGAGTCGAGCAGAGCGTCGACGATGCGCCGATCGCCCGCCTGCGCGCGCGCGGCGGCGCGGGTCAGCTCCGCCACACTGGCGCTCGCCATGAAATCGGCGTGGCGCGAGAGCTCGGCCACATAAGACTCGTCGAGCTTGCCGCCTTCGGCGAGCGCGATCAGCGCCTCGACGCGCTCGCGCAATTCCTCGCCCGAGAGCAGGCGCGGATAATCCGAGCGCAGCGACAGTTTCAGCACATTGGCGAGGCGGTCGGCGAGCGGCTTGTCGATCGGCTCGCCGGCGCGCTCCGCGCTGGCGAGGAAGGAATAGGCCCAGGCCGTTAGCGACACATTTCCACGCGAGCGCGGCCAGAAGGCGACGAGGCCATCCGCGTCGACGGACTGATCGATCGCGCGAATCGTATTGCGCACATCGCCGGAAAGGCGACTCTCGAGCCCCGCAGCCGAAAGGATAGGCGTGAAACTCTTCAAGGCCAGCGCCGAGCGCGCGAGCGAGAGCCGCTGCTCCGTGCAGCCATAGGGATATTCGACGAGCGCATTCAGCCCCGCCACGAGCTTCACCAGCGCCGGATCGCCGGCGAGAGTCACGTCGCGCCGGAACGAACCCGATCGCACCTCGTCCGAAGCGCCGGCCAGCGTCTTCGTCTCGCCCGGCGCGATCTCGACGATCTCATAGCGCCGCACCGGGAGACGATCGGGCCGGATCGGCAATTCGATCTCCACCGCGTCACGCGCGCGGTCGGCGTCGCGCTCCACGCGGAAATTCAGCTTCGCGCTCTCCTTGCCGGGGACGGGCTCCGGCACGCTCGCGGCGATGTCGATGCGCGCCGGCTTGCTCGCGAGCCAAGAGAAGGCCTGCTGCGTGTTATTCGCGAGCGTCAGCCCCTCCGCGGCGATCGAAGCCTTGCCGCCGCCGCCCGGCCCCTCGACGACGCGCGCGATGAAGGACACATCGAGCGTATCGCCCGAGCGCAGGAAGCGCGGCAGCAGTGGTTGCGCGACGAGCTCCTGGCGGATGAGCATCTCGCCGGTCGCAAAGCCGAAGCGATCGGCGCCGCTCACCGCCTTGGCCCGCAGCTTGAAGACGGTGAGCGTATCGGGCAGCTTCACCTTGATCTTCGCCACGCCGTCGGCGCCGATCTTCACGCTCGGCAGATAGATCGGCACGGGCGTGAAATTCTTGCGCACGCTGACATTGGTCTCCGCGCCCCATTCGTCGAGACCGGCGTCGCCGCCGGGAATCTCCTCCAGCGGAATCTTGCCGAAAGCAAGATTGCGCGTGTCGCGCGCGGCGAGCTTCGTCTCGCGCTCCACGATGAAATCCGGCAGCGGATCGAGCGGCCGCTCCTTGGCGAGCGACAGCACGGCCTGATCCACCATCCAGAAGGTCGCTTCGCCCGCGAGCGGCTTGCCAAGATCATCGGACAAACGCAGCGTGACCTCCACCTCCTGCCCCGGACGCGCCTTGGCGGGATAGTCGAGCTTCGCCGTCACGATATTCTTGACCGGCGTCACCTCGATCCATTTCGTCGCGGCGATCGTCACCGGCTTGCCCTGGTCGATATTGGACGTGGCCGCCGGCGCGCTATCCTTCAAGCGTCCGCGCATGATGAGGAAATGCACAGCGAGCTTGGGCGTCTGCTCCTTGCGCAGATTGAGCGTGTAACGGCCAAAGCCATTGGCGATGTCGATGAATTGATAGTCGAACACGCCATTGGGTTGCTCGACGATCGCCAGCGCCTTGGCGTTCTGGAACGGCGATTGGACGATGAGCGTCGCGGTCTCGCCCGGCGCATAGGATTGCTTGTCGGTCGTGATGGTCGCGGTGGAGGCCGGCGGACGCTGGAAGGTGACCGGCGTATTGCCGCCGACGAAGAAATCGACGCTCACCTGCTGGCGACGGCCGATGCGATCATAAGCCTCGAGCTGCACGACATAGACGCCGGCCTCGCGCGCCTCCAGCTCGATTCTTTGCGCGTCCTTCGCGCTCGTCAGCCTGCGCTCGAGGATCGTCTCCTCGATCACCTGCGTCACATATTTCGCCGCGCCCTGCGCGAAATCGGAAGCCTGCAGAGTCGAGACCCAATTGCGCTTGACGAAGCGCAGGGTCACCGGCAAACCTTCGACCGCCTCGCCCTTGCCGTCGAGCGCGAGAAATTCCGGCGTCACCACGCCGGGCCGCTCGACATAGCGCGGAACCTTCACGCCGAGCACGAAAGGCGGCACGGCGATGACATTCTGCACATTGCGCACGTCCAGCCCATCGTCGCCCGTGACGGTCGCCTCGATCGAGTAGCGGCGCGGCTGCGCCGTCGGCTCTATCGTCGTGTCGAATGTCATGCGCGAGGCGCCGCCGGCGTCGGTGCGCGCGTCACGCTCCAGCACCGGCGAGGATTTGAACTTGCCTTCGCCGGAGAAGCGCGCGTCGGTCGAGAACAAAAAGCCCTCGCGTCCCGGCGGCTGAAACAGATGCGGGAATTGCACGGCGCGCCATTTCACCGGCCGTTCCGAAACGAGCCCGCCGGCGAAATAGCGCGCGACGAGATCGACATTGAACTCGCCGTCGAGCGGAACGATCTGCGGCGCATTCAGCACGACCTCGAATGTCGGCAGGCGATAGGCTTCCTTCTTGAACGGAAACTGTCCGCAGGACGCGGTCTCTGTCCCGCCCTCGGCCTCGGCGTTCTCGCTCGGCGTGTCGGCGTCCTCGCTTTTCTCGTCCTTCTTCTCTTCGCTCTTTTTGGGCTTGGCGCCGTCCGGCTCGAAACGCAGCGCGTAATCGCCCGTCGCGGGCGTCTGCGCGTCGAATTTGTGATAGAAGCTCCCTGCCGCGTCGAGCTTCACCGGAATGCGCCATTCCTGATTTCCGGGGCCAGAGACGACGAGCGTTCCGCCCGCTTTGGCGACGCTCGCCGCGCCGTCTCGATAAGAACGCACGAAGCCCTTTATATGCACCGGCTCCTCGGGCCGATAGATCGGCCGCTCGGCGAAGACATGGCAGAGCGTGCGCGGCTCTTGCCTGCGCGGCTCTTGCGGATTGGACGTCCATGCGAGCCAGGCGCCGTCGGGCTTCGTCCAATTCTCGCGGGCATATTCGGACGGCGCGTCATTGGCGTCGATGGCGAGCGTGTCGAGACCTTTGGTCACGACGATGCGGCGCACATCGGCTTCCGCGCGCTTGCCGGGATCATAGGCGAAGAAGCCGGAATTATCGGTCGTCCCACGTGCGAGCGTGATGAATTTATCGCCCGTCACGCCCTCGAGCCTCACCTCCGCGCCGGCCACGGGCTGCGCAGTCGAAAGCGAGGTGACGGCGAAGCGCACGCGCGCGCGCTCCTCTATCGCGCTCACCGAGAGATCGGTCACCTGCGCGCGCAACCAATGGCGCTTCTTCTCGTCCACGGCGCGCAGGCCGATCAGATAAGTTCCCGGCTGTCCGGCGCCGGCGATCTTGGCGAATTCGCTCGAAAGATCGAGACCGAATTTGGCGTCCGCGCCATTGCGGCGGATCGGCAGATCGAGCAGCGCGGAAACGGCGGGCGAGCCGAGCGCCTTTATGCGCTCGGCGATCGCGGAAGCCTCGGGCGCATCCGTCTCGCCCCAATGCGCGGGCTCATTGCCGGGCAGCGGCGGAGCGAGAGAATCCTCCGTCTCGACGCCGCTCTTGGGGAAGGGCCAGAAGTCGCGCGCCAGCGGATCGATCGCATGAATGCGAATATCGGCGCGGTCATAGCCGCGTCCACGCAGCGGCAGCAATTGCGGGCCGAAACGCTCGACGAGACCCTGCGCGGCGTCCCACGCCAGCGCCGGTCGGTCGCGATCGAAGGCGAAGCGCTGCGCAAAGCGCGAGGCGAGCGCGCGCTTGCGAATATCGCGCAGCGCGCCCGGCGCGAGAACGAGATCATAGACGCGATCGGAGAGAAACTTGCCATAGACATTGAGCCGCTTGCGATCGATCTCGACGGAGAGATCGTCGACCGGCGGCGAGATGCGCAGCGCCTCTCGCGCGCGCAGAATGTCGATCTCGTCGGGCTGTTCGGAGAAGGTCAGCGTCAACCTTCGGCGGTTGGCCGGCTGATAATTGGAGACAGGCGCGGACTCCTCCTCTCCCTCTGACGACGTCGACGACGGCGCGACCGCATAGCCGAAGGCGCAGCGCAGCACGCCATCCTGCTTGTCGTCGCTCCAGCCGCGGCCGCAGCTCGCCTCGGTGACGGCGAAAGGCGCAGCGGAGCGCGCGCGCAATTCGAATATCTCGTCGTCGAGGCCCGGCTCGTCGGCGAGCTTCAGGCGCAATATGGCGACGCGTCCGTCGCGCACCGTTTCACGCAGCCGGACGGCGACGCTCTGCGCGGCGCTGCGCTCCGCACGCTCGAGCGGGCGAATGTCGTAATCCTTCATCGTCAACAACTGTCCGCCGAGCGGAGAAATTCCTGGCGCCGGACGCAATTCGATCGTCAGCAGCCGCGCGAGCGCGGCAATGTCCACCGGCTCCGGAAATGTCAGCGTGATCTGCTCGAGATCGGCGACCGGCTCGGCGCTCTCCGTCGGATTGGTGGAGGTGGGCGTCGGCAGCAGCGCGACGAGCCGCGTCGCGGCGGCGCCCGCTTCTATGTCGACGCGCTGAAGCGGCTTCCACGGCTCGGCCGGGCGAAATTGCAGCGCGCGCGCGCCGATCCAGCGCCATTCGCCGGCGGGCTCGCCCGAGAGCCTCACGAATTTCTCATGCGCGTCTTCGGCTCCGCCCGCCTTGGGGCCGATGTCGCGATCGAAGAAGATGGTGATCGGATCGAAGCTGCGTAGAAACTTATCCGGCACGATTCGCGCGCCATCGGCGCGGCGCAATTGGTCGAAGGACGCAGGCTCGGCGCGCAGCGGCGCGGAGACGGAAAGACAAGCCAGAAAGAGAAAGGCCGTCGTCGCGAGAAGCGTGGCGACGAAGCGATCCATGGGCCGCCCCGCGACTCTGGATCGCCTCGCTGCGCTCGCGATGACGGCGGAGATATTGGAGAACAAACAACGGATGCGTTTCATCGCCGAGCCTCGAATGGGACTGAGGGCGTTTGTCGAATGAGGAGAGCCGAGAGAGAGCAGCGGATTCATCTGCCGCTCTTTCTTCCCGCCTTCTCCAGAAATTCCGCCACGACGTCCGGCGGCGGGCCGGAGGGCGGCGGCGCGAGGCCGCGCAGGGCGAGGCGCAATGTCGTCGCCGGCGCGTCGGCGGGCGCGCGCGCTTCGACGAAATAGCGGCCCGGCTCGAGGCGGAGAATCTGCGCGGCCCCCTCGCCGAGCGTCTTGCCCGCGGCGTCGAAGAGACGCAGCTCGGCGCGATCCGGCTCGGCGCGCAGGCCGAGGCCGATCTCGCCGGCCTTCGCCACCTCGAAGGTGAAGAGCGCGCCGCCCGCAGGTCCGAGCGCTATAGGATCATTGACGCCGTCTTTCACCGAAATGACCGGCGTCGTCGAAATATTCAGCGCTCCCGACAGCGCGCCCTCATGCGGCGAATAGATCTCGACGAGCGCGCGGCCGGGCGCGGCGTAACGATGCAGCTCAACGCCGGCCGGGAAGGTCGCGACCTCGCGCGCGCCATTCTGCGTGACGGCGACGATGGCCGGCGCGCTCGTGCGAATATCGACGACGACGGGCGCGCTCACATCGAGCGCGAAAGCCTGCGCCTCGCCGTCGAGCGTCGCGGCGAAGGACGCCGCCACATCGCGCCGCGCCGCCGCTGGCCAAGGCGATTTTCCGGCGCGCTCGATCCAGGCGGCGACGAGGCCGGGCGCATGGGCGATCGTCGCTTCGCCCGGCCCGTCGAGGGCGAGCGAACGGCCCCGCGACACGCGCCCACTCGCGCCGACGAAAACCGCCTCTCCGCCCGCGACGACGAGCCGATCGCCCGGCTGCGCCTCGACGAGATGCGCCGCCTCCCCGGCGGCGCCGAAGAAGCGCTTGACGGCCTTGCCCGCCACGAGCGGCTCATAGCGCTCGAACGAGGCCGCCGCGCGCGCCGGGACGGGCCTATCTGTGAGATTGACGAGCCAGAGCGCGCGGACGCCTTCCAGCCGGCGCGAGAGCGGCGCGCCATCGGCGAAGCCGGCGAAGACGCGCGCCTCCTCCGGAGCGGAGAAGGCGGCAAGTCCGCTCGAAAGATCGAGCGCCAGCGCTCCGGCGCCGTCGAAGGCGACAGGCTGCGCGGTGAAGGGCGGGATGACGCCCGCAAACAGCGCGCCGGCGCGGATCGGCGCGGCGCGGGCGACGTCGATCGCCTGCGCGGTGAGGCGCAGCGGCTCGGGGCCGGCGGCGTTCCACAGGCGCGGCGGCTCCTTGCCGGCGAGCGCCAGCGCCACGCCCGGCGCGACGGCGAAACCGCGCCCGGCCGAAACGCCCGGCTGGCCGAAGGCCGAGCGCGCGAGCCACAGCCGCGCCTTGCCGGCCGGCGGCGGCGCAGAAGGCAACACGGCGCGCTCGCCTTCGCCGAGGGTGAGCGGAATCTCGGCGCCATTCGGCGCGAAGGAGGCCACGCGCGCCTTGGCCCCGCAATCCTCGCGCGACAACAGCCACAGGCTTTCCGATTGCGGCGCCAACGCGCCGGCCGCAGTCGGCGCGAGCAAATGTCCGGCCGATGCGCCCGCGGCGAGCGACGCCGGCGAAGCGCCGATGGCGACGAGGGCGGAAGCAGGCGCCGCGACGAGGCCGACGCAAATTTTGGTCGCGAGCCCCTCGATCGGCTCCGGCTCCAGCGCTATGTCGCCGAAGCCGCGCGGCGTGCGCGCGAGGCTGCGCGCGGCGAGCGTAACGGGCGCGTCGGCGCCGCCGATCGTCCAGACGGTCGCGCGCCATTCGCCGGCTTGCGCCGGCCAGGCGGCGACAGGGGCGAGCCCACGCTCGCGCCCGATGACGCGCCAATGTCCGTCGGCCTCGCGCTTCTCGATCGACAGCGCCGTCTCGCGCGTCGATTGCGCGGCGACGATCATCAGCCGCCCCTCCTGCGCGGCCGGCAGCGCGAACTCATGCGCGCCGGAGCCGGGCACGGTCTTCACGCCTGAAAGCGTCAGTCCCTCCGCCGGCGCCGAGGCGGGCAGCGCGAGGCGAATCTCGACGCCCTCGGGCTCGGCGGCTTCGTCCAACTCCTCGGCGGCCGGCTCGCCTTCCGTGGCGGCGTTCTCGCTTTCGCTTTCGTTCTGCTCCTCCGCCTCGCGCGCGGGCTGCGGCGCGCCCTTCAGCTCGTCGAGCCGCAGGCGATAGGCGCCGGCGGGCAGATGGCGCGAGAGCGAGACGTTCCAATCCTCCGTGCGGCCCTCGAGCCGCTCGACGACGACGCCATTCTCGTCCTCGAGCGCGCCGATCAGCTCCTTGTCGCCGAAGCTCGCGATATCGACGATGCGATCGCGCGCGATGGCGAAGGGCAAGGTCGCCGGCAATGCGACGAAACGCGGCGCGCCCGGCTGCAATTGCTTCGAGGCGAGCGTGATGCGGTAATCGAGCCGATCGTCATGCGCGAGGCTCCTCGCCTCGACGCTATAGGCGCCGGCGGAGAGCTTGGCGGAAAATTTGCGGCCAGCGGCGAATTTGCCGACGCTTTTGCGCGCGGCGTCGAAAATCTCCGCGACCATGCCGTCGCCTATGTCGAGATCGACATCGGAGTCTCCCGCGAGCGCGAAGGTCCAAATATCCGGATCGCGCGGCGCGCTCTTGGCGAGGGGCTCGCGCCATTGCAGTCTTTGCGCCTGATCGAAGGGCAGCGCATGCGGGCCGTGTCCCGCGAGCGGCGCCGGCGTCGCGATTTTGCGCAAGCGCGCGACGAAGCGGCCTTCGACATCCTCCGGCAGCACGACGAGGCGATAGCTTCCCTTCTCGAAACGCCGCGTGAGGCGCGTGAGCGGGCCGGGCGTGGTGAGCGGCCAGCCGTCGGCTTCCTCGAGCCGCGCGCGCCACGCCTTGTTAAGCCCCTGGAGATCGAGCCGATAGAGGCCATCCTCGGCAATGTCGATCGGCACGACGGCGCCGCGGCCGCTGTCGAGCGCCGCGCGCGCAGCGCCTTCGCCGACGATGGGCGCCGTCGTCGCCATCGCCACGCTCTTCACCGAAAGGCCGAGATGGCCGGCGGATTCGCGCGCGGTGACGGCGGCGCGATAGGCGCCGGCGCGCAGATAGCTCGTCACCAGCGCATTATGGCCGGGGCCATTGTCCTCGCCTTCGCCGAGACGCGGCGCGAGAGCGGCGCCGAGCGAGAGGCGCGTCTGCAGCCGCCCGAGCGTCTCGACGCGATAGAGCCCGCCGTCGGAAACATCGAAACGGAACTCTCGCGTCTCGTCTCGCGAGAGATCGAACCAGGCCGGCTTGGCGGAAGCGATCGTCGTCGCCGGACGCTCCTGCGCGGCCTCGGCGGACGCCGGTTCGACATCGCGCGCATAGATGAGAGCGAGCGCGCCCGGCTCCGCTCGCGCCGGGAGACGGATGGTCGCGAAGCGATTGTCGTTTTCGATTCTCTCTTCGGCGATCACGGCGGGCGCGCTCGCGCCCTTCTCGTCGACGGTGAGAATTTTGCCCCCGCGCGGCGTGCGGACCGGCAGGAGATATTCCGTCGACGCCGGCCGCCACAAAGGCGCGGCGCCTTTTTCGAGATCGGCGGGCAGCGCGATGACGCGCGGGCCCGTCAGCAGGCCCGGCGCGACATTGGCGAGAATGAAATAAGAGCCGCTCTTGTCGAGCTTCCGCTCGCCGAAGGAAATGACGGCGCGGGCCGGCGGAGGCGGCGGAAGATCGGGCGTGAGGCCGGGAGGGCCGAGCGTCAGATCGACGATGCCGACCGCGCCCTCGAGCGGCTCGAGGGAGAGAGCATAAAAGCCTGCCTGAAGATCATAGCGGCTCGGCAGACGCCCATCGGCGCGCGGCGCGGCGGCGCCGAAAGCGGGCTCGATGACGGCGCGGACCCGCGGCCCTTTCACATTGATCGCCACGGGGCCGCTGTCGGTCGCCTCGAACAACAGAGTGGTCGGCCCGCGCAGATTGAACTTGCCGCGATAGGCGCGGCCGCCCCCCAGCTTCGGCAGATCGGCGGCGAGCACGCGCGTCTTGCCATTCTCCGTGCGCGCGAGCAGCGCGGTCGCCGGAACTTCGTCTGCGCCCTCGCCGGCCACGTCCAAGGCGACGAGATTGGGCCCCTCCGTCTCGATCGGCGCGCGGCTCGCCCGGCGCAACGCGCGCAAGGAGAAAGCCTGCCCCTCGAGGCCGGACACTTCGATACGGCCCGAGGTCTTGCCGTCGCCGCCGAGCGAGACGACGACGATCGGCTCGCGGCTGGTCTTGTCGATGAGAGCGGAAGCCGACGCGCCTTCCCCACGCCGCGCCTCGAGGCGGGCGGCGACGGGCTTGGGCAGCTCCAGGCGGAATGTGTCATAGCTCGCCGGCGCCTCGAAGCGCACAGAGCCGAAGGGGCCGATGACGCCATTCGCCACGCCCGCGGCCAGCGAGCCCGGCTCGAGAAGGCGCAAGAGAAAAGGCTGCGCGCCGCCGCCCTCCGGCCAGACGATCGGCTCGCCGCCATAGGCGGTCGCGACATAGCGGCCGGGCTCGACCGCGCCCTCGAGGCGCAGCCGAGTCATCGGGCGGCCGGGCTTCGTCTCGATCATCGCGCGCTGGGGAACGAGATCGACGAGCTCGCCGCTCGCCTTCCACAGACGCAGATCACGCAGGCCGCGGCCCAGCGCCTCGACGGCGATGCGGCCTAAGGGCCCTGCCTCGAGCGAGAAACTGCGCTGGGCGAGATCGCCGAGCTCAGCGGAATAGGTCTTGCCCGCAGCGAGCGCCTCCCGCGCGCCCTGTTCCTGAAACGCCTCCGCGGCGAGGCGCGCCTTGCCGGATGCGCCCTTCGCGCCGGAGACGCGCAGCTTATAGACGCCGGCGTCGAGCAGCAGATCGAGCCGGCCGTCGCGCTGGCCGGCGGCGCCGGACGTCTCGCCCGGACCGGAAATCATATCGACGAGCCCAATGGCCACGCCCGCGGCGCTATGCGCGGAAATGGCGTAACGGCCAGGCGCCGGAATCGTCAAAAGAGAGAAGCCGTCACGGTCGGCCGGAAGCTCGCTCGCCGAAAATCGGCCAGGGGCGGCGCGCTGCTCGACGCGCGCCTTGGCGGAAGGCGCGGGCTCCGAAGCCGCATAGGAGACGAAGGCGCCGAGCGAAAGGCAGGAAATCGCGAAAGCGGTCACGATCTTCAAAATCAAGGCCCCGATCATGCGCAACATGACACCCTCCGCTCCGCCGCGTCGAAAGGCGCCGCGCTCGAGCTTACGCCGCCGCTTCTCTTCGAGTCGAGCCGGACTCGTTTTCGCGGCGCGCCTTCGATGGACCCAAGAAAGCGCGCTTTTTCGAGGCGCCGCCGTGCGCCCGCGCACAATGCGATCGAAATGTGACGTTTCGCTAAGAGATCGCGCGCATCGCCGTTAACCTCGAGAAGAAGTGAATTTGCGCCGAGCCCGTGTCGGGCGCCCGGCCGCGCGCTAATTGCGCCGACGTGAGGCTCATGATTGCCGAAAGGCATGCCTATTACGGAGGTCTTGAATGAAATCGAAAATCGCATCCGTCCTCGCCGTCGCCGCGCTCCTCGGCTCGGTCGGCTCGGCCGCGGCCTTCCCGCGCGTCGTCACCGATCTGGCGGCCTTCCGCTCGGGTCCGGGCGTCGGCTTCCTGCCCATTCTCGCCATACCGCCGCAGACGGTCGTCGAGGTGCAGGGACATATCGGCAGCTGGTCGCGCGTGGCCTATGCGGGCAGGATCGGCTTCATCGCCAATTCGCTGCTCGCTCGTCCCGTGATCGTCACCCCGGTCGTCACCTCGGTCGTCGTGGCGCCGGCTCCCGCTCCGGTCGGCCTCATCTCCGCGCCGCTGCGCATCTTCGAGTGATCGAAGGGCGAGCGCCCGAAGACGAAGGCGCGCGGAACACGCTTCCGCGCGCCGTCCGCTATGCGGCCTCGACGATTCGATGATAGAATTTTTCATCGAATCTTTTCGAAAAATCGTTTCGATCGAGGCCCCATGCGCTTTTCTTTCATTCTTTTCCTTTTCTCCGCCCCTCTCTTCGCCGGCTCGCAGGCCTGCGCGCGCCCAGCCAAAGTCGGCGATGTCGTCAATCTGCGCTCCGGCCCGGGCCTGAATTTCACGCCCCTTCTCGCCATTCCAGCTCTCGCTGTCGTCGAGGTCGGCCCGTGCCGCTCCGCCTGGTGCCGTGTTTCGTACGCAGGCTCCGACGGATATGTGGCGAGAGAAGCGCTCGCCTATATCGCGGCGCGGCCCGTGGAGACGCCGATCCTGCCGCCGCTCGGCGCCTATGTATGGCGCCGCGACATTCCGCCGCTCTATGATCCTTATGTCTCCGCCGGCCCCTGGTACACGGGCCCATGGGAATATGAAGGAACGAGCGCCGTGCAATGGCGCTACGGCTTTCCTGGCGGACATGTGCCTTGGTATCGCAATGCGATCTGGCGGCCGGGCTTCGGCTGGTTCTGACTCGAAGACTTTCATCACTGCGAATGCGCCGTTTCGCCGGTCGAATTTTCGCGCGCGCCTTACGCTTCATGTTGCGACAAATAAGCGCGCGTCTCGTTTTTTGACGTTCGCGCGCTGCGGCGCCCTCGTTCGAAAGTCCCAGAATTCCGCGGAAAATAACCCCTGTTTTTCATTCGCCTGTGACATTTGTGCGCAGCGCGGGACGCGAGCCGCTTTTCTTGATCGATGTCAAATCGCATCGCCGCGCGAGCGATAGACTCTCCCTCGTGATCAAAGACGAAAGACATGCGGCGCGACGCGAAGCGCCGCTCGCCTTCCCGCCAGTCTGCGAGGATCCCTCCCATGGCGCCGACCGACGTTCCTACAAAATCCGTCACTCTTCCCGAAGCCACGTTGACGCTGCTATTCATCGCTTTCGCCGCACTGACGGGCTTCGTCGCATCGCGCGCGCATACGCCCGCCTATGCGTTCCACGCCGCATTGTTCGCGGCAGGTTCGACCGTCGCAGTGTTCGCGCTGTTGAAGCGCTTCGAGCTGCGCGAGGCGGAGCCGCCGCCGCGCCTCGTCGACGGACGCCCGAATTACAATTACGGGCCGATCCGCTTTTGCGCGCTCGCCGCATTGTTCTGGGGCGTCGCCGGTTTCGCCGTCGGGCTCTATATCGCGCTGGAGCTCGCATTCCCGGCCTTCAATCTCGATCTGCCCTGGATCAATTTCGGTCGTCTGCGTCCACTGCACACATCGGCGGTGATCTTCGCCTTCGGCGGCAATGTGCTGCTCGCCACCTCCTTCTATGTCGTGCAGCGCACCTGCCGCACGCGCCTCGCCGGCGATCTCGCGCCCTGGTTCGTCGTGCTCGGCTATAATTTCTTCATCCTCATCGCCGGCACCGGCTATTTGCTCGGCGTCACCCGCGGGCACGAATACGCCGAGCCCGAATGGTATGCGATCCTCTGGCTCGTCGTGGTCTGGGTCGTCTATCTCATCGTCTTCCTCGCGACATTGGCCAAGCGCGAGGAGCCGCACATCTATGTCGCCAATTGGTTCTATCTCGCCTTCATCGTGACGGTCGCCGTTCTCGTGCTCGGCAACAACACCGAGATCCCGATCTCGATCTTCTCGCCGAAATCGGTGATCGTCTGGTCCGGCGTGCAGGATGCGATGATCCAATGGTGGTATGGCCATAACGCCGTCGGCTTCTTCCTGACCGCGGGCTTTCTCGGCATAATGTATTATTTCGTGCCCAAGCGCGCCGAGCGGCCGATCTACTCCTATCGCCTGTCCATCGTTCATTTCTGGGCGCTGATCTTCCTCTACATCTGGGCCGGTCCGCATCATCTGCACTACACCGCACTGCCCGATTGGGCGCAGACGCTCGGCATGACCTTCTCCATCATGCTGTGGATGCCCTCCTGGGGCGGCATGATCAACGGCCTCATGACATTGTCCGGCGCCTGGGACCGCCTGCGCACCGATCCTGTGCTGCGCATGCTCGTCGTCTCCGTCGCCTTCTACGGAATGTCGACCTTCGAAGGCCCGCTGATGTCGGTGAAGGCGGTGAATGCGCTGTCACATTACACCGATTGGGGCATAGGCCATGTGCATTCGGGAAGTCTGGGCTGGGTCGGCTTCGTCTCCTTCGGCGCGCTCTACTGCCTCATTCCCTGGGTGTTCGGCCGCAAGCTCTATTCGCTGAAGCTCGTCGACTGGCACTTCTGGATCGCGACGATCGGCATCGTCTTCTACATCTCCGCCATGTGGGTGGCGGGCATCATGCAAGGACTGATGTGGCGCGCCTATACGCCGCAGGGATTCCTGGAATATTCCTTCATCGAGACCACCGATGCGCTGCATCCGGAATATGTGATCCGCGCGGCGGGCGGCGGCCTCTTCCTCATCGGCGCGCTGATCATGGTCTACAACATCTACAAGACGCTTCGCTCGCCCGCTCCGAATCGCGCGACCGAATTCGCGCCCTTTCCGCAGCCTGCGCAATAAGAGGAGGGCAAGATGTCCGACATTGCGCGCAATGCGCCCACCGGCGGCTTGCAGAAGCGGCTCGAGACCAATTCGATCCTGCTGCTGCTCGCCATACTGCTGCTCGTCTCGATCGGCGGAATCATCGAGATCGTGCCGCTCTTCTATCTCCACAACACGATCGAGAAGGTCGAAGGCGTGCGTCCCTATTCGCCGCTCGAGCTTTCCGGCTACAATATCTATGTGCGCGAAGGCTGCTACACCTGCCATTCGCAGATGATCCGCCCGCTGCGCGACGAGGTGGAGCGCTACGGCCATTATTCGCTCGCCGCCGAGAGCATGTACGACCATCCGTTCCAATGGGGCTCGAAGCGCAACGGCCCCGATCTCGCGCGCGTCGGCGGCCGCTATTCCAATGATTGGCACCGCGACCATTTGCGCGATCCGCGCTCCGTCGTCCCCACATCGATCATGCCGGGCTATCCCTTCCTCGCGCAGACGCCGCTCGACGCTGCGCATATCGTGGAGCAGATGAAAACGCTGCGTCTCGTCGGCGTGCCCTACACGGATGCGCAGATCGACAACGCCAAGGCCGATCTCTCGGCGCAGAGCGCGCCGGACGATCCGGGCGCCGAGGCGCTGCGCCGCCGCTATCCGAACGCGATCGTCAACGACATCGCGAGCAAAAGCGGCGTCAGCGAGGAGGATGCGCTGATCGCCTATCTGCAGCATCTCGGCGTCTCGGTGAATTTCAAGCTCTATGACGACAAGGCGGCGGTGAATGTGAGGTGACGTCATGACCACTTACGAATCATGGCGCGAATTCGCGGCGAATTCGGGCCTTCTCTTCTTCATTCTGCTGTTCGCCGGAGCCACGACCTATGCGCTGTGGCCATCCAATCGCGAAAAATTCCGCCGGGCGGCCGAGACGCCATTGCGAGAGGATTGAAGATATGTCGACGCGAGAAGCTCCGAGCGACGCGGTCCGCATCGATCCGCACACCAAGACAAAGACCACCGGCCATGAATGGGATGGCATAGAAGAGCTCGACACGCCGCTGCCGCGCTGGTGGGTCGTCACCTTCTATGCGACGATCCTATGGTCGATCGGCTATTTTTTGGCCTATCCGGCGCTGCCGACGCTCTCTGGCGGAACGCAAGGCCTCATCGGCTGGCATTCGCGCGCATCGGTCGCCCGCGACATGGAGCAGCTGACAGAGATTCGCGGCCCGGTGCTGGAGCGGCTCGCCAATGCGCCGCTCGAGGAGATAGAGGCGCGGCCGCAATTGCTGAGCGCCGTGCGCGCACTGGGCGCGGCCGCCTTCGCCAATAATTGCGCCGGCTGCCACGGCGCCGGCGCGCAGGGCGCGAAGGGCTATCCCAATCTCAACGACGATGATTGGCTGTGGGGCGGCAAGCTCTCCGACATTCGCCGCACCATAGAGCATGGCGTGCGCTGGGACGCCGACAAGGACACGCGCACCGAGACCATGCCGGCCTTCGGCCGCGACGGAATGCTCGACGCCGAGCAGATTTCGCTCGTCGCCGATCAAGTGCGCGCTATGGCCGCGCTCCCCGGCGGCAGAGCGACCGCGCAAGGCGCGAAGCTCTATGACGACAATTGCTCCGTCTGCCATGGCGTCGGCGGCAAGGGCAATCACGACATGGGCGCGCCAAATCTGACCGACGCTCTCTGGCTGTTCGGCTCGGACAAGGACACCATCGTCGGCCGCATCGCGAATGGCGGCGGCGGCGTAATGCCGGCGTGGGGCGATCGCCTCGACGAGCCGACGATCAAGGCGCTCGCCATTTATGTGCATACGCTCGGCGGCGGCGAGTGAGCGGGAGCGGGAGCGGGAGCGGGAGCGGGAAAATGACGACGAGCGCCGATATGGGCAAAGCGAAGAGCGGTTCGCTCTATGCGCCGCGCAAAGCGATCTATCCCAGGCGAGTCGAGGGACAATTCCGCCGCATCAAATGGGGGCTGCTCGCCTTCACTCTGGCGGTCTACTATCTCCTGCCCTTCCTGCGCTGGGATCGCGGCCCGAATGCGCCTGCCCAAGCGGTGCTCGTCGATTTCCCGCATCGACGCTTCTATTTCTTCTTCATCGAGATCTGGCCGCAGGAGGTCTATTACCTCACCGGCCTGCTGATCCTCGCCGCGCTCATTCTGTTCCTGATGAATGCGCTCGCCGGGCGCGTGTGGTGCGGCTATCTCTGTCCACAAACGGTGTGGACCGATCTCTATCTCGCCGCCGAACGCTGGATCGAGGGCGACGCGCGCGAGCGCGCCCGCAAGGACGCCGGTCCGCGCACGGCAAAAATCTGGCGCGAGAAGATCGCCAAACATGCGCTGTGGCTCGCCATCGCCTGGTGGACCGGCGGCGCCTGGGTGCTCTATTTCGCCGATGCGCCGACGCTGGTCTATGAGCTCGCGACCTTCCAGCCGGGAATCTCCGAGGCCTATGTCTGGATCGGCATTCTCGCTTTCACCACCTATATGCTCGCCGGCCATATGCGCGAGCAGGTGTGCCTCTACATGTGCCCCTGGCCGCGCATACAGGCCGCGCTCACCGACGAATATGCGCTGAATGTCACCTATCGCTATGATCGCGGCGACCCGCGCATGTCGCTGAAGCAGGCGAGCGCGCTGCGCTCCGCCGGCGCGCCGGCGGGCGATTGCGTCGATTGCGGTCAATGCGTCGCCGTCTGCCCCACGGGCGTCGATATTCGTAATGGCGCCTCGCTCGGCTGCGTGCAATGTGGCTTGTGCATAGACGCCTGCGACGCGGTGATGGCGAAGATCGGTCGCTCGGCGCGGCTCATCGCTTATGACACACAGATGAATTGCGAGCGCCGCCACAGGGGCGAGGCGCCGATCTACAAGCCGCTGCGCGCCCGCACCATCGTCTATGCGGCGCTGATAGTGGCGATCGGCGGGCTCATGTCGGCGAAGCTCGCGACGCGCGACGACGCGCGCCTCTCCGTGCTGCATGACCGCAATCCGCTCGCCGTCGCTCTCGCCGACGGCGGCGTTCGCAACGCCTATACGATCCGCTTCGCCAATATGAACGCCGAGCCACGCCGCTTCCTGCTGGAAATGAGCGGGATCGACGACGCCGAGCTCGAGATCGTCGGCGTCGAGCCGGACGCCGAAGGCCGCATGATCGTCGGCGTCGGTCCGGATCAGACGCGCGAGGCGCGCGCGCTCGTCACGCTGCGCGGCGGCCGCAAGGCCAAGGGACAGACGCCGATTCTCTTCACCTCCAAGGATGTGGAGAGCGGAGCGTCGGTCGCGATGAGAGACGTTTTCGTGATACCGTGAGGAGAAGACCATGTCGCAGACCCATCTGATGCGCGCGGCGCCGCAGCGCCGCCTCGGCGGCGCGGAAGTTCTCGCGCTGCTCATCTTCTTCTTCGGCGCCGTCGCCGCGGTGAATGGCGTGATGATCTACGCCGCCGTCACCACTTTCCGCGGCGAGGAGATCGGCCGCGCCTATGAGAAAGGCCTCGCCTACAATCTCGACATCGCCGGCGCGCGCGAGCAGAGCGCGCGCGACTGGAAGGTGGAGGCGACCATTCTCGGCCGCGGCGCATGGGAGAGCCTCGTCTCCGTCACGCTGCGCGATCGCAGTGGCGCGCTGACCGGGCTGAAGCTCACCGCCGAAGTTCGCGCGCCGGTCGACGGACGCAAGGATGTGGCCGTCGTTCTCGTCGAGGCTGCGCCCGGCCGCTACGAGGCGCCGCTGGCCATCGAATCCGGCTGGCGCGATCTCGTGCTGATCGCCTCGCGCGACGGCCGCGAAATGTTCCGCTCCAAGAGCCGCATCCGCATCGATTGAGTTTTCGCAATGACGATGGACGTCGATTTTTCCGCGCTCGCGACGCAGGGTCCAGATGGCGCGCGCCGCCTCGAATTGGCGCTGGACGGCATGACCTGCGCCGCTTGCATCTTCGAGATAGAGGCGGCGCTGAAGCGCGTTCCACACCTCGCCGCGGCGCGGGTGAATTACGCCGACCGGCGCCTCTCGCTCGAATGGACGGCGCCGACCTTCGATTTCGGTCTCGTGACGGAACGCCTACGGCGCATGGGCTATCGCGCGCGGCCCTTCGAGCGCGAGAGCGGTGAGCGCGAGGAGCGCGAGACGTCGCGGCGGCTTCTGCGCTGTCTCGCCGTCGCCGGTTTCGCCAGCGTCAATGTGATGCTGCTCTCCGAGGCTGTCTGGCTCGGCGGCGACATGGACACGGTGACGCGCGATTTCTTTCACGGCGTCTCCGCGCTCATCGCTCTGCCGGCGGCCGCTTTCGCCGGCCAGCCCTTCTTCACCAGCGCCTTCGCGGCGCTGCGCGCGCGCCGCCTGAATATAGATGTGCCGATCTCGCTCGGCGTGCTGCTGTCGCTCGCAATGTCGGTCTATGAGACGCTTACCCACGCGCCGCACGCCTATTTCGACTCGGCGACGATGCTGCTCGCCTTTCTGCTGCTCGCGCGTTATCTCGATCACGCCATGCGCCGCAAGACGCGCGCGGTCGCCGCCAATCTCGCGGCGCTGCGCGCGCCCGTCGCCTGCCGCCTCGACACGGATGGCGCGAAATCCTTTGTTCCGCTCGCCGCGCTCGCGCCGGGCGATCGCGTGCTGGCGCGGCCGGGCGAGCGCATCCCGGCGGATGGCGTCGTCGTCTGCGGCCAAGCGAGTCTCGACGAGAGCGTCGTCACCGGCGAAACGCAGCGCCGCGCCGTGACGGCGGGCGATAGCGTCTATGCCGGCGCCATGAATTTCGACGGCGCGCTGACGATGAGAGTCGAAGCCGCGGCCGGCGGCTCGCTCATCGATGAGATCGAGCGCCTCTTGGACAAAGCGACGGCTGCGCGCTCGCGCTATATGCGTCTCGCCGATCGCGTCTCGCGACTCTATGCGCCGCTGGTGCATATCGCCGCTTTGGCCACGGCGCTCGCCTGGCTCGCGGCCGGCGCCTCGCTGCATGATGCGCTGGTGACGGCGATCGCCGTGCTCGTCGTCACCTGCCCCTGCGCGCTGGCGCTGGCCGTTCCCGCTGTTCAAGTGGCGGCGAGCGGCGCACTGTTTCGCGCCGGCGTGCTGCTCAATTCGGCGGATGCGCTGGAGCGCCTCGCCGAGATCGACACAGTGGTTTTCGACAAGACCGGCACGCTGACGACGCCGGAGCCGCGCGTCGCCAATGCACGGGAGATCGAGCCTTCCTTGCTCGAGCTCGCCGCGCGTCTCGCCCATTCGAGCCGTCATCCGCTCGCACGCGCGGTGGCGCGCGAATATCCGCGCGCCGCGACGCTCGATGGCGCGCGCGAGGAACAAGGCGCGGGCGTCGTCGCGATCGTCGACGGAGTCGAGGCGCGTCTCGGCGATCCGCGCTTTTGTGGGCTCGAGCGCGACTGCGCCGCCGCTGCGCGCGAGGAGGCCTCCATCATCGCCTTCCGCCATGGCGAGCGCACGGCGGCGCTCGTCGTGCGGCAGACATTGCGCGCGGATGCGCGCGAAACGATCGAAGCGCTCGCGGCCCGCGGCTTGCGCGTCATCCTTTTGTCCGGCGATCGCGTGGCGCCGGTGGAGGCTACGGCGCGCGCGCTTCACATCGCGGAGTGGCGCGGCGCTATGAAGCCGGCGGACAAGGTGGGGCGTCTCGAGGCGCTGCGCGCGCAGGGGCGCAAAATCCTCATGATCGGCGATGGAATCAACGACGCGCCGGCGCTCGCCGCCGCTCATGTGTCGCTGTCGCCGATCGACGCCACGGAGATCGCGCAAGCGGCGGCCGATGCGGTCTTTCTCGGCGACGGCCTCGCGCCCATCGTTACGACGATCGACGCCGCGCGACAGGCGCATACGCTGATGCGCCAGAATCTCGCGCTCTCGCTTCTCTACAACGCCATCGCCGCGCCATTGGCCATGGCGGGAATGCTGACGCCGCTCATCGCCGCCGTCGCAATGTCGAGCTCCTCGCTCGTCGTCACGCTCAACGCGCTGCGCGCCGGCGGCGAGACGAAGCGGGAGCCGTCGATGCAGCCCGCGCAGCAGAGAGAGGCCGCCGCATGACTGTCCTGCTGTTTCTCGTTCCGCTGGCGCTACTGCTCGGCGCGCTCGGCCTCATGGCCTTCGTCTGGTCGCTGAATGCGGGTCAATATGAGGATCTCGAAGGCGCCGCCGCACGCGCGCTCTCGGACGACGACCTCGAGGACACGCAGACATGAGTCTCGAATTCGATCCGCCGATCGCGCGTCCGAGCGAGACGCTGTGCCTCTGCCCGCGCAAGAGCGGGCCAATAGGCGACGGCGTTGCGGATGCGGCCATGACACGACGGCTCGCGCTCGGTTTCGGCCTCGCCGTGCTGGCGCAAGCGCTGGCGCTTTCACAACTGCCGGAGGCCGCGCGGCTCATCGCGCCCAGCGCCGACCGCATCGGCTGGCCGCTGGCGCTGCTGCTCGTCGGCGCGGCGCTGGCGTCTTTTCCGGCGGCGCTGCTCGTCGACGGCTTCGGCCGCAGCGGCGCCTTCGCGCTCGGCGCCAGCCTCGGGGTCGCGGGCGGCGCGCTCGGCGCATTCGCCATGACGCGCGGACATTTTCCGGCGCTCTGCCTCGCCGCGCTGTGGCTCGGCCTGGCGCAGGGCTTCGGCCTCTTCTATCGCCATGTCGCAGCCTTCGGCTCGGGCGGCGGCGTGGGCGTGCTGGCTGGCGGCGCGCTGGCGGCGTTGGGCGCGCCGCTCGTCGTCTTTCTGTCCGAGCTCGCGGGAGGCGGAGCGGCGACATTGCTCTGCGCGGCGCTGCTCCAGGTCGCGGCCCTCGCTCTGGCGGTGCGTCTGCCGCATGGTTTCGCGGAGGTTAACGAAGACGCCGGGCGATGCGATGAAGCAGAGAAAAGCGCTCTGTCATCCGCTCGCCCTTCCGCCCTCGGCTCGCGTTTCGCTCTGCTGACGATCGCCTGCGCCGCGGCTTGGGCGATCATGGCGGCGGCCATGTTGCGGGGTCCGCTGTCGCTCTCCCTGTGCGGAGCCGCGCAGAGCTTCGTCGGCGGGGCGATGGCCTGGCATCTCCTCGCCATGTATGGCCCGGCCGCGCTGGCGGCGCGCTGGCCCGCTTGCTTCCCGCCATTGCCGAGCCTTTGCGCCGGGCTCGTCCTGCTCGCGGCGGCTTTCGCCCTGCTCCGCCTGTCGGCCTCGCCCGCGCTGCTGGCGGCGGGCATGGCGGCGATCGGCGCGTCCTGGTCGCTCGCCAACATAGGCGCGCTGCGTCTGCTGCATGAGAGAGGCCCGGTCTCCCGCCCCGCGCTGGCGCTGCACGACCTCTGCCTGCTGGGCGCGGCGGCGGCCGGCGCATTGGCCTTCTGACCTGATTTCGCCGCAAGATTTTCGCAATCTGCCGGAAACGGCGTAGACTCTCCCTTCGGGCGAGGCTGCGCGCCCGAGCGCTCGCGCGCTAAATGCCCCGCGAGGAATCGAAAATGACATTCTGGCGCAAGAGAAACAGCGACGGCCGGACCGACGCCTCGCCGACGCTGGAGCGGCTGGTGCGGCGTTCTTTGACGGCGCTCGCCGTCGAACGTCTGTCGCGCATCGCCGCCGGGCTCGCCACTCTCCTTCTCTTCTTCCTCGCGGTCTCCTTCTCTGGCCTCTGGCTGGAGATCGGCGCGACAGGCCGCGCGCTCGGCGTCGGCGCCTTCGCCGTGGCCGCGCTGTGGATCGTCGGACGCGGCCTCGTCGCCGGGACGCCGCGGCGGCGCGAGGCTCTGGCCCGGCTCGACGCTTCCGCGGGCGCGCATCGCCCGGCCGCCTCGCTTGAGGACACGCTCTCCGGGGACGCCCCCGATTCCGCGACGAGCGCGCTCTGGGCGCTGCATCGCAGCCGGCTCGAGCGAAAGCTGGCGACGATAGAGGTCGCGCCGCCGGACCCGGGCCTGCCGCGGCGCGATCCCTTCGCCTTGCGCGCCGCCGCGCTGGTCGCCGCCGTCGCCGCCGCCTTCGTCGCCGGACCGGATCGCACGGCCCGGCTGCTCTCCGCCTTCGATTGGGAGAGCGGCGCCGGCGCCGCCTCGGGCGCCAGGGTCGACGCCTGGTTCGATCCGCCGGCCTATACCGGGCGACCGCCCATCGTGCTGCCGCAGCGCGCCGAGGGGCCCTGGGCGCAGGTTTCGGTTCCGGTGAACGCCACGCTGGTCGTGCACAGTTTTGGCGCGCGCGGCGCCGCGGCGGCGAGCGGCGGACTCGCGCCGATCGAGGGCGGCAAGCAGCGACAGGCGAGCGGCGAGACCGAGGAGCGCTTCAAGCTCACCGGCGACGCCGCGATCGCGCTGCGCGGCGCCGGCGAGTTCCGCATTCAGGCGATCCCCGACCGGGCGCCGACGATCGAAATCACCCAGCCGCCGCGCAACAACGCCCGGGGCACCATGACGCTCGGCTTCCGCACCGACGATGATTACGGCGTCGTCTCGGCGGAGGCGGTCGCGGCTCTGCCCGCCGCCGCCCATCCGAGCCGCTCGCTCTATCCGCCGCCGCGGCTCGCTCTGCCCGCGCCGCCGACGCGCGGCGGCCTCGGCGAGACCAAGGCGACGCTGGACTTCTCCGATCACCCCTGGGCCGGCGCGCGCGTCGCGCTGACCCTCGTCGCCCATGACGAGGGCGGCAATGACGGTCACTCCGCGCCGCTGGACGTCACTCTGCCGGAGCGCCGCTTCGCCAAGCCGCTGGCGCGCGCGCTCGCCGAGCAGCGCCGCAATCTGGCGCTCGATCCCGATCATCACGCCCGCGTGCTGACGGCGGTCGGCGCGCTGTCGCTGGGCTCGGCGTTGTTCGAGACGCCCTCCTCCGTCTTTCTGGGCCTCAGCGCGGCGAAGGGGCGGCTGGAGACGGCGCGCGACGACGCCGATCTGCGCGAGGTCGCCGATCTGATCTGGGCCATGGCGCTCTCGCTCGAGGAGGGCGACGTCTCGCAGGCCGAGCGCGATCTGCGCGCGGCGCAAAAGGATCTGCGCGAGGCCTTGGCGCGCGGCGCCAGCGAGGAAGAAATCGCGAAGCTGACGCAGGACATGCGCGCCGCGCTGGAGAATTTCCTGAACGGCCTCGGCCAGAAGAACGGCAAGAACGCCGAGCGCTCCGCGCCGGAGCGCGGCGACCAGCGCGTGCTGACGGAAGACGATCTGCAATCCATGCTGAGCGAGATCGAGAAGGCCGAGCGCGCCGGCGATTTCGCGGAGGCGCAAAGGCTGCTCGACGATCTGCAGGACGTGCTCGAGAATCTGCGCCCGGCGCAGGCCGGCCGCGCCGACCCCCGCGCGCGGGAAATGTCGCGCGCGCTGGAGGAGATCGACAAACTGACGCGCGAGGAGCAGCAATTGCGCGACGAGACCAATCGCGGCCAACAATCCGGCGGCCAGCAATCCGGCGGCGAGCCGCGGCGCGGCGGCAAGGGCCAGTCCTCCGCCTCCGACGAAACGCGCGCGCGGCAGAAATCGCTGCGCGACCGGCTGGAGCGCGAGCAGGACCGGCTGCGCCGCTCCGGCGAGGCCTCGCCCGATCTCGCCGACGCCGACAAGGCGATGAAGGAAGCGGAGAAGGCGCTCGGCCCCGGCGGCGAGGGAACAGGCCGCGCGGTGGACGCGCAGGGCCGCGCGCTACAAGCGCTGCGACGCGGCGCGGACCAGCTCGCCTCGCGCATGCAGGGCGAAGGCGAAGAGGGCGAGGGCCAATCCGGCCGCGCCGGCCGCCGCGCCGGAATGCGCCCCGGCGAGGGCGCCGACCCGCTCGGCCGCCCGACGGGACGCCAGCGCGGCCAGGAGGCCGGCGCCCGCTACGATCCACTCGGCCTGCCTCCCGCCGTGCGCGCCCGCCGCGTGCAAGAGGAGCTGCGCCGCCGCCTCGGCCAGCCCGAGCGCCCGGCCGAGGAGCTGGATTATTTCGAGCGGCTGCTGCGGCGATGACGGGTTTGCGCCTCGCACCGTCGGCTCTCGGATGGCATGCGGCCCGTGTCTCGCGATAGGGAGATGAGGATCGCCCCGTCCTGCCTCGGTTTTTGAATTTCCACGACCCGCCGGCAGCCGACCGGGCTGGCGCCGTTGCAGATAAGTCACAGTGTTCGATTTTTATTCGCTTACGCCACGCACCCGCCGGTTAGCGCCACGTTTCGGCTTGTTACTACGTACGTTAATCGCTATTTCCGATCGTCTAGATACACTTATCGGAAATGGGCGTCGGGTCGATGAAATTCAGGCGTTGGTTGTTCTCTTGTGCGTCATTGGCTCCCTATTCGCTGCTCGGCGGCGCGTTGTTGGTCGGACCGTTCCCGAACGCTCCGGCGTTCGCGCAGGACGCGCAGATCGAGGACGTGATCGTGCGGGGCGACGAAGCCGGTGCGCGCCGCGAAGCGCAGGCGCAGAAAGCGCCGCGCGCCATCAAGGTCATCACGTCGGACACGATCGAGGAGCAGCAGCTCCAGACCCTCGACGACTTCGCCTTGAAGATCTCCAATTACAGGCCGAACACCAGCACCGCGCAATGGTCCTTCGCGTCGATCCGCGGCGTCGGCGCCGGCTCGAACACCGGGGTCGGCGCGCATTCCGCGACCGGATTCGTGCTCGACAATGTGTTCTGGCAAGCGCCGGGCTTCCAGTGGATGAACTTCACCGGCATATCTTCGTTCGAAGTCGCCTATGGCCCCCAGGGCACGGCGGGCGGCAAGAACACGACGATGGGCAGTGTCGTCGTCCACTCGCAGGTTCCATCCTTCGCGCGCAAGGCGACACTCGAGACATCCTATGGAAGTTATGGACGCACGACCGAAAAGGTGAACGTCACCGGCCCGATCATCGAGGACGCGCTCGCCTATCGCGTGACCGCCTACTTCGACCGGGACAACGGGTTCATTCACGACCAAATCACCGGCGCGGGCTACGGTAACTTCGATCGTTGGGGCGTGCGCGGCCAATTACTCTTCGTCGGGGACGAGATAAGCGACCGCCTCATCTTCAGCTACGCTAGCTCGAACGAGTACCGGAACTATTTTCGCAGCGCCATTCCGATCGGCAATTCGAGCCTCATCTATGCGAATGGCACGGTTCCGGCGACCAGCTACGCTCAGAACTTCGCGAGCAGGCTCGGTCGGCCCGTTCTCACCTTCGATCCATACAAGCCGTACATGGCGCGCGAAGGCACCGATCCCCAACGCAATTACACCGTCTCGAACGAGCTGAACGTAGGCATAGGCGACTATCTGCTGACGTCGATATCGGCCTATGGTTTCGAGCGAGGCCTCGAGCGAGGCTTTTCCGATGGCAACCAATTGGCCGCCATTCGCAGTGGCTCCATGGATACATATGCCGGCCAGGGCTCGCAGGAGTTGCGCTTCTCCTCGCCGAAGGGGCAGCCATTCGAGTGGCAAGTCGGGCTCTACGGTTTCGCGGAAGACGTGCTGAGCCAGATGCATCATGTCCAATTCGGCGCCGACGCGACCAAATGGTACAGCCTCCCGGCGGCTCTCCCCGGCGTCACGGACTGGTGGCACGTCAAAGCGACCTCGCACCAGGCAGCCGGATACGCCAACGCCACCTATCATATAGACGAGCAGGCGGCGATCACCTTCGGCATAAGGGATTCCTGGGAGCGGAGGGGCGGGTCCGCGAGTCACCGGCCGTCGCTGTATTACGGCGCCCAATATTCGGCTTTCCAGCAGGAGCAGGCGATCATCGCTTCCGGCGGCTGGGGGTGGTCCGACACCGGCCATCAGGCGAAATACCGCAACATGCTCACCGCGCTCGTCAACCCGGAATACAAATACAACGACAATATCACTCTGTTCGGTCTCGTCGGCCGCGGAGAGAAAGCCTCGGCGGTCAACATAACGGGCACAGGTCCAATCTATGTGAAACGCGACGGAGTCTACTACCTCGTGGATCATGCTCCGCTTCTCGGCAATAAACCCGAGGTGTCGTGGGATTATGAGCTGGGCGTGAAGACGAACTGGCTGGATGAGCGCCTGTTTCTCAACCTGACCGCCTATTGGACCGACCTGTATAATTTTCAGGTCGTTCAAAGCAAGACGAGCTACGACACCAATGGCGCGCCGATCTCCGTCAGCAATGTCGGCAACGCCGAGCAGGCGAGAATGCGCGGCGTCGAATTCGATGGACGATGGAGCCCCATCGAGAAACTATGGATCACTTTTTCTGGCTCGCTGTCGGACGCGCGCTGGGTCAAATATACGCAAGCGCCCGCGCCGAGCGACTGGGCTTGGTCGACGCCTGCGAATGCGCCCGCCGGCTTCGTCAAAGCGCCGCAGTATATGTCGCTGTCCAACACGCGCTGGACGAATCTTCCGAGATGGGCGTTCAGGGCCGGAGCCAATTACGAGCAGCCTCTCGGAGCGGTGTTCAGCGGCTCGGGATTGGGGCCGTGGGCCGAGCAACCGATCAGCGCGTTCGGCTATTTCAACGTCGCCTACACGGATAAGGTTCAGCTGACAAATCCGTGGTCGGTAGTGCAATATTGGAACCGGCCCTATGTCGACCTCAGCGTCGGCGCCGGCTTGAAGACCAGCGACAACCGCTACAGGCTGACATTCTGGGGTAAGAACCTCTTCAATGTGGTGCCTTTCATGTCTTGGTCGCCCGGCAGCGGAAGCACGCCCACCTCTGTCACCCTCGGCATGCCGCCGGTCACCTATGGCGGCACGTTGAGCGTGGTGCTCGACTGAGCGCGCTTTCGCCGCGAGCGGGGGACAGTATGGCGCGACCTCTTGGTGAGGCGACACACGAGACAGAGGGGAGTCAAGGAAGGGCGCGGTCGCGCGGATCGTCACGCTCCGTTTCCCCTCCCCGCTCATCGAACCGGACGTGCGGATTTCCCTTCTAGGATCACGAAATCGATTGGGAGAAGAAGCGAGTGAAACCGTTATATCTGATCGTCGTGCTGGGCGGCGCGCTCGCGCTCGCGGCGTGTAATTCGACCAACACTCCCAAGCCGGCGGCAGCCGCCGCCGACAACACCGACTATAAGAAACTCGGCGGCATTCACGCCCATCATACACCTGAGCAGCACGCGGCGTTTCTGAAGCGGGTCGGGCAATTGCAGAACGACGACGAGGTCGAAGCGGCGGGCCACGGAGGCGGCGGAGGCGGGCATCATCACTGATCGCTCGGCGCAGCTGCTCGCATCATCGGATCTCGTGCTCGCAAACAGTCGCGATTTCTACTCGGACGAGTTGACAATGGGAGTGGGTGGCAAGCTCACATTATCCGCCAATGTGCTCGCCGGGGAGGGCGACGGCGAGAAAGTCGCGCACTTCGGCGAGCTTGGCGTCGAGCAGCGTGGTCAGGCGAGCGTGGCGTAGCCGTTGCGGGTCTGTCGAGACTTTCGTAAGTCGGCACGACTCTTTTAACTTCAATGGGTTGCACGTACAAAAGGCACGCCCGAAAGTCGAGCGCCGCTTTGGTCCGAGGTCGGTCCGTCGGTCCGTTCGCGTATGGGAATGCCCCCTTCGGTCGAAAATCCACCGCGACGCGACCAGTTCCCCTCCCCGCTTGCCCAACGCCCCACGCTCCATTAGTCATGAAACCGCAATAGAGCGAGCGCCTCCGGGAGGAGCGGCCCCATGATGTCCAGCTGGTCCAACATCGCCGTCATGGTCGCTGTCGCCTCGGTCGCCATTATCGTCATGCTCGGTCTCGGCAATGTGCTGCGCGGCGGCGATGGCAATCTCTCGCAAAAGCTCATGCGCTGGCGCGTGGGCTTGCAATTTTGCGCTCTGCTGCTGATCCTGGCGATCCTCGCCTCACGTCACTAGAAGAACTGCCGCCACTGGAAGAGCCGCCGATGGTCCGTCTCGACAAAATCTACACGCGCGGCGGCGACGCCGGCGCCACCTCCCTCGTCGGCGGGGAGCGTCGGCGCAAGGATGATTTGCGCGTCGAGGCCTATGGCGCCGTGGACGAGACCAATGCGACGATCGGCCTCGCGCGTCTCGCCACGGCCTCCGACGCCGCGCTCGACACCATGCTGGCGCGCATACAGAACGACCTCTTCGACCTCGGCGCGGAGCTGGCGACGCCGGGCAAGCCCGGCGAGCCGCCGCCGGAGAACAGCCTCGCCATCGTGCAGTCGCAGGTCGATCGGCTGGAGCGTGAGATCGACGAGCTCAACGCCTCGCTCGCGCCGCTCAAATCCTTCGTGCTGCCGGGCGGAACGGCGGCCGCCGCGCATCTCCATCTCGCCCGCACGGTGAGCCGGCGCGCCGAGCGCATAATGGTGGCGCTCGCCAACGCGCCGGACGAGGCCGTCGGCGCCACGGCGCTGCGCTATGTCAACCGCCTCTCGGATTTCCTCTTCGTCGCCGCGCGCTACGCCAACAGCAAAGCCGGCGACGTGCTGTGGACGCCGGGCGCGACGCGCTGATTCGGCCCGCGAGCCCCTATCGGATCGCTCAGCGCGCGCCTTTGCCGCCGATCCAGCTCTTGATCTGCGTCTCGTCCAGCGCGCCGATCACCGTCTGCGTCCCGCCACTGGCCGCCACCAGAGCCGTGAAGGGCAATTCGCCCTCCCAATGGCGGTCGACCTCGAAATAGAGCCGCTCTACGAAACGATCGGCGAAGGCGAAATTGGCCGCCTGCCTCAGGCCCGCCTTCTCCATGCGGGCCTCGGCGCGACGGCGGTCGTTCTCGGGGTCGGCGTTGACGAAGACGAAATCGACGCCCGGCGTCTCGCGGGCGAGCTTGGCCCAATCGGCCAGCTCGGAGACGCAGATCGCGCAGGTCACCGACCAGAAATGCACGACGAGCGGGCGGCCCGCATGCGCCTTGCGGATGCTGTCGAAAGAGCCGCGCGAAAAGGGCGCGATCTCCTGCGCCGCTATGGCCGACCCGCCGGCGAATTGCGCCACGGCGCAGGCGGCGAGGCCGGCGGCGAACAGCGCTTGTCTCATCCTCGCGCGCATGACCTCTCCTGGTTCTGCCGCTCTTTTCCACCACATAGCGGAAATCGGAGGCGGAGGCGAGCATCGAGAGGCCATTGCGCGCGCGCCGACGGAAGCCGAAGATCGGCCGAGCCGATTGCTCCTGTCGCAATGTATTGTTATGCCAGCGGCCAGCGGCGCGCGGGGACGCCGACCAACCGACCGGCCCATGTCCGAAACAGCCGACCTCTCCACTGGCGCGGCGGCCCGCAAAGCCGCGGCCGCCAAGGCCTCTATCGCCGCGAGCGCCGTGCTGACGCTCGCCAAGCTCGCCGCGGGCCTCGCCTCCGGCTCGCTGGCGCTGATCTCGGAGGCCGGCCATTCGGCGGCCGACGTCGCCGCCACCGTGCTCACCTATTTCGCCGTGCGTCAGGCCGAGAAGCCGGCCGACGAGAAGCATCATTATGGCCATGGCAAGGTCGAATCGCTCGCCGCGCTGATCGAGACCGGATTCCTCTTCGGCCTCGCGCTCGTCGTCGCCGGCCAAGCCGCGCAACGGCTCGGGCAGACGGAGGTCGAGATCGACGCCGGCTGGCCCGTCTTCGCCGTGCTCCTGCTCTCCATCGTCGTCGATTTCGTGCGCGCGCGGCGCCTCGGCGCCGTCGCCGAGGAGACGCAGAGCGACGCGCTCGCCGCCGACGCGCTGCATTTCTCCAGCGACCTCGTCTCCTCGGCGCTGGTGATTCTCGGCCTCGCCGCCACCCGCGCCGGCTTCGCGCAGGGCGACGCGCTGGCGGCCATCGGCGTCGCCGTCTTCATCGCCGTCGCGGGCTACAGGCTCGGCCGCCGCACTGTGGCGACGCTGCTCGACGCCGCGCCGCAGGAGCTGGTGCCGCAGATCGAGGAGATATTGCGCGCCACGCCCGGCGTCATAGCGGTGGAGAGCCTGCGCCTGCGCACCGCCGGGCCGAAGGTGATGGGCGAGGCCGTCATCGGCGTCGCGCGGACGCTGCCGCTGGAGCGCGCCGCCCGCATCAAGGAAGACGCCAACGCCGCCATCACGCGCGCGATCCCCGGCGCGCAGATCGCGCTCGCCACCCATCCGATCGCGCTCGACGACGAGACCGTGCTCGAGCGCATTCTGCTCGTCGCCGCGCGTCGACGCATACAAGTCCATCACATCATCGCGCAATTGGTGGGCGAGCGCCTGTCCATCACGCTCGATCTCGAGCTCGACGGCGCGATGTCGCATGGACGCGCCCATACGATCGCCTCCGATCTCGAACAGGCGATCCGCGAGGAGTTCGGCGAAGCGATCGAGATCGAGACTCATATCGAGCCCTCCGAGCCGCAGCTGTTGACCGGCCAGGACGCCGAGCCGCAAACCCGTCGCGCGATCGCGGACGCGCTGGCGCGTCACGCCGCTCGAGGCGGAAAAATAACCGACATCCACGATGTGCGCGCGCGAGAGACGGCGGACGGACTCGTCGTCAATTATCATTGCTGCGTCGATCCGGAGCTCTCCGTCGACCTCACTCACGCGGCCGTCGACGAGGTGGAGCGCGCGATGCGCGGCGAATTTCCGAACATCCTGCGAATTGCGGGACATGCGGAAATAAACGACCATTCGTGAGCGCTTCCGGGGCCTTCGCGCCGCGTCCGGCATATTGTCTTTTGAACCGAATACCGCTATCCGTAGCCGGGAATAGTCGAATGTATTTTCGAGGCCGCGATCATGTCGAACGTCACGGGCAAAACCTATGGAATGAACGTCATTACGCCGATGAAACCCTGGCGGACATGGTTCAATCGTTTCAGCTTCATGATTTCCCGGTCGATTCCGTCCTCCCTCGGAGGACTGCTCGGCCTCTCCTTCATCCATTTCGCGCGCTGGGCCATCGTCAAGCGTGACCAATGGCCCGATCTCGGCCAGGGCAAGCAGACTCTCTCCAATGATTATCTGCTGTTCTGCAGCAATTTCAACGGAACCTGGGATCAATATATCGACGCCTTCGCCGACGGCCTGCCCAACGGCCTCGACCTGCTCTGGTTCACGAGCACGAAATATCCGCATTCGGTGCCGATCACCCCGTTCAAAAATTACATTCGCGCCAATCAGATCGACACGAATTATTATTACAATTCCGTTCCCGGCGCGGCCCAGCCCGATGTGAAGGCGGCGCTGCGCGTGCGTCGCGCGCTGCTCGCGCTGGCGCAGAGCCACGCCTCCCTGACGCCGCAGCAGTTTCGCGAGCTCTATGTGCGCCAGCTCGTCGCCGTGCAGAACGACCTCGGCTACGAAGGCTATGCGCCGGTCGCCAGCAATGACACCGAAAACGCCGAGATCAACCGCGACGACTATCTGCATTTCGCCGGCGAACTCGCGACTGCGCCCCGCTGACACATACGTTCGACGACAGAATTCTCGATTAAAGAGGACGTCATGCCGACCTTCGACAGCGGAGCCTATTTCCTCACGACGCTCATTCCGATCGGCGCCGCGCCGATCGTCGACGGCGGCGTTCCGACCTCGCCCGTGCATGCGCTGCGCAAGCGGCTCTCGCTATTGCCGCGCGGCGAGCGCAGCCCCTTCGCGCGCAGCACGCGCAATCATTTCGCCCGTTTCGTCGTCATCGACGACGTCGCCTACAATGGGCGCGAGCAACCCAACACGCTGCTCGTGGCGGCCGGCCCGGCTCTATCCATCGACCAGAAATACAAGGACATGCTCAATCCGGTGATCGCGCAGCCGCAAGATCATCTCTCCTGTCCCTTCCTGTTCTTCTCCTCGGATTTCGACGCGGCGAGCGGCGCCGACTCCGAGCGCGACTCCTATCTTCGCGATCTCTGGACGCGCTCGGAAGCCGAGTTGAAGGAGGTCTTCAAATATTGCCTCGGCTTCGAGGCGCGCGTCACCGACGCCGCGAGCTTCGCGAAATATATCGCCGATTGTCAGATCGAGACGACGATGCCGTTCCACGATTATTGGCTCGACGGCGTGCCGGCGGACCAGCTGCCTAGCGTGTCGCTGCAGAAGCTGGGCCTCGTGGCTTTGGGGATTCTCGTCGTCGCCGCGGGGCTCGTCTATTTCTGGCTGCTTCCGCACTTCCTGCAGGGCTTCCTCGGCGCGCTGCTCGCGCTTACCGCAGGCGTCGCGGCGGCGGGCCTCTCGATCTATTCCTACGTCCTCGACTTCGGCAAGAAGCCTTTCCCCGCGGCGCCGAACTCCACTCTGCCGGAGGTTCTGAAGGCGCTGTATCTGCGCCGCGAATTCACACGCTTCGCGATCGACGGGCAATTCGACGCGGCGGGCGATGACGACGCTTCGGCGCAGCGCCTCTACGACTCTTTCAAGTCTTTCATCGACGCCAACAAGCCGGACGACGTCGCAGAGCCGACGCAAAAGGCCGGCGCCATCGGAATCTAGGGGCGGAAAATGTCAGTCGTTCTCGACCTCGCGGATATTCAGGGCAATATTCTCGAAGCCTATCCCAAGCAGGGCTATTTCAAGGGCCGCACCATTCTGCTGAACATCGGCGGCGACACAGAAAAGAGTCGCGCCGCCAATGGCCGCCACTTCGTGACGCAGCTGCTTCCGCGCGTCACTTCGGCGCTGGCGACCAGCGGCTCCGGCGACGCCGCGCAGCCGCCGGCGATTACGGTCAATATCGCCTTCACCTTCTACGGCCTGCTGACGCTCGGCGTGCCGACGCGCACGCTGCGCGGCCTGCCGGATGAATTCATCGACGGCATGGCCAAGCGCGCGCGTATGCTCGGCGACGATTTTTCCGGCGCGGACTGGCGCTCGAAATGGGACGAGGTCTGGCAGCAGGCGGCGCCGGAGGATGCGGTCCATATCCTCGTCGTCCTCAATCAGCGCTACACGGCCAGCGCCGCGGATCTGGACGCGGCGACGGACTCGATCGTCTCGCTCGGCAAGCAATATCGGATCGAGGTGCGCGGCGGCCATAATCCGCCGGGCCATGCGGACCAGCCGCTCTATCAGGATCTGACCGCTTTGTTCGACGCCCAGGGTCGGCCGACGCCCAAGGAGCATTTCGGCTTCTCCGACGGCATCAGCGATCCGGTGTTCGAGGGGCAATATCCCGCCGCCAAGGAGCAGGCCGCGGCCATCGGCCAGGGCGCCGTCGACGGCAAAGGCAATTGGCGCGCGCTGGCGGCGGGCGAATTCCTGCTCGGCTATCCGGACGAAGCGCAGGAGATTCCGGGCTCCGCCATGCCGCTCGCCTTCAGCCGCAACGGCACATTCCTGGCCTATCGCAAATTGCACGAGAATGTCGCCTCCTGGCGTAAATTCATCGACGATCAGGCCGCGAAATTCGCCGCCGTCCGCGGCATAGCCGATGTGAATGTGGCGCGCGAGACTCTGGTCGCCAAAATGGCCGGCCGCTGGTCGGATGGCGTGCCGCTCGTCAAGGCGAAGGATTTCGCCGCCTGGCAGGCGTTCAACGAGCAATATCCGGAAGGCTCGGCCGAACGCGAGCGGGCGCTCGTCGACTTCACCTATGGCGACGATCCCGACGGCGGCGCCTGCCCGATGACCTCGCATACGCGCCGCGTCAATACGCGCGACGCGCTCGACCCATGGGTCGCGGCCGGCCAGCCCAAGCAGGCGGCGGGCTCGGTGCTCAACAATCGCCGCCGCATCCTGCGTCGCGGCTTGCCCTATGGCTCCTCCGGCCCCGACACGACGGACGCCGACGACCATGGCATTGTGATGCTGGTCGTATGCTCGAGCCTGGCGCGCCAGTTCGAATTCGTTCAGCAGCAATGGATCCACTACGGCGTCGACGCGCGCGCGGGCAACGACACCTGCCCCATCGTGGGCAATCACTCGCAAGGCGCCGCCACGCCGGACGATTATGCGCGCGAGCGCAACGGGCCGAAGGCGAAATTCGTGGTGCCGTCCGACCCGGCGTCCGGCAAGCCGCCTTACATCGCCGAGGGTCTGCCGCAATTCGTGGAGACGCGCGGCGGCGAATATTTCTTCGTGCCGAGCCTCACCGCTCTGCGCATGATCGGCATGGGCACGGTCGATCCGACCTGAAGCTGCGAGCAGGATAGAAGACGATGACATTGTTGAAGAATATCTTCGCCGCTCTACGCGCCTACGCGCTGACGCTCGCGGACGCCGTCGTCGCCTTCTTCTCCCTGCTGGGAGTGACGTTGCGCGCGCTGCTCACCGGCAAGGGAACGCTGAAGGAGAGAGCGCTCGGCGCGCTCACTCTGCCGAGCTCGCAGATCAAGGCTTTCGCGGTGCTGCGCGCCGTGCTGCCGAATTTCGTCATCGGCAAGCAACTGATCACCAGCTACGAGAACAACGCCACGGCGATCGTCACGCGCGCCAGCGATGTGATCGAGGTGCTCGACCGCGAGGAGGATTTCGCCGTCGTCTACGAGCCGAAGATGCGCGCCATCACCGGCGGCGCCAATTTCTTCCTCGGCATGCAGAATACGGCGCAATATCAGCACGACACCTCGCTGATGAAGCTGGCCATGCGCCGCGACGACGTCGAGGCCCTGGTGACGCCGCTCGCCCGCGCCCGCGCCGAGGCCTACGCCGCGGCCTTTCCGACGCGCATCGACGTGCCGCAGGAGCTGACGCTGCGCGTCCCTTCCGCCATCGTCGCCGATTATTTCGGCGTGTCGGCGCAGGCCGAGACGGACGCCATCCAATGGGCGACGAATTTGTTCTGGTGGCTGTTCGTCGATCTCAAGGGCGATCCGGCGATCGAGACCAGGGCGCTGATGGCGGCCGCAAATCTACGCGCCGCCATAGACGCGGCGATCGTGGCGCGCAAGGCGAGCGGCGAGAAGAAGGATGATGTGCTCGGCCGCGCGCTGGAACTGCAGAAGGGCGCGCCGGAATTCGACGATCTCGCGATACGCAACAATCTCATCGGCCTCGTCATCGGCGCGATCCCGACCATTTCCAAAGCCTCAGTGCAGGCGCTCGACCAATTGCTCGACCGGCCCGAGGCGCTGGCCGGCGCGCAGGCGGCGGCGCAGGCCGGGGACGAAGCGCTGCTCGGCGCCTATCTCTTCGAGGCGCTGCGCTTCAATCCGGTCAATCCGGTCATCTATCGCCGCGCCAACCGCTCGACGGTGATCGCCGCCAACACATTCCGCGCCCGCAAGATTCCGGAGGGCGCCATGGTGCTCGCCGCCAATCTGTCGGCCATGTTCGATCCGCTGCGCATCGAGAAGCCCAACGAGTTCCGCGTCGATCGTCCCTGGGGCGAGTATATTTTGTGGGGCTATGGCCTGCACACCTGCTTCGGCGCCTATATCAACCGCGCCGTGATCCCGGCCATTCTGCGCCCCGTGCTGGCGCGGCCCAACCTGCGCCGCGCGGCCGGCGCCGCAGGCCAGATCGACGGCGGCGGCACCCCCTTCCCGCAGCATTTCGTGGTAGAAAGCGACTGAAGCGCCCGCCGCAGCTCTCCCGGCGGCGCAGCCTCGAGCCGAAGGGAAACCAATTGTCCGACGCCAATTCCGATATAGACGCGCTGCCCTTCGAAAAGGCGATCCAGGAGCTCGAGGAGATCGTAGGCAAGCTCGAGAAAGCGAGCGTCTCGCTCGACGATTCGGTGAAGCTCTATGAGCGCGGCGAAGCGCTGAAAAAGCGCTGCGACACGCTGCTGCGCGAGGCCGAGGCCCGCATAGAGAAGATCACGCTCGGGGCCGATGGCGCGCCCAAAGGAACAGCGCCGCTCGACGTCGAGTGAGAGCTATTCAACGTCTCCGCGCGCGAGCTCAGCGCCTCGCTTCAGAACGCCTCACTTGCGGATCGACACTTTGCGGCCGTCGCGAATGTCGACGGGCGGGTCGATGGCGACCGTCTCGTCGCCCGTGAGGCCCTGCTCCACATCGACATTGGCGCCGAAGTCGCGGGCGATGACGATCTTGGCGACGCGCACGACATCGTCCTTGTCGATCACCACGACGCGCGGCCCGTCCGCCCCGAAGAGCAGCGCCTGCGCCGGAACATTGACCAGCGGCCGCGGGCGCGGAATTTCCAGCACCACGCGCACGAACATGCCCGGCCGCAGCTCGCCGGTGGGATTGGGCACGTCCACCTCGGTGAGCAGAGTGCGCGAGGCCGAGGCGAGCGAGTTGGCGTTGCGCGCGATGCGTCCCTTGAAAACCTTGCCCGGCATTTCCGGCGCCAGCACTTTGGACTCGAGCCCATCGACGAGGCCCGCCGCCTCCGACTGCGGCACCGAGACCTGCACACGCAGAATATCGTCGCGCGCCATGGAGAAGAGCGGCGTGCCGCTATTGGCGTCGGCGCTGACGAGATCGCCGACCTCTATATTGCGCGCCGTCACCACGCCCTTGAACGGCGCCGACACCTGCTTGAATTCGACGAGTTGCTTCAGCCGATCGACATTGGCCTGCGCTGCGGCGATATTGGCCTGCGCGACCTCGACTCCCGCCTGCGCGGATTGAAGATTGGCCGTCTGCGTCTCGACATTGGCGGCGTTGATGTCGTTGTTCTGCTTGCTCTCATAATTGTTTTTGACGAGCTGCGAGCTGCGGCCGTAGGTGAGCTTGGCGAGGTTCAGATTGGCCTTGGTCTGCTCCACCTGCGCCTTGGATTGCAGCAGCTGCGCCTTGTAGAGCAGAAGCTGCGCCTGCGCCTGCGCATATTGCTGGTCGAGATCGGGCGCGGAGATGCGAACGAGCAGATCGCCCTGCTTCACCTTGCTGCCGATATCGACGCGACGCTCGGCGATATAGCCCGTCGCGCGCGCGAAGAGACGCGCCTGCTCCCATGCGAGCGTCTGGCCGGGCAGCTCTATATGCACGGGGCCGGCGATCTTGGTGACCTTGGCCGCGCGCAAATTGAGCAGCGCGTTGGCCTGCTCCTGCTGGAAGACCTGCGCGTCATGCTCGCGCGCCGCATGGCGGCGCATGCCGATGAGCAGCACGATGGCGAGCAGAGCGAGCAGAATCAGGAAAGGCAGCTTTCTCAAACGCGGCGGCGGCGCCTCGCGCACGCCGACGCCGGTCGAAGCGAATCCGCGTCCCTGCGGCTGCGACATCTCGGTCATAGATAATCCCTCAGAGGCTTCACGTCTGCGCGCCGCAGGATCGAATAGAGAAAGGGCACGAAGAGCAGAGTCGAACATGTACCGAAGGCGATGCCGCCCATCACGGCGCGCGCCAGCGCGGCGTTCTGCTCGGCGCCGTCGCCGAGCGCGAGCGACATGGGCAGAAGGCCGACGAACATCGCCGCCGCGGTCATGATGACGGGACGAATGCGCGTCAGCCCGGCCTCGATCGCCGCCTCTTCCGCCGAGACGCCGGTCGCCTCGCGATGCTCGCGCGCGAAGGTGACGAGCAGAATGGAATTGGCCGAGGCGACGCCGACCGACATTATGGCGCCCATCAACGAAGGAATGGAGAAGGTCGTTCCGGTCACGAATAGCGCGAAGACGATGCCGCAAAAGGCGATCGGCAGAGCGAGAATGACGACGAAAGGATCGCCCCAGCTCTGGAAGTTCACCACCATCAGCAGATAGACGAAGATCATGGATGCGACGAGGCCGAGGCCGATGCGCGCGAACGCCTGATTCTTGCTCTCGATCTGGCCGCGGATGACGATGTAGTTGCCGGGCTTCAACTCCGGCTCGATCTCCGCGATCGCCTTGCGCAAATCCCGCTCGACGCTGCCGAGATCGCGATCCTGAACATTGGCGTAGACGTCATAGGTCGGCTGCGTGTTGGAATGGGTGGCGACGGTCTGCTCCACGCCGCGCTTCCATTGCGCGACATTGGTCAAGAGATCGACCTGCGCCGAGGATGCGCCGGTCAGATCGGAGACAGGCGTGTTGGCGAAGGCGTTGAGCGAGGCGATGCGATATTCCGGCGTCTGCACCGCCACCTGATAGGGAATGCCCGTGACCGGGTCCGACCAGAAATTAGGCGTCACCTGGAAGGACGAGCTCAGCGATATGTTCACATTATTGGCGACCTGCTGGACGCTGACGCCGAGCTGCTGACCCTTCCAGCGATCTATGTCGACGAAGAACTCCGGCGCGTCGAGGATCTGATGAATATGCGCGTCGACGACGCCACGCACCTCTTTGACGCGATCGAGCAGCTTGCGCACGACGAGCTTATTGCCGGGCGCGTCACGGCCCACGATGCGCAGCGCGATCGGCGCGGGAAGGCCGAAGTTCAGGATCTGCGTGACGATGTCGGCCGGCTGGAAATAGAAGATCGAATCGGGGAAGCGCTGCGGCAGAATTTCGCGCAGCCGCCGCATATAGCTCGCCGTCGGCGCATGCCCATGGGCGAGCGAGACCATGATCTGTCCGTCATTGTAGCCGACCGTCGTGCCATCGGAGAAGGCGTAATTATAGGTGATCTGCGGCAAGCCGATATTGTCGATGAGCAGAGCCAGATCATGCGGCGGGATCACCTCGCGGATGACATCCTCGACCTTTTGGAAGAGGCGCTCTGCCTCTTCGATGCGAAGGCCGGAGCGGCCGCGCACATGCAGCGTCATCTGGCCGGCGTCGATCTGCGGATAATAATCCTCGCCGACCGACGCGAATAGAAAGGCGCCGAAGGCCAAGACGCCGGCGACGAAGGCGAGCGTGCGGCCCTTGCGCCGCAGCACTGCGGTCAGCAGCAGCGCATATTGGCCGCGCATTTTCTCGAAGCCATGCTCGAAGCCGAGCTGGACGCGCGTCAATATCGCTGCAAAGCCAAAGCCTCGCGCGTCGTTCTCGCGCTCGCGTTCCGCGTGATGCTCATGGATGAGCAGCTGGTCCATCAATATGGGAACCAGCGTTCGCGACAGGAAGTAAGAGACCAGCATGGCGAAGACGACGGCGAGCGCCTGCGGCACGAAGAGATAGCGCGCCGCATCGGTCAGGAAGAGCACTGAGACGAAGGCGGCGCAGATCGCGAGCGTCGAGATCAGCGCCGGCTTGGCGATGCCGGCGGCGCCCTCTGCCACCGCATAGCGGAACTCCTTGCCCTCCTCGAACAGGCGATAGGTGTTCTCGATCGCCACCGTCGCATCGTCCACCAATATGCCGACCGCGAGCGCCATGCCGCCGAGCGTCATGATGTTGATCGTATGACCGAGCGCGCTGAGCATGGCCAGCGAGGTCAAGATCGACAGCGGAATGGAGATGATGACGATCAGAGTCGAGCGCCAGGAGCCGAGGAACAGGAGGATCATCAGCGCCGTGAGGCCGGCGGCGATGACGCCCTCGTGCAGCACGTCGGATATGGCGTTGGAGACGAAGACCGACTGATCGAACAATTCGGCGATATTCGTGTCCTTGGGGATCGCCTCACGGAGCTTGGCGATGCCGGCCTTCACATTCTCGACGACATTGAGCGTCGAGGCGTTGCCGTTCTTCAATATGGTCAGCAGCACCGCGCGCGAGCCGTCGACGCGCACGATATTCTGCTGCGGCGGGCTGCCGTCGCGCACTTGCGCCACGTCGCGGATCAAGAGCGGCGCGCCGTCCGCGACGCGGATCGGAATATTATTGAGCGTCGCCAGCGCGTCGGGCGTCGAATTGAGACGCATGACATATTGCAGATCGCCGAATTTCGCGAGGCCCGAAGGGACGACCAGATTGCCGGCGGTGACGGCGTTGACGACGTCGAGCGGCGTGAGGCCGCGCGCCTGCAGCGTCGCCGTGTCGAGATCGACCATGATCTGGCGCTGCTTGCCGCCCCAGGGCGTCGGCAGCGTCACGCCGGGCGTCGTGGTCAGCTGCTGGCGCACGCGATAGAGGCCCATGTCGTAGAGCTGCTGCTCGTTCAGCGTCTTGCTCGACAGAGCGAGCTGAATGACCGGCACTTGCGAGGCCGAATAGCGCACGACTGTCGGCGGATTGATGCCGGGCGGCATAAGCGCGCGGATGGAGTTCATCGCCGAAACGACCTGCGCGATGGCGAGCTCTATGTTCACATCGGGCTGGAAATAGATTTTCATCACCGTGACGCCTTGCAGCGTCTGGCTCTCGAGATTGCGAATGCCGTTGACGTTATTGCTCGTCGAGAGCTCGGCATAGGTGGTGACGCGGCTCTCCATCTCGGCGGTGGAGAGACCCGTATAGGACCAGATGACCGTCACGACCGGAATATCGACGTTCGGAAACACGTCCTTGGGCGTCGAGACGATCGCCGCCCCGCCGAGGAACGTCATCAGAATGGCCAGGACGTAGAACGTCAGCCGAAATTTGAGCGCATATTTGACGAGTTCCATGGCCGTCTTCCACTCTCACTGCGATGCGCGCGCCGCCGTCCGCATCCCTCTCGCCGGGGTTTCCTACAGAACGCTCAGCCGCCCGTGCTCCTCGCCTTCGCCTTCTTCGCGGAACAACTCATCGTTTCGATGAGATTGGCGCGCGCCGACTCCAGCACGCGCATCAAGGTCGCCCGATCCTCATCGCTGACGCCGACGAGCGCCTCCTGGCGCGTCGCCTCGGAGATCGGAGCGATGGCCTCGACGAGGGGCCAGGCCCTATCGGTCAGAAACAACAGCCATACGCGGCGATCGGTCTCATGCGGTCGCCGCTCGACGAGGCCCAGCGCCTGCAGCCGGTCGACCGTGCGGCCGAGGGTGATCGGCTCCAGATCGAGCATTTCTGCGAGGATGCACTGGCTGACGCCCTCATTGCGCGACAGATAGGCCAGTGCCTGGGTCTGCGCGCGCGTCAGGCCCAATTCGCGGGCGTTCTGCTCGAAGCGCTTGCGCATCAGCCGCGCCGCGTCATGCAGCAGGAAGCAGAAAGTCGTCGGCGGCGGCGAAGGCATTGAGCGAACTTTCTATAGCGATGCTTTTGATAAGTGTGCTTATTAAATAGGTGCGCCGCGCCGATTTCAAGCCCCCGCCCGAGCCGGCTCGCGTCCCAAGCGTCGTCCTCGCGCGGGTTGGGCCCTATTTAGGATGAACATGTGAGCCGATTGCCGCGGAGACCCCCGGGCCTAAAATCTCGATTGTGGCAATTTAGCGCCGCTCCGGCGCGGAACGCTCAGAGGGAGGACGGGGATGAGGCTGCTCTTGGGATGCGCGTTCTTGCTGGCCTGCGCGGCGTCGGCCGAGGCCGCCCCTCATGGAACCACCCGCCAACGCTCGGCCTGCACGGACGACGCCTATAAATTCTGCGAGCGCTATGTGCCCGACGCCGCCGCGGTGGAGAACTGTCTGAAGGCCAATATCGGCGGCCTCAGTCGGGCGTGCAAGGCGCAGATTCAGGGGGCTGCGGCCGCCCGAAAACGCGGCCGCCGTCACTGACGGGCCGGTCTCAGCGCCGCGCGAAGCGGCGGATGTCGACGCCGTTTTGAGCGAGCAGATCGCGCAAGGCCGGCGGGAGATTCACCACGCGGGTGGCGGCGCCGTCATATTGGCAGGCGCTGCGCAGGCTGACGTAATGGCCGTAGATACGATTGGTTTCCTGATCGCCGATGACCGATCGGGCTTCGCCGAGAAGATAACCGACTTGATCTTCGCTGTATTGCGTCACCAACTGGCAGCCGAATGCGACCTTCTCGGCGCATGCGGGAAAAGAGATCAAAGTCGCTACGGCCGCCGTTACGAGAATTTTCATACCATTTCCTCGACGTTACAGAATGAGAGCGACCAGATGTCGCGCGGATAGGCGTGTCTGACGCTTTCTCTCTCGTGGAACTTCTTGACCGAAATTTGTCTCTCCTTCGCGCGGGGCCGCGCGAAGGAGGGCCCACGCGGCCGGGCGAGCGCAACCTCCGCCATTTTCAACGGAATGTTTACGCTTAACGCCAATGGTCATGGGCAGATTACCTCGACCTCGGGACACATCGGCCCGATCAGGATTTGTGAAGCCCGCGTGAAGTCGGGCCGTTGGAGTTGCGTCATGAGTTTGTCGGTTTCCGGCGATGACCTCCCCTATGTCTCGGGCGGCCCTCTACGGGCGCGCCCGCTCGGCAATCTGGCCGCATCGCTGATGGGCGTCGCGGCGCTTTTTGTGCTGGCGGGGTCGCTCGCCTTCGTGCGCGCTCCCCAGGATGCGACGACAAGCGTCGCCGCCGCGCCGCCGGCCCTCGTCAAATCGGCCCCCGCGCCTGTCGTCGCGCCGGAGCGCGTCGCCGCCTTCCGGCTCGAGGCTCCCGAGATCGACAGGGAGCCGAAGATCGCCTTCGATCCGGCGCTTCCCTCGGGCGGGCGCCAGGAGACGCACGCTTTCGGCGGCTTCGACACAGGCAGGGCCTATCTGCGGCTCGATATTCTGCAGCCCGCCGGCGAGAAGCTCGGCAATTCGGACTTCTTCCTCGATGTGGCGCGCCACGCCGCCCAGGCCGGCCTGGGCGTCGTCCGCATCGGCCAGCCGACGCCGCTGGTGACCCGCGCCGGCGCCTTCGAAGCGGCCGAGATCAAATTGTCGCTGCGTGACGGCGGCGTGGCCGCCGCCGCCGTGGGCGAGCGCTCCTGTCTCGCCGTGCGGCTCGTCAACGCCAGCCTTTCGATGGAGATCGCCGGCATCGCCTGCGGCGCCGGCGCAAAGCCCATGGACCGTCGCGCCATGGGCTGCCTGCTCGACCGCGTCTATTATCTGCCGTCCGGCGAGAACAAGGCGCTGGCCCGCTCCTTCCCCAAGGTCGAAGGGCCCGGTTGCCTCGCCGCCCCCTCCACAGGCGAGACGGAGGCGGCGAAGCCGGCGCCCAAAAAACGCGCAGCGCGCCACTGAGCTCGGCGCTGCTTAGGGGCGGCCCGGCGCTTTCGTCGGATCGCTTTCAGCTTTCGTGAGGCGCGCCGCACGACGGCCCGTATCGCCCGGCGGCGTGATTGGTTATGATCGCGTCGATTATTGGAATCAGGAGATGAGGATGCGTCATTTCGTCAGTTTGTCGGCCGGTCTCGCCTGCCTTCTCGCCTTCGCGACGGCCGGCGACGCGCTCGCCAAGACTCATCGCGCGGCGCATCGCCATCCCGTCTATGCGACGCCCATCGTCGTTGCGACCGGCCCCATCCCCTATGTGCGCCAGCCGCTCGTCGTTCCGCGCCGCAGCTGGCTCGATCCGGGCCCAGTCGTCCCGGTCGGCTCGACCAATCGCTATATGGTGGAGGCCACCTATTTCGCCTATCAGCCGGTCGAGGACAATCAGCGCAGCTGGTTCATGCAGGAGACGCTGCCGAACCGCCGCCGCTTCGAGGTTCTGCCCTATCGCGACGGCATCGCGCCGATCTGGTGGCCCTGAGCCCCGCCTCTCGTTCAGCCGAAACCGGCCGGTCCGCCCCGCGAGCCGGCCTTTTTCTTGACTTGCGCGGCTGACGCGGATATTCACCCTCGGTCCGGCGCGGGGAGACCTTCGCCGGCCCGCACCCGTGGCCGTTCCTGGAACGACCTGTCGGCCGGAATTCCGGCAGAGGAGGGCGCGTTCTTTTGACGCTAGAGGCAATGCCTCGCAGCGCGGGAACGTGGTTCGGCGACGCTCGCCTCGACAGGGGCCGGGCGCGACGTCCCGTCGTTGTCGCGCCTTGCGTGGCAGCCACAGAAAAGGACGCCGGCAAGTGACGAAACGCGCCGAAGCCAAATATAAAATCGACCGTCGTCTCGGACAGAACATTTGGGGCCGCCCGAAGAGCCCGGTGAACCGTCGCGAATACGGCCCCGGCCAGCACGGCCAGCGCCGCAAGGGCAAGCCCTCCGACTTCGGCACGCAGCTCAAGGCCAAGCAGAAGCTCAAGGGCTATTACGGAAACATCTCCGAGAAGCAGTTCCGCAAATATTATGCGGAGGCCATCCGGCTGAAAGGCGACTCGGGAGACAATCTGATCGGCCTGCTCGAGCGCCGTCTCGACGCCGTGGTCTATCGCGCCAAATTCGTGCCGACCGTCTTCGCCTCGCGCCAGTTCATCAATCACGGCCATATCAAAGTGAATGGCCGCCGCGTGAACATTCCGTCCTATCTCGTGAAGCCGGGCGACGTCGTCGAGGTGAAGGAGAGCTCCAGGCAGATCCTCATCGTCCTCGAGGCGGTCGGTCTCGCCGAGCGTGACGTGCCGGAATATTACGAGGTCGACCATCAGAAGATGACGGCCAAGCTCTCGCGCGTGCCGCTGCCCTCCGAAGTGCCCTATCCGGTGCAGATGGAGCCGAACCTGGTCATCGAGTTCTACTCGCGCTGATCGAACTTCGCCGGCCCGAATATCTTTTGGGCCGGCGTCTCTTTTAGGCCGCGGCGCTGGGTCGCGCGGCCGCCGCGGGGCGGAAGGGCGTATCGTCCTCGGGCGCTATCGGCGCATAATGGCCGAACCGCAGATTTTGGCTCGCGCGCCCTTTGGTCAGCGCGCTCAGCGCATCGCCATAGCCGAGCAGTTCCGCGAGCGGCGCGGTCGCCGTGATCCGCGTGGTCTCGTCGCCCTGCTCCGCCTTCAGAGCCTGCGCGCGCCGGCCACGCAAATCCTCGATCACCGCTTCCGCAATGTCATTGGGCGCCACTGTCTCGACGCTCATGATCGGCTCGAGCAATTCGCTGCTTTTGGCCAGAGCCTCCCGCGTCGCGGCGCGCGCGGCGATCTCGAAGGCGAGCACCGACGAATCCGAGCCATGGCCGGCGCCGTCCACCAGAGCCGCTTTCAGCTCCACTACTGGCCGTCCGAGAATGACCCCGCTCTCCACCACAGAGACGACGCCGCGCTCGACACCGTCGACGAATTCGGCCGGAACGGCGCTGTGCGGCGCGCGATTCTCGAAAATCTCGCCGCCTGCGCCATCCGTGTCGAAAATGAGCTTCACGCGGGCGTATTGGCCGGGCCGCTTATGGGTGAAGTCGATTTCCTGGCGCCGCGACAGGCGCTCGCGATAAGCGACGCGCGGGGGGCCGATGATCGCCTCGACGGGTGACAGCTCCTGGAAGCGGGCGACAATGTCTCGTAGCCGCTCCTCGCTCGCCGCTTCGAGCAGCGCCTGCATCCCGCCGCCGATCACATCCAGATCGGAGACGCGCAGTCCGGGCGCGCCGGCGGACAGCCGCGCGAGCGCCTCGACGAGCTCCTCCCAATCGCGTTCGAGCTTGGGCTCTATCGTCACCGCGACGAGCAGCGGCGAATTATTCATGGCGGCCTCCCCACTTCTCCCGTCGCCGGCGGCGAATCGGAAGGGGGCGAGGCTAGCGACGGCGTATGACAGATCATCATACGCCGCGCTCGAGCTCGCTCAGTTGCGGCGCGCCAGGGAGCGCAGGAAGCCCTCCATGTCCTCGGTGAGCTCCTGATCGATGGCGGGCGCCAATTTCAGCAGCAGATTGGCGACGAATGCCTGATCGTTGCGCTTTTCCTCGAGCACTTCCCGCAGCACGGGCACATTGTCCTCGATATGGGTGAGGAAGGAGATGCCCTTCTCGAGCGTGTCCGTCCAGCGCTCGCGGCTCCACAGAGCCAGCGGATACATGATCTCATGGACGAAGTTGGATTTCCGGGCCTGCTCGAAGAAGCGAATGCCGGTGTTCCAATTCTCCTTGGCGCGCAGCGGCGGCGGCGGAATATCGCCGATGAGCAGCTTCTTGCCGGCGGCGCCGACATGATCCTCGAGGCTGATGGGTGGATCCATCGGCGTGCGGAAGCTCCACAGCGAGGTGGCGCCGGGGAAATCCTTGCCCATGCTCTCGACGAGCGCAGCCTCGACCTTGTCGGCCGCCGCCTTGTCGCCCTTGAGCGCCGCCGTCATGAAGAAGGCGAACAGCGCGTCACCGCCGTAAGTGACCGCCGAGGCGGCCTTCAATTGCTGGTCCGTGAGCTTGGGCGTGACGCCGTCGGCGGGAACCGTCACATCGCCGGCGCGCAGCGCCGTGATGAAGGTCGTGATCTCCAGCCAGCCCATATAATTGGCGATGAAGGCGTCGGGATCGACATAGACGATCGCCAAATTGAGAGGCTGCTTGCGCTTTTGCAGTTCCGCCATGTCCGTCATGAATTGTCCTCGCTGTCCTCTCTGATCCCGGTTCTCGGTCCCCTTATTCGTCCGCCAACATCACGCCGGTGATGCAGAGGTCGCCGTCGTCGACGACGAGCGAGAGCGGCGTCAGCTTCCCGCCCTGGCACGGGCCGATGAAGCAATGGCCGGTGTCGAGGTCGAATTGTGAGTGATGCCGCCCGCACTCGAGGAAATTGCCGCTCTCGTCGAGAAAGTTGCCTGGGGAGGTGTCGAGACGCATCTGCTCATGCGGGCAGGAATTCTCGAAACCGTAGAAATTATTGCCCTTGCGGGTGATGATGATCGGCCAGGGATTGCTGTCGCCATTCTCATAGGCGCGCATCAGGACGAAGCCGGTGGCTTGGCCGTCCTCTATGTGGCCTGTGCGACAAATCACAAAAAGATCGTCCATGGGCTGACCCCTTTCGAACAAACACCCACGCTCCCTGCGACCGGGAGCGTACCCTTGAAACGATTAGCAATCGACGAGCCAGCCCCGGCAGACCCTTGACGATATGGTCAAATCACTATACGAACCGGTTTCGAGAGCGTCGGATCGCGCTCGCAGCGCCCTCTCCCGCGAAGCGGGGAAGGATGAGGGAGGGGGACTCCCGGAATTTTTGAGGATTCGGACGATGAATGCGCCCGAGACAGATGAGACCGCCGCCGGCTCCTGCGCGGAAAACACGCTCAAGGCGCAACTCATAGGCAAGATCGGCCGGCTGATGAAAGAACGCGGCTTGAAACAGGTCGAGGCCGCGGGCCTGCTCGGGGTCAAGCAGCCGGACGTGTCCAAAATGCTGCGCGGCGACTTCCGCCAGTTCTCGGTCGAGCGGCTGCTGCGTTTCCTGGTCGCATTGGGGCAGGATGTCGAAATCGTCGTCAAGCCGCCGAGCGGCGCGGAGGCGCCCGCGCTTCGCGTCGCGCGTCTGTAACACGGGACGAGCGCATTTTTTTGAAATCGAGAGAAACGAAAGGATCGCAATGACCGATCGAAAGCCGAAGCGAAGGAGCGCGACTAGATGACCGCCACCGCCCGCGCGATCGAGACGCCGCAACCGCGCGCCGAGGCGCTCGACGACAGCATAGCGCGCGCGTCGGGAGCGCTGCGGGCGCTCGCCAGAGGCGACGGCCATTGGTGCTTCGAGCTGGAGGCGGACGCCACGATCCCAGCGGAATATGTGCTGATGCGCCATTTCCGCGACGAGCCGATCGACCATGCGCTCGAGGGCAAGATCGCCGTCTATCTACGCCGCATTCAGGGCGCGCATGGCGGCTGGCCTCTGTTTCACGAGGGCGGCTTCGATATGAGCGCCAGCGTGAAGGCCTATTTCGCGCTGAAGATGATCGGCGACGACATAGACGCGCCGCATATGAAGCGCGCGCGGGAGGCGATCCTCGCCCATGGCGGCGCGGCGCGCAGCAATGTGTTCACGCGCGCGCTGCTCGCGCTCTATCGCGAGATTCCCTGGCGCGGCGTGCCGGCCATGCCGGTGGAGATCATGCTGCTGCCGAAATGGTTTCCCTTCCATATCGACAAAATCTCCTATTGGGGCCGCACCGTCCTCGTGCCGCTGCTGGTGCTGCAGACGCTGAAGCCGAAGGCCGTCAACCGGCTCGGCGTGCATATCGGCGAGCTGTTCACGACTCCGCCGGACGAGGTGAAGGAATGGCCCAAAGGCGCGCATCAGCATAAGGCGCTGATCGCCCTCTTCGGCGCGATCGACAAAATCTTGCGCGCCGCCGAGCCCTATTTTCCCAAGGGTCCGCGCAAGCGCGCCGTCGCCGCTGCGGAAGCCTTCGTGACCGAGCGGCTGAACGGCGTCGACGGGCTCGGCGCGATCTTCCCGGCGATGGTCAACAGCCTGCTGATGTATGACGTGCTCGGCGTTCCCGCCGAGGACGAGCGCGTGAAGCTCGCGCGCGAATCGATCGAGCGTCTGCTCGTCGTCAAGGAGGACGAGGCCTATTGCCAGCCCTGCGTCTCGCCGGTGTGGGACACGGCGCTCGCCTGTCACACGCTGCTCGAGGTCGGCGGCGAGGAGGAGGAGGCGCAGGCTCGCGCAGGCCTCGATTGGCTCGCGCCGTTGCAGGTGCTGGATGTGAAGGGCGATTGGGCCGTGCAGCGACCGAATGTGCGTCCGGGCGGCTGGGCCTTCCAATACGCCAACGCCTATTATCCCGATGTCGACGACACCGCCGTCGTGGTGACCGCCATGGATCGCTCTTACGGCGGCCGCTCCGACCGGCCCTATGACGAGCGCATCGCCCGCGCGCGCGAGTGGGTCGAGGGGCTGCAAAGCAAGAATGGCGGCTGGGGCGCCTTCGACGCCGACAATGAATATTACTATCTCAACCACATCCCCTTCGCCGATCATGGCGCGCTGCTCGATCCGCCGACCTCGGACGTCTCGGCCCGCTGCGTCTCCATGCTCGCCCAGCTGGGCGACACGATCGAGACCAGCCCGAGCTTGAAGACCGGCGTCGAATATCTGCTCGCCGAGCAGGAACCGGACGGAAGCTGGTTCGGCCGCTGGGGAATGAACTATATATACGGAACCTGGTCGACGCTCTGCGCTCTCAACGCCGCGGGGCTGAAGGGCGAGCATCGCGCCATGCGCCGCGCCGTCGACTGGCTCGTCGCGATCCAGAACGAGGACGGCGGCTGGGGAGAGGACGGCGACAGCTACAAGCTCGACTATCGGGGCTATGAGAAGGCTCCGAGCACGGCCTCGCAGACGGCGTGGGGCGTGCTCGCGCTGATGGCGGCGGGCGAGGTCGGCCATCCCGCGGTCGCCCGCGGCGTCGCCTATCTGCAAGCCAATCAGGACGCGGACGGTTTGTGGAAAGAGGAGCGCTTCACCGCCACGGGCTTCCCCCGGGTCTTCTATCTGCGCTATCACGGCTATGCGAAGTTCTTCCCGCTCTGGGCGCTCGCGCGCTACCGTAACCTCGAGAGGGGCAACAGCAAAATTGTCCAGACCGGACTCTAGACGCCGCTTGGACGGCCCGGATGAGGTGGAGCCCCCGCGCTTCCTCATCATCACGGGGCTGCTCAGCGAGCGCGCCTGCGCCGAGGGCGAAGGTCTGGTGCCGATTTGCAGCGGCGCCGACACAGAGGGCCTGCGCGCCGCGCTCGAGCGCACGCAGGGCTTCGCGCTCGCCGGCGTCGTCAGCTTCGGCATAGCGGGCGGGCTGGACCCGGCGCTGCGGCCCGGCGACGTCGTCATCGGCTCGGCCGTCGTCGCCGAGGGCAAGCGCTATGCGACGAGCGCCGAGCTCTCGTCCATTCTGAGCGAAGGTCTGGGCGCCTCGGGCGGCAAGATCGTCTCTGGCGTCATCGCCGGCGTCGAGGCGCCCGTGCTCGACCCCAAGGCCAAATCGGCGCTGCGAACGAGGACCGGCGCCGCCGTGGTCGATATGGAGACGCATATCGCCGCGGAATTCGCCGAGCGCCGGCGCCTGCCGCTCGCCGTGGTGCGCGTGGTCAATGATCCGGCGGCGCGGGCGCTGCCGCCGCTCGCCACCTCCGCCGTCACACCGGACGGCGGCGTCGATTTCCGGGCGGTGTTTCGCGATCTCGCCCGCGAGCCGCGCCAGATCGGCGATCTCATTCTCGCCGGTCTGGATTTCCGCAAATCATCGGCGACCTTAGGCCGCTGTGGGCGTCTTCTCGGCCCGCTCCTTAGCCTCGGCCTCTCGGAGCTCTGACAACGTCGCTATATTCTTGTCGAAGACATATTGCGCCGGCCGCTGCTTCTCCAGCGAGATGTCGGGCGCGAAATCGCCTTCCGTCCTCACGCCGCGCAGAGCCACCAGCGCCGCCTTCCACGGCCGCGCGACGGCGTCCTTCACCGCCGTGGCCTCGAAGCCGCAATGGACCATGCAATCGGCGCATTTCTCGTAATTGCCGACGCCGTACGAGTCCCAATCGGTCTCGTCCATCAGCTGCTTGAAGGTCGGGACATAGCCCTCGCCCAAGAGATAGCAGGGGCGCTGCCAGCCGAAGACGGTGCGCGCCGGATTGCCCCAGGGCGTGCAATGATAGGTCTGATTGCCGGCCAGAAAGTCGAGGAACAGGCCCGACTGCACAAAGGCCCAGTCGCGTCCGCCGCGTCCGCGCTTCAGAATGCCGCGGAACAGCTCCTTGGTGCGGGCGCGATTGAGGAAATGCGCCTGATTGGGCGCGCGCTCATAGGCATAGCCCGGCGACACAGTCATGCCGTCTATGCCGATGCGCTTCACCTCGTCGAAGAAATCGGCGACGCGGGCCGGATCGGCGTCCTGGAAGAAGGTGCTGTTGATGGTGACGCGGAAGCCCTTGGACTTCGCCAGCGCGATCGCCTCGACGGCGCGCTTGTAGACGCCCTTCTGGCTCACCGCGCGATCATGCATCTCCTCGTCGCCGTCGAGATGGATCGACCAGGTGAAATAAGGGCTGGGCTTATATTGATCGATCTTTTTGGCGAGCAGCAGCGCATTGGTGCAGACGATGGCGAATTTCTTGCGCGCCATTATGCCTTCGACGATCTGCGGCAGCTCCTTGTGTAGCAGCGGCTCGCCGCCGGCGATGACGACGACCGGCGCGCCGCATTCGTCGACGGAGGCGAGACAGTCCTCGGCCGAGAGGCGCTTGTCGAGAATAGGGTCCGGATAGTCGATCTTGCCGCAGCCGGCGCAAGCGAGATTGCAGCGGAACAGCGGCTCGAGCATCAGCACCAGCGGATAGCGCTTCCGGCCGGCGAGATGCTGGCGGAGAATATAGCCGCCGATCGACATGATGTAGCGAAGCGGAATGGACAAGAAAGCTGTTCCTTCCAGGGACCGGCTCTTCGACAGAGCGGCGCGCGGGCCGCCCGGCTTCGACGCGCGCGAAACACAGCGTCGGAACGTTTCGTCTAACACGAAAGCTCGACTGCGCAAACCGGCGAGCCATCGATCGCCGGCTCCGGCGATTTCGCCTCGAGCATGTGGCGTTTTTCGGGCCCGAGCGGATCATGATAGGGTCGCCGCCCCGTTACGGAAGCCGCGAGAGGGAAGCTTGGCCGGCGTGATCGTCAAAATCTGCGGATTGTCCACTTCGCCGACGCTCGAGGCGACGATCGCCGCCGGCGCCGATATGGCTGGCTTCGTCTTCTTCGAGAAAAGCCCGCGCCACGTCTCTCTCGAGACGGCGCGCGCGCTGGGTCGCGCTGCGCAGGACCGCATCCGCAAGGTGGCGCTCTGCGTCGACGCCGACGATTCCACGCTCGACGCCATCGTCGCCGCCCTGGCGCCGGACCTGCTGCAATTGCACGGCGCAGAGACGCCCGAGCGCGTCGCCGCCGTGAAAGCGAGCTTCGGCCTGCCCGTCATCAAGGCGGTCGGCGTCGCCACCGCCGAGGATGTCGCGCGCGCTGCGGCTTTTCGGGAGGCCGCCGACATCCTCCTCTTCGACGCCAAGCCCGCGCCGAACGCCGCCGTTCCCGGAGGCGCCGGAACCGTCTTCGATTGGGAGCTGATGCGCGGCTATGGCGGCGGCGACTGGATGCTCTCCGGCGGCCTCGACCCCGCCAATGTGGCGGAGGCGCTGCGACGCACCGCCGCGCCGGCGGTGGATGTTTCATCCGGGGTGGAGAGCGCCCGCGGCGTCAAGGACGAGGCGAAGATCGCGGTCTTTGTCGCGGCGGCGCGAAAATGTGGAACGGTTCTCTAGCGCGCGAAATTCGCCAGCGTTGCGTAGAACGATCGAATTTATCGGGGACATTCTCGAAAATGAATGATGAAGAAAGGCCGCCGACAGCCAGTAATGCAATAAAATCCGCCGGAAACGGTTCTGAATACAAGCCTCGCCGTATTCGTCCGCGAATTAAAGCCGTTCCGGCCATTCGACAAATTTATTGGTGCGACCCGAAATGGGTAAGACACGCCCTGCCGTCATCGTGTCGTTCAAGCATACGCTCACTGGGCACTGCCTCGTCCTTCCGACATCCACAGACCCACAGGAAGGCGAGAGCGGGAGATGGGCGCACAAGCTGTCGCTCGAGATCGAGAAGGGAAAGATGTCCTACGTCGTCTGCAACCACCCGCACACGGTTTCGACGGCCAGACTTCAGATGCTCTGGGGAAAGAGCACGCCTCGGCTCGATATTCAGGAATTCAGGCTGATAATCGATAAGCTCATGGCTTGGCTTCCAAAGCTCGATTGACTTTTGTGGAGGCCGCCCGCGTTCTCGAACAACGGGTTTTTCCGTTGACGGAATTAGCGACCATCGCTAGATGTAACGTTACCTGCGGCCCCGAAAGGGTGTCCGTTTCTCCGCGAGGGGAGTGAAAGGCGAAGGGGACCGAAAAGGTCCCCTTTCGTTTATCTTCGAGAGCAATTCGCTGCAACGGACGCGAGTGCGCGACCGAGCCGTTCCCTTTCTTCCCGGCGTCCGAATCGAGCGCCGCATCGCTCGATCAGGGGACGTCGACTCCAAACGAGAGACCGCTGACGCTTTCATCCTAGCGGCTGAACGTCTATGAGAGTCGGCTCTGAAAGAGACCGGCAGCGAACAGCCCCGAGGACGAACGGCGTTGAACGAGCAGACCCCCAATTCCTTCCGCAACGGCCCGGACGAGAACGGCCGCTTCGGCCTGTTCGGCGGCCGCTTCGTCGCCGAGACCTTGATGCCGCTCATCCTCGACCTCGAGCGCGCCTATGGTGAGGCCAAGGCCGACCCGTCCTTCCAGGCCGAGCTGGACAGCCTGCTGAAACATTATGTCGGCCGTCCGAGCCCGCTCTATTACGCCGAGCGCATGACCGAATATTTGCGCGGCCTCACGGCGGCGGTCGGCGGCGAGGGCGGCGCCAAAATCTATTTCAAGCGCGACGAGCTAAACCACACCGGCGCGCATAAGATCAACAATGTGCTCGGCCAGATTCTGCTCGCCCGCCGCATGGGCAAGAAGCGCATCATCGCCGAGACCGGCGCCGGCCAGCATGGCGTCGCCACCGCCACCGCCTGCGCCCGCTTCGGGCTGGACTGCGTCGTCTATATGGGCGCCGTCGATGTCGAGCGACAAAAGCCCAATGTCTTCCGCATGAAGATGCTGGGCGCCGAGGTCCGCCCGGTGCAGTCCGGCGCGCGCACGCTGAAAGACGCGATGAACGAGGCGCTGCGCGACTGGGTCACCAATGTCTCCGACACTTTTTATTGCATCGGCACCGCCGCCGGCCCGCATCCCTACCCCGCCATGGTGCGCGATTTCCAATCGGTGATCGGCAATGAGGCGAAGGAGCAAATGCTCGAGGCGGAAGGTCGGCTTCCCGACTCGCTGGTCGCCTGCATCGGCGGCGGCTCCAACGCCATCGGCCTGTTCCACCCCTTCCTCGACGACGCGTCGGTGGAGATTTACGGCGTGGAAGCCGCCGGCCACGGCCTAGACGTGGAGAACGGCCACGCCGCCTCGCTGGCGGGCGGACGGCCGGGCGTGCTGCACGGCAATCGCACCTATCTGCTGATGGACGACGACGGCCAGATTCTCGAAGGCCATTCGATCTCCGCCGGCCTCGATTATCCGGGAATCGGCCCGGAGCATTCCTGGCTGCGCGACATCGGCCGCGTGACCTATCTCTCGGCCACCGACAAGGAGGCGCTCGCCGCCTTCCAGCTCTGCTCCAAGCTCGAGGGCATCATCCCCGCGCTGGAGCCCTCCCATGCGCTGGCCAAGGTCATGGAGCTGGCGCCGCAGAAGCCGCAGGATCATCTGATGGTGATGAATCTGTGCGGACGCGGCGACAAGGATATTTTCGCCGTGGCGGAGCATTTGGGGGGAATGTGAGCTTGCCGGCTCAGAGGGTCGCTGATGTCCAAGCCCTATGACCGTTACGGCTCCGCCCCGCGAGGCCGAAAGCGCGACAGCGCGCCATGGAAGGCGGGCCGCCCGATCAATTCACCGAAAGTCGAGCGCCGCTACGCGCTCGACGAGCTTCTGTCGGAAGCGCCTTCGAATCCCTCTGTGGCTACCAAAGGCTGGATGAATTCGCCGCCAATCGGCCGTGAATTGCTCTGAACGCGCGAGGCGACGATCACGCCGCCTCGACTTCCGCCTTGATGCGTTCGCCGAATTCGCGTTCCGCGATCTCGAGATCATATTTCGTCTGCAAATTCATCCAGAACGCCGCGCTGTTGCCGAAGTAGCGCCCCAGTCGCAGCGCCGTCTCCGCGCTGACGCCGCGCTTGCCGGCGACGATCTCGCCGATCCGATTGGCCGGCACGCGCAGTTTCAGCGCGAACGCATGCGCGCTGAGCCCGCGCGCCTCGAGTTCCGCGGCCAGCGTGCGCCCCGGATGGACCGGCCCGAATCGGAAACCGCCTGCGGGCGCTTCGAAGACGTCTTCGCCCTTCTTCGCCATAATGACCTCAATGATAGTCGACGATCTCGACCTCGAAGGCGTCGCCGCCTTCGAAACGAAAGGCGATTCGCCACGGCCCATTGACCTTGATCGCCCATTGGCCCTTGCGGTCGCCCGACAGCCTATGCAGCCCGACGCTGCGCAGCTGCGGCACATCGTCGAGCGAGGCGGCGCTGTCGAGCTCCGCCAGACGCTGGCGCGCCAATTCCGCGTCGAGGCCCGAGAACTTCGACTTGCCGGTTTCGAGAAACTGGCGCGTCGCCGTTCCTTTGACGGATCGTATCATATGTGGAGCGTATGACGCTATCCGCAAGCAAGCAACTCGAACCCCACCCCGCCATTCCCCTTCGCCCTCCCCTATGCTATCGCCTGCCGCCATGACCACACGCATCGACGCCCGCTTCCAAGCCCTGCGCGCCGAGGGCCGCGCCGCCCTCGTGACCTTCGTCATGGCCGGCGACCCGGACCTCGAGACCTCGCTCGCTCTGTTGAAGAGCCTGCCCAAGGCCGGCGCCGACGTGATCGAGCTCGGCATGCCCTTCACCGATCCCATGGCCGACGGCCCCTCCATCCAGGCGGCCGGACTGCGAGCGCTGAAGGCGGGCACGACGCTGAACAAGACGCTCGCTCTGGTCCGCGCCTTCCGCGCCGTAGATCAGGCCACGCCGCTCGTGCTGATGGGCTATTACAACCCGGTCTATGTCCATGGCGTCGCCGCCTTCCTCGAGGAGGCGAAAGCGGCCGGCGTCGACGGGCTCATCATCGTCGATCTTCCGGCGGAGGAGGATGCGGAGCTCTGCCTGCCGGCGCGCGCGGCGGGGCTGAACTTCATCCGCCTCGCGACGCCGACGACAGATGACAAACGCCTGCCCAAAGTGCTCGAAAACACGAGCGGCTTCGTCTACTATGTCTCGCTCACCGGCATCACCGGCGCGGCGCTCTCGGATTATTCGGGCGTGTCGGAGGCGGTCGCGCGCCTCAAGCGGAGCACGCCTCTGCCGATCGCTGTCGGCTTCGGCGTCAAAACGGCGGAGAACGCCGCCGCTATTGCGAGATACGCAGACGGCGTCGTGGTGGGCACGGCGCTGGTCGACGCGCTGGCGGGCTCGCTCGACGCCGAGAAACGCGCTGGACCGCAGACGGTGGAGGCGGTCACAAAGCTCGTCGCCGATCTTTCCCGCGGCGTGCGCGGCGCACGGACGCAAGGCGCGAAGAAGGAGCAGCCCTTCTCGCTGAAAACCGCCTTCGGAGCGCTCGCGAGGCTCTGGTCATGAACTGGTATTCGAACGTCGTTCCGCCCAAGATCAAAGCCCTCATCAAGCGCGAGGCGCCCGAGAACGCCTGGGTCAAATGCCCGGAGAGCGGACAGCTCGTGTTCCACAAGGACATAGAGGACAATCTCTATGTCGTGCCGGGCTCCGGCTATCACATGCGTATCCCCGTGGAGGCGCGGCTCGCGAGCGTCTTCGACGATGGCGCGCATGAGCTGATCGCGACGCCGGAAGTTCCGAGCGATCCGCTGAAATTCCGTGACATCAAGCGCTATGTCGACAAGATCAAGGAATATCGCTTGAAGACCGGCCGCACGGATGCGGTGACGATCGCCCATGGCAAGCTCGAGGGCGCAGCCGTCACCGTCGCGGTGCAGGACTTCGAATTCATGGGCGGCTCGCTCGGCATGGCGGCGGGCGAGGCGATCATCGCCGGCATGACGCACGCCATAGAGAAGCGCACGCCCTTCATCATCTTCACCGCCTCCGGCGGCGCCCGCATGCAGGAGGGCATGTTCTCGCTGATGCAGATGCCGCGCACGACGATCGCCGTGCGCCGGCTGCGCGAGGCGCGCCTGCCCTATATCGTCGTGCTCACCAATCCGACGACCGGCGGCGTCACCGCCTCCTACGCCATGCTTGGCGACATTCACATCGCCGAGCCCGGCGCGATCATCGGCTTCGCCGGCGCTCGCGTCATCGAGCAGACGATCCGCGAGAAGCTCCCCGAGGGCTTTCAACGCGCGGAGTATCTCAAGGACCATGGCATGGTCGACATGGTCGTGCCGCGCCAGGAGATGCGCGAGACTCTGGCGCGGCTCTGCGCGCTGCTGACCAAAGCGCCGCGCCGCGCGGCCTAAGAGCGAAAGCAACTCCCATGGATCAGCGCGACGCGATTCTGACGCGCTTGCTGGACCTTCATCCAAAGAAGATCGATCTGTCGCTCGGACGGACCGAAAGGCTGCTGGCCGAGATGGGTCATCCCGAGCAGCGCCTGCCGCCGACCATCCATGTCGCCGGCACCAATGGCAAAGGCTCGACGCTCGCCTTTCTGCGCGCCATTCTGGAGGCGGCCGGACAGCGCGTGCATGTCTACACCTCGCCGCATCTGCTGCGCTTCAACGAGCGCATCCGCCTCGCCGGCCGCCTCGTCGACGACGAGCGGCTGAAGCGCGCACTGGAAGATTGCGAGCGCGCCAACGGCCAGCGTCCCGTGACCTTCTTCGAGATCACCACTGTCGCCGCCTTCACCCTGTTCGCCGAGGAGCCGGCGGACTGGCTGCTGCTGGAGACCGGCCTCGGCGGACGCTATGATTCGACCAATGTGATCGAGCGCCCCAAGGCGACGATCGTCACCTCCATCTCGCACGACCACACCGAATTCCTCGGCGATACGATCGAGAAGATCGCTTATGAGAAAGCCGGCATCTTCAAGCGCGGCGTTCCGGCGATCATCGGCTTTCAACAGCAGGACGGCGCCCGCGCTGTGCTGGAGCGCGAGGCGCGCCGGCTCGGCGCGCCGCTGACCATCGCCGGCGAGGATTTCCATATTCGCGAGGAGAACGGCCGCTTCGTCTATGAGGACGAGCGCGGCCTGCTGGACCTGCCGCTGCCGCGCCTGCCCGGCCGCCATCAGCAGGCCAACGCCGCCGGCTCCATCGCCGCCCTGCGCGCCGTCGCGCCTCAGATCGGCCCCGAGCATATAGAGGCCGGCCTCACGCGCGCGGAATGGCCGGCGCGGCTGCAGCTGCTTTCGCGCGGGCGGGTGGCGGAGCTGGTTCCGTCGGGCTCGGAAGTCTGGCTCGACGGCGGCCATAATGACGACGGCGGCCGCGTGCTCGCCGAAGCCATGGCCGAATTCGAGGAGAAGAACGCTCGGCCGCTGGTCTTCGTCTGCGGCGCGCAGGTGACCAAGGACGTGCGCGCGCTGATCAAACATTTCGTCGGCCTCGCCCGCGAGGTCGTCGCCGTGCCGGTGGAGGGCGAGCACAAGAGCTGGCCGCCGGAGGAGATCGCCGCCCTCGCCTGCGCCGAGGGCATGCGGACAGCCGCCGCCGACAGCGTCGAGAAGGCGCTGGCGATCATCTCGCAACGAAATTACGAGACTCCGCCGCGCATTTTGATCGCCGGTTCGCTCTACCTCGCCGCCGGCGTGCTGGCGCTCAACGGCTCGGTGATCGAATAGCTCACGCCTTGGCGAGCGCCTCCAGCAGCCTGCGGGCCGCCGGGCTCGAGGAGGCCGGATTTTGCCCGGTGATCAGCAGGCCGTCCTGAACGACATGAGGCGCCCAATCGGGGCCCTTGGAGAACAGCCCGCCCTTCGCCCGCAGCTCGTCCTCGACCAGGAAGGGAACGATATTGGTGAGGCCGACGGCCTCCTCCTCGCTATTGGCGAAGCCGGTCACATTTTTGCCCGCGACCAGCGGCTTACCGTCCGCGCCGACGACATGGCGCAGCACCCCTGGAGCGTGACAGACGAGGGCGACGGGCTTGCCCCCGCCGCGACGAAGGATCGGATCAGCGCGATCGAATGCGCGTCCTCGGCGAGATCCCACAAAGGCCCATGGCCGCCGGGGTAGAAAACCGTGTCGAAATCGGCCTCGCGAAGGCTGTCGAGGCGCGCCGTATCGGCGAGCCGCGCCTTAGCCGCCGCATCCGCCTCGAATCTGCGGGTGAGATCGGTCTGGAAATCCGGCTCGTTGCTCTTGGGGTCCAGCGGAGGCCGCCCGCCCGCGGGGGAGGCCAGAACGACCTCGGCCCCGGCGTCCTGGAAGACGTAATAGGGCGCGGCGAGTTCCTCCAGCCAGAAGCCGGTCTTGTGGCCGGTGTCGCCGAGCCGGTCGTGCGAGGTGAGGACGATGAGGATTTTCATAGATTTCTCCCTGTTCGCGCGCTCGTCGTCGTGGAGAAATGGCGCGCCCCCGCGGCCGGCGCCCGTCCCGATGAGGGGCGCGCGCTCGAGCCTACTTGGATTCGGGGAAAATTTGCTCCACAAGCGCGCAAGAAGCGTCTCGCGTGGACGGAGCGAAGTGAATGACCCTGATGTTGACGAGCGTCGCCTGCGTGGCCGAGGCCGAGATCGTTCTGGCCGGAGGGGCGGACGTCATCGACTGCAAGGACGCCTCCCGCGGCGCGCTGGGGGCCCTGCCCCTGGCCGATATCTCCGCGATCGTCGCAGCCGTCGCCGGACGGCGTCCGGTCAGCGCCGTCGTCGAGCTCTCGCATGACCCCGAGCTGGCGCGACGCGCCATAGAGGAGGCCGCCGCGCTCGGCGTCGCTTTCGTGAAATTCGCTCTGCCCGCGACGCCGGACGCCGAGGCGCTGATCGAGGCGCTGGCGCCTCTCGCGCAGCGCATGCGGCTGGTCTCCGTCCTCTTCGCCGATCTCGGGCCGGATCTGGAGCTGCTGCCGCGCCTCGCCCGCGCCGGTTTCGCCGGCGCGCTGCTCGACACCGCGCATAAAGGCAAGGGCCGGCTGCTCGAGCATTTCGACATTGGCGCACTCTCCGCCTTCGTCGAGCGCTGCCATGCGCTCGGCCTCGAGGCGGGCCTCGCCGGCTCGCTGGAGGCGCCGGACGTGCCACGTCTGCTGGTGACGGGCGCCGAGGTGCTGGGCTTCCGCGGCGCGCTCTGCGCGGGCCATGACCGCAAGAACGCGATCGACGCGCAAGCCGTCGCGCTGATTCGCGACCTCATCCCCGGCGGCCCGACGCGCTCGGACGCAAAAGGCGCGCGGCTCGCCGCCAATGTCGACTGGTCGCTCGTCGTCGGACGCGGCTATCTCGAGAGCCGCGAGCGCAGCCGCGAGATCGATCACATATTCGTGCGCGACCTCGTCATTCCGGTCGAGATCGGCGCCTATGATTTCGAGCGCGGCCGCACGCAGCGCGTTCGCTTCAATGTCGATGTGGATGTGACGCGCGTTTCCGCCGGCGGCGACGACATGCGCAATGTCTTCTCCTATGACGTCATCATGGATGCGATCAAAATGATCCTCGCCTCCGGCCATATAGAGATGGTGGAGACGATCGCCGAGCGCCTCGCCGAGCTGGTGCTGCGGCACGAGCGCGTGCAGGGCGTGAATGTGCAGGTGGAGAAGCTCGATGTCGCGCCGGGCGCGGTCGGCGTGCGCATCCGCCGCGAGCGCCAGGCCGAGACCGCCAAGGTCCATCACCTCTTTCCGGGCCTCCCCGATGCCGAGCCCAAGAGCTGAAGCGCGCCCAAAAGCTGACGCGCGCCATCTGGTCGCCAAGCTCGGCGGGAGCCTCTCGGCCTCGCCCGTGCTGCGCCAATGGCTCGCGGCGCTGTTGCGCTACGCCGGCCCTCTGACGATCGTCCCCGGCGGCGGCCCTTTCGCCGACGCCGTGCGCCGCGCGCAGGAGACGCTGCGCTTTTCCGACGAAGCCGCGCATGAGATGGCGATCATGGCCATGGAGCAATATGGGCGCGCACTTTGCGACCTCGAGCCGCAGCTCGTCCCCGTCTCGACGCCGCAGGAGGCCGAGGCGGCGCATCGGCGCGGCGCCGCGGCCATCTGGCGCCCGGTTGCGATGACGCGCGCCGCTCCCCAGATTCCGCAGAGCTGGGAGATGACGTCCGACAGTCTCGCGGCCTGGTATGCGCGCGAAGCGGGAGCAAGCGCTCTGCTGCTGATAAAGAGCGTCGATTTCCTCCCCCAGAGGGCGTTTCCACCTCCCCCTGGAGGGGGGAGGTCGAGCGCCGAAGGCGATCGGGAGGGGGTGACGCCCCGAGTCTCGGGGCTCACCCCACCCCGGACCGTTTCACGGTCCGACCCTCCCCCTGACGGGGAGGGTAGTGACGCGCCGCCGAAGCAACCGATCGTCGATCCCTGCTTCGCGCATCATGCGCGAGGGCTCGACGTCTTCATCGCCGGCCCCGCGGCGTTGCGCGAGGCGGACGAAAGTCTCGCGCGCGGCGCCATTCCCGGCGCGTCCTTCGATTTCACCAGAGAGCAAAGCATCGCATCATGAAAAAGGTGGTCACGCCGCGGTGGGGTTGGGCGCTCACCGGCTCGGGGCATTTCTTCACCGAATGCCTCGATATCATCCGCTCGCTCGACCATGTCGATCTCTTCGTCAGCAAGGCGGCGGCCGAAGTGATCCGCATGTATAAGCACCGGCTCGACGACATGCCCGATCATGTCCGCGTCTTTCGCGACACGACGGCGAGCGCGGCGCCGGTCGGCGGCTTCTATCACAACGCCTATCACACGCTGATCGTCGCGCCGGCGACCTCCAACACGGTCGCGAAATTCGTCTATGGCATCTCCGACAATCTCGCGACCAATGTGTTCGCCCAGGCCGGCAAATGCCGTGTGCCGACGGTCGTCTTCGCCTGCGACACGGCGCCGGAGCTGGAGACGCAAGCGCCCGACCGCAAGGTGATGGTCTATCCGCGCCGCATCGACCTCGAGAACACCGACAAGCTCAAATCCTTCGAATCGACGCAGGTCGCCGAGAGCCTCGCCGCTTTGCACGAGGCCGTCGAGCGAAGGCGCCGCGAGCTTTCCGCTCGGGAGCCGATCGGGAATGTCTGAGCGCCTGCTGTTCCTCACCGGCCATTTGGCCCTGCCGCGCCTCGAGCGCATGCTGGCGGGCTTCGGCGAGGAGGCGAGGGACTGGCGCATCCACGACATTGGCGTGAAGGTCGCGGCGCTGATGACGCAGGAGATCATCCTGCGCCGCCTGCCGCGCCCGCTGGAGGCCGATCGCGTCATATTGCCCGGCCGTTGCCGCGCCGATCTTTCCGCTCTCGCAGAGGCCTTCGGCGCGCCCTTCGAGCGTGGGCCGGAGGAGATCGCCGATCTTCCCGCTTTTCTCGGCAAGCGCGGCGGCAAGGCCGATCTGACGCGCCACGACATGCGCATTTTCGCCGAGATCGTCGACGCCTCCATCATGAGCGTCGACGACGTGATCGCGCGCGCGACCATGCTGCGCGAGGCGGGCGCCGACGTCATCGATCTCGGCTGCCTGCCGGACACGCCCTTTCCGCATATGGAGGAGACGATTCGAGCGCTCAAAGAGCGCGGCTTCGCCGTCAGCCTCGATTCGGCGAAGCGCGAGGAATTGGAGCGCGGCGCGCGCGCCGGCGCGGATCATCTGCTCAGCCTCGACGAGCACAGCCTCTCCCTCCTGCCCGATCATTCACCGCTCGTTCCGATTCTCGTGGCCAATCCGCATGGCGATCTCGATTCGCTGCAGCGCGCCGCGCGCATCGCGGAGCGCCGAGGAATCTCCTATATTCTCGACCCGATCCTCGATCCCATTCACTTCGGCCTCGCCGCCTCCATCGAGCGCTATGTGGAGACGCGGCGCCGCGAGCCGCAGGCCGAGATCATGATGGGCACGGGCAATCTCACCGAATTGACCGACGCCGATTCCTCGGGCGTGACCGCTGTGCTGCTGGGTCTGTGCTCAGAGCTCGACATTCGCCATCTGCTCACCGTGCAGGTGAGCCCGCACACGCGCCGCACCGTGCAGGAGCATGACGCCGCGCGGCGCATGCTCTACGCCGCCCGCGCCGATCGCGCTCTGCCCAAAGGCTATAGCGACGCGCTGCTGCAGGTCCACGACAAGCGGCCCTACGCCGCGACCCCGAGCGAAATCGCCGAGCTCGCGCGCGAGCTGCGTGACGAGAATTTCCGCATAGAAGTCGCCGAGGACGGGATTCACATCTATGCGCGCGGCTTTCATCGCGTCGCGCAGGACGCCATGTCGCTGTTTCCAGAGCTCGGCGTCGAGAAGGACGGAGCCCACGCCTTCTATCTCGGCGCGGAACTCATGAAGGCGGAAATCGCTTTTCGTCTAGGCAAGCGCTATCGGCAGGACGAGCCTCTGGACTTCGGCTGCGCTTTGGACAGATCGCGCGAGGATGAAACGCGCCAGCGTGAAGCCGGCCACACGCTGCGCAAGGCGCGGGATCGATGAAGTTGCGAGCGCTATTGGCGAATAGGAGCAGCCGATGCCCATGATCCGCGAATGCATCGTCACCACGGTCGGAACCAATGGCCAGACGCATATCGCGCCTCTGGGGCTGATCGAGCAGGACGAATTCTGGGTCATCGCGCCCTTCCGCCCCTCGACGACGCTGGCCAATCTCGAGGCCGCGCCCTTCGCCACCGCGAGCTTCATCGACGATGTGCGTATTTTCGCCGGCTGCGTCTGCGGCAGGAGCGACTGGCCGCAGGAGGCCGTCCCCGGCTGGCCGGCCGCGCGCCTCACCGCAGCCCTCTCGCACGCCGAGCTGGAAGTCGCGCGCAACGAGCCCGATCAGCAGCGCCCGCGTTTTTTCTGCCGTATTAGAAAAATCGTCTCCCACAAGCCCTTTTTGGGGTTCAACCGCGCCCAGTCCGCGGTCGTCGAGGCCGCCATCCTCGCGACGCGGCTCGGCATGCTGCCCCGAGAAAAAATCGACACAGAACTGGCCTATCTCCAGATCGCGATCGACAAGACGGCCGGAGCCGCCGAGCGCGAGGCGTGGGAGCTGGTGACAGCCAAGATCGAGGCTTATCTTCAAACACAGTCGGAATGACCGATTCGCCCTTCGGGAGCGGAACGGCGCAGCGCCCCGCGCGCGAATTTCGACGCAATTTTTCACGAAGGATGGACCATGTCCGAAGCTATGACGACAGAACATCTCGAGCATGCGGAACATGCCGAGCATGTGGCCCATGAAGGCACGCCCTTCATGACGCAGGTCTCGATGACGATCGCCATATTCGCGGTGATCGCCGCGACCATCGGCAGCCTGGAGACGATCGAGACGGCCGCCACGCTCGGCGCGCAGAACGCCGCCGCGCTCAGCCAAAGCAAGGCCAGCGACCAATGGGCCTTCTTCCAGGCCAAGAGCATCAAGAAGAGCGTGAACGAGGTCGCGGCGCGGCAGGGCGGCCCGCAGGCCGAGCCGCTCGGCCGCGAGGCCAAGCGCTATGACGACGAGAGCAAGGCGATCAAGACCGAGGCCGAGGGGCTGGAGCATCGGGTCGAGGAGCATCTGCACGAGGCCGAGCATCACGAGCATCGCCATCACATTCTGACGATGGCGGTCACGCTGCTGCATGCGGCCATCGCCATAGCGACGATCGCGATCATCACCCGCGGCAGCAGATGGCCGTGGTATTCCGGCCTCGCTCTGGCCGCCTCGGGCGTCGTCCTGGCCGGCTACGCCTATATCTGAGCGTGAGAGGACGGCCGGGCCCGCGGCGGAGCGCCGCGGCCGCCCGGCCGAAGCCAGCCTGAAATCCGCGCATTGCCGAGTTTTCGTTCGCAATTTCGTCGACTTGTCTCATTTTTTGCGCATGCGACGCCCGGCCGAGGCCATTTCGCCGCTTTGCGAGCGTGGGTTGTTTTTTCCGTCTCCATCGCAATCTCTCCGGTGGAGGAGTGCCTCCAATGTCTGCATTGAGCGAATGGCTCTTCGGCGTCGACAATCTGACGCCGCATGGTTTCTGCCTCCTCTGGGAGCCGGGACTGATCTGGCTTTTCGCGATCTCCGACGGCTTGATCGCGCTGGCCTATTTCTCCATCCCGCTGGCGCTGGTCATCATCGGGCAGAGACGCTCCGACCTCGTGTTTCGCCCCTTGTTGTGGCTGTTCGCCGCTTTCATCCTGCTCTGCGGCGCCACTCATTGGCTCGATGTCGTTACGCTGTGGAAGCCGGTCTATGGCGTGCAGGGAATCGTCAAAGCGGTGACCGCGATGGTCTCTCTCGGCACGTCGATCGCTCTGTGGTGGTGGCTGCCGAGCTTTCTCGCGCTTCCCTCGCCCGAGCAGCTGCGCAAGGCCAACGCCGCTCTGCGCGAGAGCGAGGCGCGTCTGGTCCATTCGCAGAAGATGGAGGCGATCGGCCAGCTGACCGGCGGCATAGCGCATGACTTCAACAATGTGCTGCAAGTCGTCACCGGCTCGGTCGGCGTGATCGAGCGCCAATTGGCGCGCGGCCGCGCCGAGGAGATCGGCCCCGCCGTCGCGGCGATACGCAAAGCGACGAGCTCCGCCTCCAGTCTCATCGATCGGCTGCTGTCCTTCTCCCGCCGCCAGACGCTGCTGCCACGCGTCATCGAGCCGGACAAGCTCGTCGTCGAACTCGAGGATTTGCTTCGGCGCACGCTGGGCGGCGGCATCGATCTCGATCTGCGTCTCGGCCGCTGCCGGCGCAATGTCGTCTGCGACCCCTCGCAGCTCGAGAGCGCGCTGCTCAATCTCGCGATCAATTCGCGCGACGCCATGCCGGCCGGCGGCGTGCTCGAGATCGCGACGGCCGATCGCCGGCTCGCCGCCGATCCCTCCGATCCGGACATAACGCCCGGCGATTATGTCGAGATCACGGTGAAGGACAATGGCTCCGGCATGAGCCGCGATGTGCTGGCGCATGTCTTCGAGCCCTTCTTCACGACCAAGCCGACCGGGCGCGGCACCGGCCTCGGCCTGTCGCAGATCTATGGCTTCGCGAAGCAATCGGGCGGCTTCGTGCGCATCGACAGCGCGCCGGGCCAAGGGACCAGCGTGCGAATCTATCTGCCGGGACGCGACCAGCCGGCCGTCGCCGCGGAGCCGGCGAGCGCCGTAGCGCTCGACGAGCCGAGCGAGGAATGCGCCGCCGCGCCATGCGGAAAAACCCTGCTCGTCGAGGATCAGCTGGAGGTGCGCCTCCAGATCGCCGACACGCTCGAGGAGATGGGCTGCGACGTCATAGAGGCGGATGACGGAATCGCCGGACTGAAGGTGCTCGAGTCGGGGGAAAGCTTGCGCCTGCTGGTCACAGATGTCGGCCTGCCGGGCGTGAGCGGACGCCAGCTCGCCGAAGCCGCCCGCGCCGCTCGGCCAGAGCTTCCGATCCTGCTCATCACCGGCTATGCGGGCAAATCGCTCGACAGCCTCGATCTCGCGTCCAACATAGAAATTCTGCGCAAGCCCTTCACGCTCGAGGAATTGACCGAGCGGGTGCGCGCCTTGCTGGCGCGGACCGCCGCCGCCGGCTAGGTCATATTGCGAGCAGAGCGACCGCGCAGGCCGGCGCGCAATCGGCGGCGGCTGTCGTGGCCTGCGGCGTCGCATCGATGAAATAGGCGACATCGCGGTAGGCGCGACCCTGGGACAGCGCGAGGCGCGCGACGAGCGCCCGGCCGACGCCGGCGCCGACGATGGGCGCGTCCTCCGCCACCGCGCCGCGCGAGCGCAGCAGAGCGATTTGATCCTCGATCGACCGTATTTGCGCGCGCGCGAGGTAAGCCGCGAAGGCGCGCCATTGCGCGGGCGAGGCCTCGGCGGCGTCGCGGCCGGCGAGGCGCGCGAGACGGGCGATCGATTCGGCGACGCTCTTGCCGCGCCCATCGGCGGTCGGCTCGGCGTCGGCGTCCTCGGCGAGATCGCCCAGCACGCGGCGAACATCCGCCATGGTCGCGAAATTTTCGCGCGCCAGCGGAGTCCAGCGGCCGGCGAAGGGCGCCTGCGTCACGCCGGCGAGCGGATCGCCGCGCGACAATCCCGTATAGACCAGCTCGCCATTGGCGAGCCGCTCGGCGTCGCCGCCGCCCAGAGCGCTCACGCGGCCGCCGCAGACGGGCACGAGATCGGTCGTCGTCGAGCCCATGTCGACAAAGAGCGCCTCTGGAATGCGCCGCGCCACCAGCTCCGCGCTCGCCCGCCAATTGGCGGATGCGATCGCCTGCGCGGCGGCACCGACCTCGGCGAAGGGAAGGAAGCCGGCCTCGCCCGCATAGAACAGCGTCTCGGCGCCTTTCGTGCGCCGCGCGACAGCGGAGGCGATCGTCGCGACGCCGGCGGCGCGCGTCTCGAAGGCGTCGGAAAGCTCGGCCGTCATGGTGACGGCGAAACAAGTGACGGCGAAACGCTCGGCGGCGGCGAGGCGGGCGACCGCCTCCTCTATCGCGGCCTCGAGCCGCGCGACGCCATAATGCGGATTGCACGGCAGCAGCAGGACCTCGACGATCCGGCCGTCGCAGGCGCGCGCGGCTTTCAGATGCGCGCCGCCTATGTCGAAGCCGATGACGCTCGTCACACTCGCTCTCTTTTTAAAAAGCAAAGGGGAGCCGCGAACGGCTCCCCCGATAATCCTCGAGCCTCGGACGAAGCCGTCAGTTGGCGCCGAAAGGATGCTTGACGTCGTTGCGCTTGGCGACGACCTCGGCGGCCTTCGGCTCGCCCTTGATGGCGCGCGCGATGGCTTCCTTCGTGGCCTGATAGTTGTACTCTTGGATCTTCTTGTCGTCGTTGGCTTCCCAATGAATGAACACGCCGACCGAGATGAACAGGTCATCGGCCTCGGCGAGCGGGATCACGCCTTCGGCGACCGAATCGGCGACGGCCTTGGCGACGCCGGCCTGAGCCGGTCCAAACATCTGAACGGCCTGCTTGGCGTTCTTGATGGTGACCTTGTTGAAGAGGATCGTGTTCGGCTTGGCCAGCAGGTTCGGCGCGACGACGGCGAGCAGCGTCGTGAAGCCGTCCTTGTTGTTGACCAGCGCATTGGCGAAAGCGGTCTCGGCCGCGCTGCCGCGCGGTCCGATCAGCAGGTCGATGTGGGCGACTTCATTGCCTTCGCCGACGAGCGACTCGCCGATCATGAGCTTGTTGATGAGGGCCATTTTCTCTTCTTTCTTATCGACATGTCGCTTCGGATACTCCGAGCCGTTCTCGGGCGTCGCGCTGTCGAAGACGCGCCGCCGTCATCAATCATTTTCGGGTGACAGCGGCAAGTCGGGAAACAAACCGTCGGGAAACGAACCCTCGGGACGAAACCGTCGGGACGAAACCGTCCTGCGCGCTACTCAGAGGAGGCTGCGCGCCAGCGCGAAGGCGTGGCGGAAGTCGAGGCACAGCGGCTTGTCGGAGGTGGTCATCTGCTTGAAGAGGCCGGCCTCCGTCCCGTATTTGATGTCGCCGATCGCGAGCGCGCCGATGCCGAGCGCGCCGGAAGGCAGCTCGACGCCCTTGTCGTGCAGCTTGACGCCTTCGACGCCGAGCGGCGGCACGGCGTTGACGTCGGCGGCGATGAGCAGCGACTTGGCCGCCGCGAGATCATCCTTGGAGAGCACCTGAACGCCGGCGCGCGCCGCGCAGAGCGCGATCTCGTGCTCGATGAGAAGCTCGCGCACCTGCTCGGGCTTGCTGCCGTCGGCCGGCTTCACCTTCACGCCGAATCGGGTCTCGATCTCCTGCGCCTGCGCGGAGACACGCTCGAGGCCGCTATAGCCGACGATGGTCACATCGGCGCCCTCGAGCGCCGCGATGACGGCGGAGGAAAAGCCGACGACGCCGGTCGCGCCATAGACGACGACCTTCGCGCCCTTGAGCTCGCGGCCCTTCTTGTCGCGCAGCACCTTCTCCACGAAGGCGACCATGGCGCCGGCCGTGGTGAAGGAGCCATAGGGGTCAGCGAAGAGCGAAATCTCGAACGGCTTCAGCAGCGCCTTCTGGGCGGCGTCCAGCATGTCGAGCGCGAGAATGGCGTCGCGGCCGGCGAAGAAGATGCCTGTGCGCAGAGCGGCGGACGGCGCGCGGGAGAACATCGCGTCCTGCACCAGCGCGGTCACCTCGTCCAGAGTGACATTCGTGTAGGGGATCGCCGCGTCGAAGCCCGCGTCGAGCGCCATGTTGACGTCGAACGGGCTCATATGCTTCAGCGTGCTCAACATATGAAGGATCGATTTGGCGGCCATGGGAAATTCCTAACCTTTCTGTCCGTTCTTCAGCGTTCCGGCGCGCGAACGCGCAGCGCCTGCGTGACGCCCGAGCTCGAGGCAGCTTTCGGATGAGCGATCCCGGGACGGCGGGCGCGGGCGGAGCCCCGGTCTCGAATGGCGAGACGCATAGACCGCAGAACGGGGCGAATGTCCAGCCTATTGTCCTTGGCCGGACGCGTCGGCCGAGGCGGCCGATGCAGGCCGAAGGCCTCAATAGCCGTAGGGCGAAGGCGCGAAGGGCGCGGCTCCCGCCGGCGGATCGAAACGATAGCCGTCGGCGCCCCAGACCGGCGCGGATCGGACCGGCGCGGCCGGCGCGACATAGACGGGGGCGGCGGGCGGCGGCGCATAGGCCGGACGGTAGCTCGGCCGCTTCGCCTGAGCGGGAGCGGCGGCGATGAACGCGCCGGCGAGGACGACGATCGCGAAGCCGCCAATTTTCATGGACCTTCCCCCTCCACAGGCCGCGATGCGGTCCCGAGGAAGGGAAATCGGGCGGCGCCCGGCGACGTCAAGGGTCGAGAGGCGCGGCGGCTTTCGTCCAGTTTTCCGCTTCTCCCATTGCCTTCGACTCGACCTCGGCGCATTCTCGCCGCCCATGTCGGACGAAGCGTCTCTTCTCGCGGCCAACGCCGCTTATTACCGGGCCTTCGTCGCCGCCGATCTGGACGGGATGGCGGCGATCTGGGGCGATGACGAAATCTGCTGCATCCATCCGGGATGGCCGCCGATCTTCGGACGCGAGCAGGTGCTCGCCTCGTTTCGCGACATTCTGCGCAACCCTATGCAAGATCCCGTTCTTCGCCGCAGCGAGCGCGCGCTGATCAGCGGCGCGGACGGACGCATCGTCTGCATAGAGATTGTCGGCCAGGCGGCGCTCGTCGCCACCAATTGCTTCCGCCTCGTCGACGGCGCCTGGCGGCTGGTGCATCATCAAGCGAGCCCGCTGATGGTCGAGAGCGAGCCGCCCCCGCAGACGTCGCCCCGCTCGCTGCACTGAGCGGGGAAAGCGCCAGGAACGCGACATCCCTGTTGACGTTCCAGCGCCCGAGCCTCTATAAGTCCGCCCAACCAAGGGCTCGCCTCCCGGGGCGCGTAGCCTTTGTGCGGTTTTCATGTCATACGGCCATCGAATGGCGCGGCTTCCGCGCTCTGCGCCGATCGAAAGGAAAAGACCATGTCCCGCCGTTGCGAACTGACCGGCAAAGGCGTGCAGACGGGCAATCTCGTCAGCCACTCCAATCACAAGACGCGCACCCGCTTTCTGCCCAATCTGGTCAATGTGACGCTGGCCTCGGACGCACTCGCGCGCTCCGTGCGGCTGCGCGTCTCGGCGGCGGCGCTTCGCTCGGTCGAGCATCGCGGCGGGCTGGACGCCTTCCTCGTCAAGGCGCGCGACACGGAGCTCTCGGACGACGCCCGCGCGCTGAAGCGCGAGATCGTCAAGAAGCTCGCCGTCGCGACGGCCTGATAGGGGTTTCCGGGCGAGCGCTCTCGCCGCGGGCCTGAAGGCTCGCTCCCTTTTTGCGTCACCATTTGAAAAATAGACCCCGCGCCCGAAGCGAGCGCGGGGTCTTGCCCGTTTTAGCCGCCCTTGCCGACGCGAGCCCCCAGACGCGCGCCGACAATCGCTCTGGGGGCGTGTCAGCCCCAGATCGACAAAGCTACGCTGAGCAGCAGGGGAAGGGAGGCCAGCGAGAAGATCGCGGCGACGCAGAGAACCCTCTGGACGTCGAGCGGCTCGTGAGACGCCGCGGGCAATCCCGCATTTCGAACTTTGCCAAAGGAAATCATACGCAACTCCCTCGTCACTCCCGGACGGGCCAATCGCTCGGACGTCCGATCGTCACTTGAACGCGCACACGACGGTCGCGCCGAAATATTAATGCAACAGCCGCCCTGAAGGTTCCCCGCCGACTCTCGTTTCGGCGCGGTTGAGCGCTGGTTACGAAATTAACGCGATTTAAACTTGTTCACCATTCCGGTGAACCACTCAAGACGTCGCGAGAACCCGCGGACGCGGCGCGGCGCGCTGCGGCGCGGAAGCGGCGTTCTCGCTGAACAGCTCGGCGAGCTTCTCCGTCATCGCGCCGCCGAGCTCCTCGGCGTCGACGATCGTCACCGCGCGCCGATAATAGCGCGTCACGTCATGGCCGATGCCGATGGCGATGAGCTCGACCGGCGATTTGGTCTCGATTTCCTGAATGACATGGCGCAAATGGCGCTCGAGATAATTGCCCGGATTGACCGACAGAGTGGAATCGTCGACCGGGGCGCCGTCGGAGATCATCATCAGAATGCGGCGCTGCTCCTGGCGCGCCATCAGACGGCGATGCGCCCAGTCGAGCGCCTCCCCATCGATATTCTCCTTGAGCAGGCCCTCACGCATCATCAGGCCGAGATTGCGGCGCGCGCGCCGCCAGGGCGCGTCGGCGGCCTTGTAGATGATGTGGCGTATATCGTTGAGACGGCCGGGATTGGGCCGCTTGCCATCGGCGATCCAGGTCTCGCGCGACTGGCCGCCCTTCCAGGCTTTGGTGGTGAAGCCCAAAATCTCCACCTTCACGCCGCAGCGCTCCAGCGTGCGGGCGAGAATATCGGCGCAGGTCGCCGCCACGGTGATCGGCCGGCCGCGCATGGAGCCCGAATTGTCGAGCAGCAGCGTGACCACCGTATCGCGGAAATTCGTGTCCTTCTCGCGCTTGAAGGAGAGCGGCTGCTGCGGATCGATGACGACGCGCGGCAGGCGCGCGGGATCGAGCATCCCCTCCTCGAGATCGAACTCCCAGGCGCGGTTCTGCTGCGCCATCAGACGACGCTGCAGGCGGTTGGCGAGCCGTCCCACGACCGAGGAGAGATGCAGGAGCTGCTTGTCGAGATAGGAGCGGAGCCGGTCGAGCTCCTCGGCGTCGCAGAGCTCCTCGGCCTTCACCGTCTCGTCGAAGCGGGTCGTATAGGCCCTGTATTCGCCGCCGGAGCGGTCGGAGGAGGTGACCTGCGGCCGGCGGGTCTCCATCGCCTCGTCTATGTCGCCGGATTCGATCTCCTCCAGCATTTCACTGTCGAGAACGTCCGCGGCTTCGCTCTCGCCCTTTTCGAGGGCTTCTTCGGAGGCCGTCGCGGTCTCCATCTCGGAGGAGCCGGACTGCTTCTCCTCCTCGGTCTCCTCGCCCTCGGCCTCGTCGGGATTTTGCGGCTGGTCCTCGCTCGGCTCCTCGGAATCCTCCTCGCCGCCGGCGCTCTCGCCCTCGAGCTCGAGCGCCGCGAGCAGACGATGCGCGAGCTGGGCGAAGCCGCGCTGATTCTCCAGCGCGCCGACGAGCTTGTCGAGATCGGCGCCGGCGCGCTCCTCGATCCAAGGCCGCCAGAGATCGACGACCTTCTGGCCATGGGCCGGCGGCGTGAGGCCGGTGAGGCGCTGACGGGCGATGAGCGCCAGAGCCTCCTCGAGCGGCGCGTCCTCGCGGGAGTCGATCTCGGAGAAGCGCGCGCGCTGATAGCGATCGTCGAGCATCGCCCCGATATTGGCGGCGACGCCGTCCATGCGGCGGGAGCCGATCGATTCGACGCGCGCCTGCTCGAGCGCGTCGAAGGCGGCGCGGGCGTCGGGAGACTGTGGCTGCACGCGGCGATGGATCGCCTCGTCATGGCAGGCGAGGCGCAGGGCGATCGAATCGGCGTGGCCGCGCACGATGGCGGCGTCATGGGCGGTGAGCTTGCGCGGCGGCTCCGGCAGGCGCGCCTTGGCCTTGTCGTCGGCGCCGAGCAGCGCGGCGCGCTCCGGCGAAAACGACACTTCCAGCTCCGAGCGTTTCGCCATGGCGCGCATCGCGCCGGCGACGGCGCGCTTGAACGGCTCCTGCGGAGCCTCCTTCGGCGTGGCTGCTTTGCGATTGGATGCCATGGGAGTCCGTTCGATATCCGCTCTCCGCCCGCCTCCGGGCGAACGAGCCTATATAGCCTAAGTCGGATCGCGAGTTATGAAAATAGAGGAAGGCGAAATCGCGCGGCGACCCACGCGATGGGCAATTTTCTCGTTGTGTATCAATGACTTCGCCAGACTTGTGACGACCAGGTGACGCAATTTTCATCTAAGCTGTTGAAAATTTTACTGTTTTTTCAAAGCTTCAAGTCATTCTCTCGCGCGCCAACGGCCAGCGGAGTTGAGTCGAGCCATGTATAAGATCGCCTCCCAATATGGCGTCGTCACCGAATTTCGCGATGTGGACGAGCTTTGTTTCACTTGGCAGGTCGAGGCTCCGGCCGGAGGCTTGCCGCCTTATGAGCAGATCGCGCTCGGCAGCCTCGGCCGGCTCGCCGACGATGTGGCTCTGGCCGGGCGCCGGGACGATGGCGCGTTCGAATTTCTCTATGGCGGCGGCGCCTTCGAGGCCTGGCTGGGCGCGTCGCTGCGCGGCCTGCCGATCGACGGACTCGAACGCAATTTCCGTGACGCCATCGGCGACGCGCTCGAAGCGGCGCGCTCGCGCCGGACGCCGGCCGCGACGATCGCGCGCAGCATTCGCGACGGGCTGGTGCGAACCCGCGAGATCGTCGCCTTTCCGCTCTCGAGCCATTGGGGCGTCACGCTGTTTCTGGTGTTCGCGCGCGAGCGCGCCTCGAAATATGATCTCGTCGACGCGATCTATCGCGCGACCGACGACGGGCTGGCGACGCTCGCCGCCGTCCACGCCGGACGCCGCATCGTCGACTTCGACATTGTGAGCCTCAACGCCAGCGCGAGCCGCCTGTTCGGCGGCGCGGAGCGCGACCTCCAATGGCGACGCCTCAGCGAGATCGTCCCCGCGTGGATGGCCAATGGAGCCTTCGAGCGGCTCTCGACCATTTTCCATTCGGCGATTCACGACACATTCGAGGTCTCGCATCGCGCGGCGGACGGCGGCGTTCTGCATCTGCGGCTCTCCGCCGCGCCTATGGGCGATCTCATCGGCGTGACGCTCACCGACATCACCGCGCTCAAGGCGCGCGAGGCCTCGTTCCGTCTGCTGTTCGAGAGCAATCCCATGCCCATGTGGGTCCACGACCCGCAGAGCCTGCGCATCGTCGCCGTCAATGACGCGGCCGTCGCCCATTACGGCTATCCGCGCGAGCGTTTTCTCGGCTCGACCTTGTTCGATCTCTATGCGGAGGAGGAATGGCCGGCGGTGACGATCGCCCATGAAAATCCGGCGAATCGGCGTCCCTCCGACCGCGTCTGGGCCAATCGCACCGCGGATGGGCGCGCGATAAAGGTGCAGAATTACGCGCGCGAGATCATGTTCGACGATTCTCCGGCGATATTGCTCGCCATCGTCGACGTCACCGAGCAGCGCGAGCAGGCCGCCCGCATCGCCCATCTCGCCCATCACGACCCGCTGACCGGCCTCGCCAATCGCGTGTTGTTCCGCATGCGCCTGACGGAAGGCTTGCAGCGGCTCGAGGGATCGGAGGATCGCCTTTCCGTGCTCTATCTCGATCTCGACGGATTCAAGGATGTGAACGACGCCTTCGGCCATCCGATCGGCGACAGGCTGCTGATCGCCGTCGCCGAGCGGCTGCGTCACACTCTGGAGCCGGGGGATATCGTGGCGCGCGTCGGCGGCGACGAATTCGCCATCGTTCAATTCGGCGCCGGAGCGCCGGAGGCGGACCGGCTCGCCGAACGTATCGTGACGGAGGTGAGCCTCGCCTATGAGATCGACGGCCATGCGGCGACCGTCGGCGCGAGCGTCGGCATATCGGTTGCGCCGATCGACAGCGGCGACGCCGATATTCTGCTCAAGAACGCCGATATCGCGCTCTATCGCGCCAAGGCCGACGGGCGCGGCCTGCATCGTTTCTTCGAGCCGGAGATGGCGGCCTCCATCCTCGTGCGGCGCACGCTGGAGGCGGATCTGCGCCATGCGCTCCTCGTCGGCGAGTTCCAGATCTATTACCAGCCGCTCATCGATATCGAATCGGGCCGCATCGTCGCCGCCGAGGCTTTGCTGCGCTGGTTCCATCCCACCCGCGGCTCGGTTCCGCCCATCGATTTCATCCCCCTCGCCGAGGAGACCGGCCTCATCACGCCGATCGGCGAATGGGTGCTGCGCGAGGCCTGTCGCGAGGCGGCGAGCTGGTCGGAGCCGATCGGCGTCTGCGTCAATCTCTCGCCCGCGCAATTCCGCTCGCGCGCGCTGGCGGCGTCGGTTCTGTCGGCGCTGGCGACGAGCGGCCTCGCGCCGCAGCGGCTCGAGCTCGAGATCACCGAATCGGTGCTGCTCGCCGAAAATCAGGCCCATCTCGCCGTGCTGCACCAATTGCGCAGCCTCGGCGTGTGCATATCGATGGATGATTTCGGCACCGGCTATTCGAGCCTGAGCTATCTGCGCTCCTTCCCCTTCGACAAGATCAAGATCGACCGCTCCTTCGTGAAGGAGTTGCCCGACAATCACGAATGCGGGGCGATCGTGCGCGCGGTGGCGGGGATCGGGCAGTGCCTCGGCGTCGCGACAGTGGCCGAGGGCGTGGAGACACACGAGCAATTGGCGCGTCTGCGCGAAGAAGGCTGCACACAGATGCAGGGCTTCCTGTTCAGCCGCCCGGCCCCGGCCGCCGAGATGCGTCGCATGCTCGCCGACCCCGGCGAGCGATGGGGAGAGGACGCGAGCGCGGCGTGAGAATGCGCGCGTTCACCGCGCCGACGGCTGTAGCCACGGAAATGGTGGGGGAAGTAGGACTCGAACCTACGAAGGCATAGCCAGCGGATTTACAGTCCGCCCCCTTTGCCGCTCGGGACATTCCCCCAGCTTCTCGACGGATCCTGAAAAGAACGGTCCCGCGAGCGACGGCCTCGCGAGAGGCCGGTGAAGCAGGCGCATATGGGGAATTTGCTCCCCCGCTGTCAACCTGAAAATGACAGCCGAAAACGACCAGGGCGTCGCCGCCCCCCGTCGGCTCAGGACTGGCTCTGGAACTGGCTCTGCGCGCGGGCGACGCTCACGCGCACCTCCATCGTCTCCTCGCCGCCGCCTGTGTGCGCCGCGCGGGTGGGCGCCGCGCCCAAATGATCGAGCGCGACGGCGACGCGCACATAGGTCTCGTCCGGAGAAGCGCCCCGCGTCGGATCGAAACCCACCCAGCCGAGCCCCGGTATATGGCTCTCCGCCCAGGCGTGGACGGCGGCGCCGGCGTCGGCGCGCAGGGCGTAGCCGGAGACGTAGCGCGAGGGAATCTCGAGGCTGCGCGCGCAGGCGATGAAGACATGCGCCAAATCCTGGGCCGCGCCGCGGCGGCGCGCGAAGACGTCGGCCGCAGCCACGGCGCCGCTCGCCGGCCCCTCCTCGACGACCAACGCCTCGTGCAGCGCGCCGACCAGACCGTGAAGCTTCGACAGCGCATCTGTGGGCCGCGAGCTCGCCTCGGCCGCGAAGTCGTAGATCGCCTGATCCGCCTCGGTCAGCGGCGTCTCACGCAGATAGAGCTCAGGGGGAAAACGCTCGATGGCGCCGCGCGCCACGCCGGCCGTGTCGAAGGTCTCGACCGCGCCCTCCACCACAGTCGTCAGCGCCTCGAGCGGCCCCTCGACATAGATGTTATGCACGACATTGCCGAAGGCGTCCTCGCAGGCGCGCAGCCGGCAGTCGCGATCGACGTCGATCCGCCAGTCGAGAACATGCTGACCATCGTAATTGCGAGGCGTCAGCGCCAGTTTCTGAATCGCCGCCTTGGCGGGCTCGGCATATCGATAGATCGTCTCGCGCCTGACTCTTATATGCATCTCGCACCGCAAAGGGAGCTTCGAGGCGTCGCTCCGACGAGCGGCATTCTAGAAAAGATACTGCTCCGACACCAGGGCCCCCAGCCGTTGATTATCGGCGATGAAAACCTGGATGAAATCGTGCAGCCCATTGTGGAAGACGCTCTCGATCGTGGCATGCTCGAGCTGGCCGAACACGGTCCGCGCATGACGCTGCGCCGGCCCGTGCTTGCCATGGGATTTGCCGAGACGGTCGAGGTTCTGCACCACGCTCTCATAACAGGCGATCAGCGAGCGCGGCATTTCCGGCCGCAGGATCAGGAGATCGGCGACGAGCCAGGGCTTCAGACTGTCACGATAGACCCAATGATAAGCGGTGTGAGCAGAGACGGCGCGCAGGATCGCCGTCCATTGGAAATAGTCGAGCGAGCCGCCGACCGCCTCCGTCTCCGGCAGCAGCACGTGATATTTCACGTCGAGCAGGCGCGCCGTATTGTCGGCGCGCTCGAGATAGAGGCCGACGCGCGAGAACCAATAGGCGTCGTTGCGCAGCATGGTCCGATGCGCGCCGCCGTCATAGGCGGCGGAGACCTGCTTCACGAAATCGAGAAAGCGCGTCACCTCCTCGGCGGAGCGGCTCGCCTGCTCGAAGGCCTTGAGCTCGAGGAAGGCGCCGTTGATCGCCTCCCACATCTCCACTGTGAGCGCTGTGCGAACCGCGCGGGCGTTGACGCGCGCGAGCTCGATGCAATTGCGGATCGAGCTCGGATTATCCGGCGAGAAAGCCAGGAATTGCGTGACATTGGCCTCGTCGACCGTCAGCCCCGCCGCGTGAAAGGCGGGCGCGGCGCCGGAGGAGAGCAGCGCGCTCTCCCATTCCGTCTCCACGCCGCCATAGGCGCGGGGAAGCGTGGCGAGGCGCCTGGACGCCTGCAGTATGCGCGCGAGGAAATCCGCGCGTTCCATATATCGGGCCAGCCAGAAGAGGTTGTCTGCGGTGCGTGAGAGCATGAGATCCCGTCGTTTCGGCGCGCTGTTCTTACTGCGAATTCGTCATGCGCGCGCGAGCGGCGCGTCGTCGATGATCCATGTGTCCTTGGTTCCGCCGCCCTGGCTGGAATTCACGACGAGAGAATTCTCCGTCATGGCGACGCGCGTCAAGCCGCCGGGCACCACGCTCGCGCCATTGGGGCCATAGAGCACGAAAGGCCTCAGATCGACATGGCGGGGCGCGACGCCGCTCGCCACCGACACCGGGCAGGTGGAGAGCGCGAGCGTCGGCTGGGCGATGAAATTTGTGGGATTGTCGGCGAGCTTCTCGGCGAATTCCGCTATCTGCGCCTTTGTGGCGTGGGGACCGACGAGCATGCCATAGCCGCCGGAGCCATTGACCTCCTTCACCACCAGCTCGTCCAGATGGTCGAGAACATAGCGAAGCGCCTCCTTCTCACGGCAGCGCCAGGTGGGGACGTTCTTCAGCAGCGGCTCCTCGCCGAGATAGAAGCGAATCACCTCCGGCATATAGGTGTAAATCGCCTTGTCATCGGCCACGCCCGTGCCGACTGCATTGGCGAGCGTCACATTGCCTGCATGATAGGCGCCCATCAGACCGGCGACGCCCAAAGCGGAATCGGGGCGGAAAGCGAGCGGGTCGAGGAAGTCGTCGTCGAGACGGCGATAGATCACATCGACCCGGCGCGGCCCCTCCGTGGTTCGCATGAAGACGACGTCGTCCTTGACGAAGAGATCGCGCCCCTCGACCAGCTCGATCCCGAGCTTGTCGGCGAGGAAGGAATGTTCATAGAAGGCTGAATTATATTGGCCGGGCGTCAGCAGCACGCTCACCGGATCGGCCCCCGCTCCGCGCGGCGCGGCGGAGCGCAGCGTGGCGAGCAGCTGATCGGGATAATTCTCGATCGGCGCGACGCGGTGGAGCGCGAAGAGATCCGGCAGGAGCCGCATCATCACTTCGCGATTCTCCAGCATATAAGAGACGCCCGACGGCGTGCGGGCGTTGTCCTCCAGCACGAAGAAGCCGTCATCGTCGGTGCGGATGATGTCGATGCCGGCGATATGCACGAAAATATCATGCGGCACGCGGCGTCCGGCCATCTCCGGCCGGAAGGCGGGATTGCGATAGACGAGCTCGGACGGAACGACGCCCGCCTTCAATATTTCGCCGGGGCCGTAGAGATCGGCCAAGAACAGATTCAACGCCTTCACACGCTGGATCAGCCCTTTCTCGAGCTGGGCCCATTCGGCGCGCGCGATGATGCGCGGCAGAATGTCGAAGGGGATGAGCCGCTCGGTCGCCTCCTGCGATCCATAGACGGCGAAGGTGATGCCGATGCGCCGAAACAGCAATTCGGCCTGCGCCCGGCGCGAGGCCAGGAATTCCGGCTCGACCGAGGCCAGCCATTTGGAAAGCTTTTCGTATGGCAGGCGGATCAGCCCGTCGACACCGCTCATTTCGTCGAATTGCGCCACCTTCGAAAGCACGTTCTCGCTCTCCCTCGGGTTTCGGCGAACGGCCGCTCGCGCCGGCGCTGCGCCTTTGTGACAAGGCGTGGCAAGAAGCGAGCCAGATGACGAAAGCGTCGCCGATGGCAAGCCCGCTCACTCTATCTTCTAGTCCGATAATCGTTGACAAGCCATGCGACGCGGATCAGAAGCAAAACCGTCGGCGCGATTTTCGGTCGCACGACTCAACCGACCCTTGCGAAGGACTCATGGGCAGTAGCCGCTATGGCGCCGTCGCCGCAGCCTCGTCTGCGCGCGCCGCGCCGCACTCGAAAGAAACCCGCGGCCGCAAGGACCGCGTGAGAGGCGTCGCCCGAGCCTGAGGCTCCCACCCGCGCCCGCTCACGCCTTCGGCCGCGACAACGGCCAGAAGGACGAGAGCGATGATGATTTTCCCCCGCCCCTATCCCTCCCTCCGCATGCGCTCTGCGCGCCGCGGAGGCGCAATCATTCCAGTCGCCGCGCCGGCGGACCTCGGTAACCTGCGCATCATTGGACGCCGCAGGCCCGCCGCCGCCTGGACGATCGACCCCGCCTCCCACCGGCCCGTTTGTCTCTGGGGCTCGCAGGCGGAAGAATTCGGCCGCGGCGAGGACGAGGACGCGCAGAGTCGCCCTCGAAGCTTCCGCCGTCATATCGCGCGATACGACGCGCTTTCCGTTCCGCCGGCGCGGTCCATTCGCGTCATCAAAGTTTCATGTCGCTGAACTGTAACGGTCGCGCTCGTACGTTTTCCGCTTTCGCGCGTGCGACAAGAAACTCTGCCAATATACGAATCGCGTAAGAGACCGACGACGAGCCGATGAAGCCCAAATGCCTCGCCACTCTGGCGACGCTGACTCTCGCGTACAGCTGCGCGAGCCCGTCGGCGGCCGCCGACAAGCCGTCCGAGACCAGCGCCCCGCCCGCTTTCACCTGGGCGGGGCTGCATATCGGATTGAACGCCGGCGCCGGCCTTCCGATAGTGAGCGGCGGCGCGCTGGAGGCGGGCAGCGGCTTCACGAGCCGCGCCTTCGATCTCCCCGCGCCGAATCGTGATCGCGCCGGAGCGAGCTTCGGCGCGCAGATCGGCTATGACTGGCAGCACGGCCCCTGGGTCTATGGGCTCGAAACCGATCTGAATTTTCTGGGGCTTCGCCGCGCCTCCACCGGCGTCTTTCCGGCGCCCGCCGCCTATCGGCCGCTCGGGATCACCGCCTATGGGCTGACATCGGACGAGAACGGCGATTATTTCGCCAGCATTCGCGCCCGCCTCGGCTACGCCGTCGACCGCACGCTGTTCTATGCGACCGGCGGCGTCGCGGCCGGCGGCGGGCGCGGCGCGTCGAACCTCGTTTTCTATGACGCGGGGCCGCTCGGCCTCTTCTTCGCGCCGGTCTCGAAATCCTCGCGCATGAAATATGCCGTCGGCGCCGGCGTCGAATATGCGCTCTACGACCATCTCTCCGCGCGGCTAGAATATGTCTATCTGAACCAGCAATTGCAGAACCGCGTCTATGACAATAATTTCTCGTTTCAATTCGCTGCGCGCCAGCGCAGCGAAGCGCATGTGCTGCGGCTCGGCCTGAATTATCGTTTCGATCCGCAGGACGAAGCGCGCGGGAACGAAGCGAGGAGCGACGAGGACAAGACAGCCGACGAGCGCGGGAACGAGTCCCCGAGCAAGGACGCCGAAGCGAAAAAACGCGGCGCCGAAAAAGCGAAAAGCGCGGACAAGGGAAAAGAAAAAGAAAAGAACGACGAGAAGTCGAAGAACGACGAGGAGCGCTACAGCTTTCACGGCCAGACGACCGCCGTGCTGCAGGGCTATCCCAAATTCCCGGCGCTCTACTCGGGCTCGCACAGCTTTCCGCCCAAGGGCCTCGCCGACGCGGGCACGACGAGCAATCTCTTCTTCGGCATGCGGCTGTGGCGCGGCGCCGCCGTCTATCTCAATCCGGAGATCGACATGGGCTATGGCCTCGCCAATTCCGTCGGCGCCGCCTCCTATGTCAACGGCGCCGTCGCGAAAGTCGGACGCGCCGCCCCCTATATGCGCTTCCAGCGTTATTTCCTGCGCCAGATCATCGGTCTCGACGGCGGCGAGAAGGTCGAGGATCCCGAGACGGGCTCCTTCAACGAAGTGCTGGAATCGACGCAGAACCAGCTCTCCGGCAAGGTCGACAAGGATCGGCTGATCCTCACCATCGGCAAATTCAGCGTGCCTGATATTTTCGACGACAATAAATACGCCCACGACCCGACGACGGGCTTCTTGAACTTCGGCGTGAACACGCTCGGCGCCTTCGACTACGCCGCCGATTCCTGGGGCTACACCTATGGCGCCGCGCTCGAGTGGAAGCAGGATTGGTGGACCGCGCGCGGCGGCCTGTTCCAGCTCTCGGAAATTCCGAACGGCCCCTCTATCGAGCCGCAGATCGGCCGCCAATTCATGGGCGTCGCCGAATTCGAGGCGCGCTATGATCTCTTCGATCAGCCGGGCGTGATCAAATTCCTGGCCTTCGCCGACAATGGCAATCTCGCCAAGGTGCAGAACGCCATCGACTTCGCTTATCTCGCCGGCAGTTTTCCGCCGGATGTGAACAATCCATGGATTCGCAAGCGCCATGTCAAAGTCGGCGGCGGCGTCAATGTGCAGCAGCAGCTCTCCAAGGAGATCGGCTTCTTCCTGCGCGCCAGCATGTCGGACGGCCGCTTCGAGACGGTCGACTACACCGACATAGACCGCTCGCTCTCGACCGGCTTCACCGCGGCCGGCGCGCTCTGGGGCCGCGACAAGGACGAGATCGGCGGCGCCATGGTGTTCTCCGGCCTCGCCGGCCCGCGCGTGAGCTATTTCGACCTCGGCGGAACCAGCGTCTATATCGGCGACGGCGGCCTCTCCTACGCCGGCGAAAAAGTGCTGGAGACCTATTACAAATACAATGTTCGCGACGGCGTCGAGCTGACGCTCGACTATCAGCTCATCGGCAATCCCGCGCATAATGCCGCGCGCGGGCCGATCAATATCTTCGGCCTGCGGCTGCACGCGCAGTTTTGAAGATTTGGGCGCCGTCGCCGATTGTTCTACAATCACCGCCCGATGACAAAGGCGCGCGACGACTTCACCCTGCTCTGGCTGCAGGCCGGCAGCTGCGGCGGCTGCACGATGGCGACGCTGGAGCGCGGCGCCGCCGGCTGGTTCGAGGAGCTGCGCGGCTTCGGCATCCGCCTCCTCTGGCATCCGAGCGTCAGCGAGGAGACCGGCGAGGAAGCGCGCGCCATTCTCGCGCGCGTCGAGCGCGGCGAAACGAGGCTCGGCGCGCTCTGCATAGAGGGCTCGATACTGCACGGCCCGGAGGGCACCGGCCTCTTCAACAAGCTCTCGGGCACCGGCCGCAGCATGCTCGATTGGGCGCGCGCCCTCGCGCCGCGCGCCCAATATTGCGTGGCGGTGGGCAGTTGCGCCTCCTTCGGCGGCGTGCCCGCCGGCGCGCCCGATCCGACCGACGCCAGCGGGCTGCAATATTCCGGCGTCGATATGGGCGGGGCGCTCGGGCCGGATTATCGCTCGGTCAAAGGGCTGCCGGTCGTCAATGTCTCCGGCTGCGCGCCGCATCCGGGCTGGATCATGGAGACGCTGCTCGCGCTTTCGCTCGGCCGTTTCACGCGGGCGGATATGGATGATTACGGCCGGCCGCGCATTTTCGCCGACCATCTCGCCCATCACGGCTGCAGCCGCAATGAATTCTACGAGTTCAAGGCCAGCGCCGAGGAGTTCTCCGAGCGCGGCTGTCTGATGGAGCATTTGGGCTGCAAGGCGACGCAGGCCGTGGGCGACTGCAATCAGCGCGCCTGGAACGGCGGCGGCTCCTGCACGCAGGCGGGCTCGACCTGCATCGCCTGCACCTCGCCGGGCTTCGAGGCGACGCGCGGCGTCCATCGCACGCCCAAGATCGGCGGCATTCCGGTCGGCCTGCCGCTCGACATGCCCAAGGCCTGGTTCGTCGCGCTGGCCGCGCTCTCCAAATCGGCGACGCCCAAGCGCGTGCGCGAGAACGCCCGCAGCGACCGTATCGCGCGCGGGCCGACGCCCGGCGCGGAGAAAAAGCCGGGCGGCGAGAAGAAGACATGAGCCGCATCGTCATCGGGCCGTTCAATCGCGTCGAGGGCGATCTCGAGGTGACGCTCGATGTCGAAAACGGAATCGTGCGCGAGGCGCGCGTCTCGGCCTCGCTCTATAGAGGCTTCGAGCAATTGCTGCTCGGCCGTCCCGCCGGCGACGCGCTGGCGATCGCCCCGCGCATCTGCGGCATATGCTCGGTCTCGCAATCTCTGGCCGCCGCCGCCGTGCTGCGCGCCGCTCAGCCGATCGCGCCGGCGCCAAATGGGCTCATCGCGACCAATATCGCCCATGCGGCCGAGAATATCGCCGACCATCTGACGCATTTCTACGTTTTCTTCATGCCGGATTTCGCCCGCGCCGCCTATGCCGGCCGGCCTTGGCACGAAGCGACAGAAGCGCGCTTCAAGGCCGTCTCCGGCGCGGCGCTGCGCGAGGCGCTGCCGGCGCGGGCGCGGCTGCTCGAGACGATGGGGCTGATCGCCGGCAAATGGCCGCACAGCCTCGCCTTCCGGCCCGGCGGCGTCACGCGGGCGCTGGCGCTCGGCGATGAAATGCGGCTCCTCGCTCTCATCGCGGATTTTCGCGCCTTCCTCGAGCGCGCGCTCTTTTCCGCGCCGCTCGACGCGGTGATCGGCCTCGCCTCGGCGCGAGAGCTCGATCGTTTCGTGGAAGGCGCCGGCGCGGCCGGAGATTTCGCGACCTTCATCCGCATCGCGCGCGATCTTGGCCTCGAGGAGATGGGGCCCGGTCCTGGCCTGCTGCTCACCGCCGGAGCCTATCTGGGGCCGGAAGGCCATCGCTTTCCCGCCGGCCTGCTCGACTGCGCGACCGCCCTGCTGCGCGAGCCGCCGCTCTCGCGCGTCGAGGAAGATGTCTCCCACGCCTATATGCGCGACACCGCCGCCGACCCCGCCCGCGCCGAGACGCTTCCCGACATGCGCCGCGAGGGGGCCTATAGTTTCGCCAAGGCGCCGCGGCTCGAGGGGCGCGCCGTCGAGGTCGGCGCATTGGCGCGCCAGGCCGTCGCCGGCCATCCGCTGATCCGCGATCTTCTGGCGCGGCGCGGCGCCTCCAATGTCTTCGCCCGCATCGTCGCGCGAGTTCTGGAGATCGCACTGCTGACGCGCGCGATGGAGGACTGGACGCGCGCGCTGGCGCCGCGCGAGCCCTATTGCGTCGCCGACGCGCCGCTCGCCGATGGACCTTTCGTCGGCTTCGTGGAGGCGGCGCGCGGGACGCTCGGCCATTGGGCGACCTTCCGCGACGGCCAGATCGAGCGCTATCAGATCATCGCGCCGACGACCTGGAACTTCTCCCCGCGCGACGCCGCCGGCAATCCCGGCCCGCTGGAGCAGGCGCTCGCCGGCCTCGCGGTCGGCGAAGAGGGCGCGACGAATGTCGCAGTGCAGCATATCGTGCGCTCCTTCGATCCTTGCATGGTCTGCACGGCGCATTGACTGTCTAGTGGCTTTCCGCGGCTGGAAAGCCACTTCTCCTCGCGGAGCCCTCGGGGAGCGCCGAATTTTCGGCAATCGCCTGACAGCCTGGAAAGATTCTCCTTACCCTCGCGCTGGCCCGCAACTTGCGCACATTCCTGCAAGCGGCGCCGTCGCGCGAATGCCGCATTGCACAAGGGTGGGGAAGGACATGGCCGCCATCGAAACCTTCTACGACGTCATTCGTCGTCAGGGCGTCACGCGCCGCAGCTTCACGAAATTCTGCTCGCTCACCGCCGCGAGCCTCGGCCTCGGTCAGACCGCGGCGACGCAAATGGCGCAGGCGCTGGAGACCAAGCCGCGCATTCCAGTGATCTGGATGCATGGGCTCGAATGCACCTGCTGCTCGGAGAGCTTCATCCGCTCGGCGCATCCGCTCGCCAAGGACGTCGTGCTGTCGATGATCTCGCTCGACTATGACGACACGATCATGGCCGCCGCCGGACATCAGGCCGAGGCGATCCTCGAGGAGACGAAGGAAAAGTACAAGGGCAAGTATATTCTGGCCGTCGAGGGCAATCCGCCGCTGAACGAAGGCGGCATGTTCTGCATCGACGGCGGCAAGCCCTTCGTCGAAAAGCTGAAATGGATGGCCGAGGACGCCATGGCGATCATCGCCTGGGGCGCCTGCGCCTCCTGGGGCTGCGTGCAGGCGGCCAAGCCCAATCCGACGCAGGCGACGCCGATCGACAAGGTCATCAAGGACAAGCCGATCATCAAGGTGCCGGGCTGCCCGCCCATCGCCGAGGTGATGACCGGCGTCGTCACCTTCGTCACCACTTTCGGCAGACTGCCGGAGCTCGACCGGCAGGGCCGGCCGAAAATGTTCTATTCGCAGCGCATCCACGACAAATGCTACCGCCGCCCGCATTTCGACGCCGGCCAATTCGTCGAGGAATGGGACGATGAGGCGGCGCGCAAGGGCCATTGCCTCTATAAAATGGGCTGCAAGGGTCCGACCACCTACAACGCCTGCTCCACCGTGCGCTGGAATGGCGGCGTCTCCTTCCCCATCCAGTCCGGCCATGGCTGCATCGGCTGCTCGGAAGAGGATTTCTGGGACAAGGGCTCCTTCTACGACCGGCTGACCAAGATCAACCAGTTCGGCATAGAGCATAACGCCGATGAGGTGGGCCTCGCGGCCGCAGCCGTCGTCGGCGGCGCCGTCGCCGTCCATGCGGGCGTCACCGCGGTGAAGCGCATCACGACCAAGCACGAAGGGTAGGGAGCAAAAGCGCGCGCCCCCTCGCCCTCATGCTGAGGAGGCTCCGCAGGAGCCGTCTTAAAAGCACGAGGGCGAGGCTCCAGAGGGCGCGCGTGACGGCTCCCTCGTCCTTCGAGACGCGGCCTGCGGCCGCTCCTCAGGATGAGGGAGCCTTCGCCCAATACCCTGAACACAAGAAGCAAACGCCGCCGAGGAAACGCGATCATGGGCATTCAGACGCCGAACGGCTTCAATCTCGACAATTCCGGCAAGCGCATCGTCGTCGATCCGGTCACGCGCATCGAGGGTCATCTGCGCGTCGAGGTCAATGTCGACAAGAACAATGTGATCCGCAACGCCGTCTCGACCGGCACCATGTGGCGCGGCATAGAGGTCATTCTGAAGGGCCGCGATCCGCGCGACGCTTGGGCCTTCACGCAGCGCATCTGCGGCGTCTGCACCGGCACACATGCGCTCACCTCGGTGCGCGCGGTGGAGAACGCCCTCGGCATCACCATCCCCGAGAACGCCAACTCTATCCGCAATATGATGCAGCTGGCGCTGCAGGTTCACGATCATCTCGTGCATTTCTATCATCTGCATGCGCTCGATTGGGTCGATGTGGTCTCGGCGCTCTCCGCCGATCCCAAGGCGACCTCGGCTCTGGCGCAATCGATCTCCGATTGGCCGCTCTCCTCGCCCGGCTATTTCAAGGATCTGCAGATCCGTCTGAAGAAATTCGTCGAGTCCGGACAGCTCGGCCCGTTCAAGAATGGCTATTGGGGTCATCCGGCCTATAAGCTGCCGCCCGAGGCCAATCTGATGGCGGTCGCGCATTATCTCGAGGCGCTCGATTTCCAGAAGGAGATCGTGAAGATCCAGACGATCTTCGGCGGTAAGAATCCGCATCCGAACTGGCTGGTCGGCGGCGTGCCCTGCGCGATCAATGTCGACGGCAATGGCGCGGTCGGCGCGATCAATATGGAGCGCCTCAATCTGGTGACCTCCATTATCGAGCAGTCGATCGAGTTCGTCGAGAAGGTCTATGTGCCCGACGTGCTCGCCATCGGCTCCTTCTACAAGGATTGGCTCTATGGCGGCGGCCTCTCGGGCAAGAATGTCATGGCCTATGGCGACATTCCCGAGCACGCCAACGACTTTTCCCCCGGCAATCTCGGCCTGCCGCGCGGCGTGATCCTCAACGGCAATCTGAAAGAGATTTTCCCGGTCGATCATACCGATCCGGAGCAGATCCAGGAGTTCGTCACCCATTCCTGGTACAAATATCCGGACGAAACCAAGGGCCTGCATCCTTGGGATGGAATCACCGATCCCCATTACAAGCTGGGCCCGGCGGCCAAGGGCACGCCGACCAATATTCAGGAGCTGGACGAAGCCGGCAAATATTCCTGGATCAAGGCCCCGCGCTGGCGCGGCAACGCCGTCGAGGTGGGGCCGCTGGCGCGCTATATCGTCGGCTACGCCCAGGGCAAGCCGGAGTTCAAGGAGCCGACCGACGAGTTTTTAAAGAAGCTCGGCGTTCCGGTCACGGCGCTGTTCTCGACGCTCGGCCGCACGGCGGCCCGCGCGCTCGAGGCGCAATGGGCGGTGCGCAAGATGGAGCACTTCCAGAACAAGCTGATCGCCAATATCAAGGCCGGCGATTCCTCCACCGCCAATATCGACAAATGGAACCCGCAGGCCTGGCCGAAGGAGGCCAAGGGCTTCGGCTTCACCGAGGCGCCGCGCGGCGCGCTCGCCCATTGGATCAAGGTGAAGGACGGCAAGATCGAGAATTATCAATGCGTCGTGCCGACCACATGGAACGGCAGCCCGCGCGATCCCAAGGGCAATATCGGCACCTTCGAGGCCTCGCTGATGGACACGCCGCTCGCCGATCCGCAAAAGCCGCTCGAAATTTTGCGCACGATCCATTCGTTCGACCCCTGCCTCGCCTGCTCGACCCATGTGATGAGCGAGGACGGACAGGAGATGACGAAAGTCACGGTTCGCTGAGCGGAGGCAAGATCATGACCGAGGCGACGCAAGTCCATGGCGTTCTGGACAGCCACGGCGAGAAAGCCGCGGAACTGCAGAGCGTCTATGTCTATGAAGCGCCGGTGCGGCTATGGCACTGGATCAATGCCGCGGCGATCGTCGTGCTGGCGACGACGGGCTATTTCATCGCCTCGCCCTTGCCCTCGACGCCCGGCGAGGCGAGCTCGCAATTCCTGATGGGCTACATCCGCTTCGCGCATTTCTCGGCGGGCTATGTGCTGGCCGTGGCCCTGCTGATGCGCATCTATTGGGCCTTTGTCGGCAATGAGCACGCCAAGCAGATTTTCTATCTGCCGGTGTGGGACCGCCAATGGCTGTCGGGCGTTCTCTACGAGGCGCGTTGGTACGCCTTTCTCGTGAAGCAGCCGAAGAAATATATCGGGCATAATCCGCTCGGCCATCTCATCATGTTCTTCTTCATGCTGCTGCTGACCTTCCTGGTGGTGACGGGCTTCGCGCTCTACTCGGAGGGGGAGGGGCGCGACAGCTGGCAATATAAATTGTTCGGCTGGGTGTTCTTGATCTGGCCGAACAGCCAGGACGTCCACACTTGGCATCATTTGGCCATGTGGGGCGTCATTCTCTTCGTCATCATCCATATCTACACCGCGGTGCGCGAGGATATCGTGTCGCGCCAGAGCCTCATCTCCTCGATGGTCTCCGGCGAGCGCGTGTTCCGCGACGAGGCCGACAAGTGAGTCGTCGCGCGGCGACGGGGCGAGGGACAGCTGAGGAGACGCCATGCGCACTCTCATTCTCGGCATAGGCAATATTCTCTGGGCGGACGAAGGCTTCGGCGTCCGCGTCGTCGAGGAATTCCACGCGCGCTATGAAACCGGCCCCGATGTGACCGTGCTCGACGGCGGCACGCAGGGCCTCTATCTCGTGCAATTCGTCGAAGCCTGCGACCAGCTTCTCGTCTTCGACGCGATCGATTACGGCCTCGAGCCCGGAACCTTGCGCATCGTGCGCGACTCAGAGGTTCCGCGCTTCATGGGCGCGAAAAAGATGAGCCTGCATCAGACCGGCTTTCAGGAGGTGCTCTCCGCCGCCGATCTGCTCGGCCGCTATCCGTCGCGCCTCGCGCTCATCGGTTGCCAACCGCAAGACCTCGAGGACTGGGGCGGCCCGCTGACGGCGCCGGTCGCCACCGCGATCGAGCCGGCGCTCGCTGCGGCGCTCGAAACGCTCAAAGAATGGGGCGTGGAGCTCCGCCCGCGAGCGAGAAGCGCGGAAACATTCCAACGCTTGCTGGCGCATGACCTCGACCAAAACGCTTATGAGAGGCGCCTCGACGGCGCCGATGAGGAGACGAGACCATGAAAGCGATCCGTTTCGCGGCGTCCGCCGCCGCTTGGCTGCTTCCGGCGACGGCCATGGCGCATCCCGGCCTGCATCCGGACGATCTGGCTTATGACATCGCCCACGCCTTGACCGAGCCGGATCATCTCCTGACGATGACATTGTCGCTCGCCTGGGGCGCGATGATCGTCGCCGCGGCCTATTGGTTCAAGCCTTGGCGCGCATCGTCTTGGCGCGCGTCTTCTTGGCGTTGACGGACCGCAGGCGATGTGCGTCGGCTTTCCCATGACGGTGATCGAAGGCGACGCCTTCGGAGCGCTGTGCGAGCGCCGGGGCGAGAGACGCCCCGTGTCCATGGCGCTCGTCGGCGCGCAGCCGCCCGGGACGAAAGTGCTGGTGCATATCGATTCGGCGATCCGCGTTCTGGACCCGCTCGAGGCCGCGCAGATCGACGACGCGCTCGACGCCGTGGAAAAAGCGCTCGCCGGCGAGAATGTCGATCACCTCTTCGCCGATCTCGTCGACCGCGAGCCGCAGCTGCCGGATTTCCTGAGAAAATAGCAGCCGCTGGAAAGCTGCCCCACAAGGCGGTAAGCATCTTTCCAGAACACCGACGCCGATCCGCAGCCGCGATCTGGAAAGCTGCTTTCGACTCAGTCACCTAGCTTGGCGCCCTCTCCGAGCGCCTATGGCATGGCGATTGCGGCCTTTCGAGAAAGCAAAAAGGGAGGGTTTCGCATGTCCGGGTCGTTGCAGCTGGCGCTGAGCGAGAAAGCCGGCGTCACTCTGCTGGACGAGACTACGATCGACGCCTTTCTCGCGCCCTCGCCCGGCGCGCCCGCGCATACGCTGCTCTTCTTCGGCGGCGATCCGCAGCAGCGCAGCGAGACCCATGATGTGGCGATCATCTTTCCGCAGCTGATCGAAACCTTCGCCGATCGCCTGCGCGCCGCAATTGTCGCACCGGCCGCCGAAAAGGCGCTCGAAGCGCGCTTCAGCGTCTGCGTCTATCCGAGCCTCGTCGTGACCTATGGGCGCGAGACGCTCGGCGTGCTGCCGAAAGTCTATGATTGGGCGGAATATCTCTCGCGGATCGAGGCGCTGCTGCAATTGCAGACGCCGCCCGCGAAAGAGCCGCGCGTGCGCATCACCTTCACCGAAGGGGAAACGAGCTCATGAAAGCCGGATTCTGGATCTCGCCGGAGGGCTCCGACGACGCGATGACGGTGATGCCGATCGGCTATGACGCCGAGGCGGAGACCAAACGCAGCGTCATCTCTTTTCTGGCGACGGCGAGCGGCGAGCAGGCCGTCGCCGAATGCCCGCGCACGGCCGCGCTGCTGCCGCAGCTCGCCGACGCGCTTCGAGCGCAGCGCGCCGACGCCCCCAGCCGACTGTTCGACATCACCGATTATGAGGAGAAAGAACGCGAGCTGATGGGCCAAGTGCTCGGCGAGGGCGAGGTGAGCGGCCTCGCCGTCCTCCCCGACGGCGTCACCGCGCAAATACAAGAGGCCACTATGGCGGGCCTGTGGCGCGTCCGCTTCTCCGACGCCGAAGGCCGGCTCTCCGCCGATTATCTCGAGATCGCCGCCATACCTCATGTCGTCGAGCGCGCTGCAGGCTTCACCGCGGAACGGCTGACGATCGGCGCGGAGCCCGAGGGCGCCATGAATGTCATGCCCATGCTCGCAGAGATCGACGCCCGCATGCGCGCGCATCGGCCCGGGGATCCTTCCCATGTCGTCAATTTCTCGCTGCTGCCCGTGTCGGAGATCGATATGGAGCATCTGCAGCAGACGCTCGGCAACGGCCCCGTGCAACTGATCTCGCACGGCTATGGCTCGGCCAAGATCACCGCGACCGGCGCGCGCCATGTCTGGTCGGTGCAGTTCTTCAACGCCATGGGCACGATCATCCTCGACACGCTGGAGATCGGCGACACGCCGGCGGCCGCGTGCGCCGCCGACGAAGATTTCCACGATTCGGCGGAGCGTCTGCGCGAAATTCACGAGGCCTATTTCACATGAGCGACGAAGCGCTTCGCGATATCGCGCCCGACGCGCGCATGGAATGCGGCGTTTGCTGGCATGTGTATGACCCCGCCGAGGGCGATCCCGTCTGGCAGGTGCCGCCCGGCGTCGCCTTCGCCGATCTTCCGCGAGACTGGCGCTGCCCCGAATGCGACGCGCCGCGCGAGAAGTTCCTGAGGTGCGACACTTGAGCGACGCCGCTGCGAGAGGCGCGAGGCTCGCGGATTTCTATCGCGGCGTCCACGAGACGGCGATGCGCGACTCCCCCGTCTGCAATGAGGCGCTCGCGGTGGAGGCGCTCGGCTTTCGCGATTTCGGCCCCTATGTCCTCGGCGTGGTGGTCACGCCCTGGTTCGCCAATCTCGTCGTCACGGCGCCCGGCCCCGACGCGCCTTTCCCGGACCACGCGCAGCTGAAGCTGCGCTTCCCCGCCGGCGATGTCGAATTCAATGTGAGCGAGATCGCGGGATTCGGGCGGATCGCCTCCTGCTCCTTGTTTTCACCTATGGACGACTTCGCCGACCATGAGGCGGCGACGCTTGCGGCACAGGCGTCGCTCGACGCGCTCTTCGATCCCAATCTCCACGAAGCGCCAAAGCGAGAGCCCGAACCCGCGGCCGAGCTCGACAGGAGAACATTGTTCGGAGGCCGCCGCCGCGCCGCCGGAGAGCTCGCGTCATGAGCGGCCAAGCCGATCTCGGCGCGCTGGGACCAGGCGCGATCTCCATCATCGCCGAACTCGCCGACGATCGCGTCTGCTCGGTGCGCGTGCGATCGAGCCGGCCCGTTCATTTGACGCGCCTGTTTCTCGGCCGCCCGGCCGCAGAAATTCCGCCGCTCGCCGCGCGGCTCTTCTCATTGTGCGGCCTTTCGCACGCCTTCGCCGCCGCCCGCGCCATCGCCGCGGCGCGCGGAGAGCAACAGCGCGCCGCGCCGCAAAACCTCGTCGCGCTCGATTGCGAGCGCCTCGCCGAGACGCTGCGCGCTCTGGCGAGCATGGCGGAGGACGCGATTCCGCCGGCGACCTTGCGCGAGGCGATGGCGCTGACCCGCGAGCTCGCGGCGGCGCAATCGCGCGACCACCGAAACATCGCGGCGCGGCTGCGCGCCGAGACGGCGGCGCTCGGCCTTCCCGCTGATCCGGCGAGGGCCGCCCCCGCGCCGGAGACGCCCTTCGGACGGCTGTGGCGCGAGCTGGAGCGCGGGCCGATGATCGCCGCGACCGCGCCCGATGCGCTGCGCGCAGAGGACGACGCCTCGGCGCTCGAAGGGATAAGGACACAGGGCGAAAGCTTCGCCGCCGCGCCGAGCATCGCCGGCCGGGCGCCGGAAACAGGCGCCTTCGCACGTCATTGGCGCGAGACCGAATTGCCGCGTGGAGCGCTCTGCGCGCGCTTTCGCGCCCGCATGATCGATCTCGCGCAACTATTGGCGCGGCTCGAGTCGGCGTCACCGGAAGACGAGTCCCGCAGCGCCGCTTTCGCCACGCGCGAAGCCTATTGCGCGCTCGAAACATCGCGCGGAGAATTATATCATTGGGTTCGGCTCACACCGGACGACAGGATCGAAAACTATGCGATCGTCGCGCCAACCGAATGGAATTTTCATCCCGCCGGCCCTTTCGTCGCCGCTCTGCTCGGCGCGCGCGTTCCGCGCGCCGAAGCGACGCAGACGATCACGCGGCTGGCCGGGCTGTTCGACCCCTGCGTCGCCTTTCGCGTCGAGGTCCGGGACGCCGCCTATGCATGAGATGGCGCTGACCGAGAGCATCGTCGAATTGATCGAGGAAGAGAGCCACAAGCAGGGCTTTTCACGCGTGCGCGTCGTGCGCCTCGAGATCGGCGCGCTGAGCCATGTGGAGCCGGAGGCGATTCGCTTTTGCTTCGAGGCTGTGGCGCGCGGCGGAATCGTCGAAGGCGCGCGCCTCGACATTTTACGGATTCCCGGCGAAGGCTGGTGCCTCGATTGCGCGAAAACCGTCGCCGTCGAAGAAAGATTTGGGCCTTGCCCGGAGTGCGGCGGATATCACGTCCAAGTCACGGGTGGCGAGGATATGCGGGTGCAGGAACTGGAGGTCGACTAATGTGTACGGTCTGCGGCTGCGGAACTTCCAGCATCGAAGGAAAACCAGAGCACAGCCACGATCATCCACATGATCATGCGGATGGCCACGCTCACGATCACGACCATGATCACCACCACGACCATGGCCATGATCATCACGACCATGCACATCACCACGACCATGACCACGGCCACGCGCATGATCACGGCCATCGTCACGACTATGGCGCCGGGCCGGCGGGCGTCCATGCGCCCGGCCTCAGCCAGGAGCGCATCGTCCGCATAGAGCGCGACATACTCTCCAAGAACAACGACCACGCCCGCGAGAATCGGGTGCGGCTCGAGCAGTCGGGCGTCTTCGCGCTCAACTTCGTCTCCAGCCCCGGCTCGGGCAAGACGCAACTCCTCGTGCGCACGATCTCGGACCTGAAAGATCGCTTCTCGATCTCGGTCATAGAGGGCGATCAGCAGACCTCCAATGACGCCGAGCGCATTCGCGCGACCGGCGTTCCCGCGCTGCAGATCAACACCGGCAAGGGCTGTCATCTCGATGCGCATATGGTCTCGCATGCGCTCTGCGAGCTCACCGTCGCGCCCTCCTCTCTGCTCTTCATCGAGAATGTCGGCAATCTCGTCTGCCCGGCGGCCTTCGATCTCGGCGAGGCGCATAAGGTCGTCGTGCTCTCGGTGACCGAGGGCGAGGACAAGCCGCTCAAATATCCGGAAATGTTCGCGGCGTCCGATCTGATGCTGCTCAACAAATCCGATCTGCTGCCACATTTGGAGTTCGACGTCGGACGCTGCCTCGCCAATGCGCTGAAGGTCAATCCCGATCTCCAGACATTGGTCGTCTCCGCGCGCACCGGCGAGGGCATGGCCGCCTTCTACGCCTGGATCGAGGCGCGCGCCGCGCGGCTGGCGGCGCGACATGCGCGAGCAGCCGCGGCCAAGTGAGGAGAAGAAGCTCATGCCGTCGAGCGATGCGACGAGGCTGAGGCTGCGAGTGACCGGCGCCGTGCAAGGCGTCGGCTTTCGGCCTTTCGTGCATTCGCTCGCGGATCGCTATGCGCTCGCTGGCTTCGTGCGCAATGATTCGCAAGGCGTGCTGATGGAGGTGGAAGGCGCGCGCGTCGAGGATTTCGTCGCGGCGCTGAAGCGCGAGCCGCCGCCGCTCGCGCGCATCGACAGTCTCGAATGCGAAGCCATCACGCCGCTGCGCGACGCGAAATTCTCCATCGAGCCGAGCCGCGACGGCCGCACGCGAACACGCATCACGCCCGACGCCGCCGTCTGCGACGATTGCCTCGAGGATCTCTTCGATCCGAAGAGCCGCTTTTATCTCTATCCTTTCGTCAATTGCACCCATTGCGGGCCGCGCTACACGCTGACGCGGCGCCTGCCCTATGATCGCGCGCAGACCTCGATGGCGGCTTTCGCAATGTGCGAGGATTGCGCGCGCGACTATGCCGATCCGACGAACAGACGTTTTCACGCGCAGCCGATCGCCTGTCCGAAATGCGGGCCGCGGCTTTCGCGTCTGTCGCCGGAAGATGCGAGCCTGAAGGCCCTCGGTCCTGACGCCGCAAAGGACTACGAGCCTTCGGGCGCCCATCATGCCGCCATCATCGAAGAGATCGTCACAACGATCCGGAGCGGCGGCATTGTCGCGCTCAAAGGGATCGGCGGCTTTCATCTGCTCTGCGACGCGCGCAACGAAACGGCCGTCGCAGAGCTGCGTCGCCGCAAGGGCCGCGACGCCAAGCCTTTCGCCGTGATGGTAGCCGATGCGGCCTCCGCGAGGCGCGCCGGCGTCCTCGACGCCGAAGAATTGCGCCTGCTGCAATCGATCGCGCGGCCGATCGTCGTCGTGGAAAAGCGCGAAGACTTCGCGCCCTCTGTCGCGCCCGGCCTGTCGCGTATCGGCCTGCTGCTGCCCTATGCGCCGCTGCATCATCTTCTCTTCCACGCCGCCGCGGGCGCAGACTGGCGCATGGCGCCGCAGGATTTCGCGCTCGTCGCGACCAGCGCCAATCCGAGCGGCGAGCCGCTCATCGTCGACGACGAGGAGGCATGCGCGAATCTCGCATCCATCGCCGATCTCATCATCGGCCATGACCGCGCTATCGTCGCCCGCGCCGACGATAGCGTGACATCCGTCATCGCCGGCGCGCCGGCCATTTTGCGCCGCGCGCGCGGCTTCACGCCTGAGCCGATCGCGCTCGCAGACGACGGGCCCGATACGCTCGCGCTCGGCGCTCATCTGAAGACGACGATCACCGTGACGCGCGGACGCGAGGCTTTCATCTCGACGCATATCGGCTCGCTCGACGATCGCGCAACGATCGATTTTTATCGCGAGACCATCGCACGTATGCTCGATATTCTCGACATGACGCCGCAAATCGTCGCCTGCGATCTTCATCCAGATCTCGCTTCGACGCGCTATGCGGAGGAGACGGGGCTCCCGATCATGCGCGTGCAGCATCATGCCGCGCATATCGCCGCCATCGCCGCCGAACATGGAATCGCAGGCCCGATCCTCGGCGCAGCGCTCGACGGCTATGGATACGGCGACGACGGCGGCGCCTGGGGCGGCGAGCTGATGCTGGTGGACGCCGGCCATTGGCGCCGACTCGGCCATCTCGCGCCTCTGCCGCTGCCCGGCGGCGACCGCGCCGCGCGCGAGCCCTGGCGCATGGGCGTCGCCGCGCTGGTCGCGCAGGATCGCTGCGGCGACGTCTTCGATCGTTTTCCCGGCGTCGAGCTCGCAGGCAAGGTCGCAATGCTGGCGAGCGCGCCCAATGTCGCGCGAACGACGAGTCTCGGCCGCATGTTCGACGCCGCCGCCGCGCTGCTGGGCGTCCGGCAGCTTCAGCAATATGAAGGGCAGGCGGCGATGGAGCTCGAGGCGCTGTGCGAGCGTCCGTTCGCGCTCGCCAATGGCTACAAGATCGAGAGCGGCGTTCTCGATTTGACGAAGCTCTTCGCCGCGCTGCTGAAGCCCGGCCTCGACGCGGCTAGAGGCTCCGAGCTGTTTCACGGAACGCTGATCGAAGCGCTCGCGAGCTGGATTTTCGAGGCGGCGCGAGCGCGCGGCGAGAGCCGTGTCGCGCTCGGCGGCGGCTGCATGATGAACAAAATTCTCGCCGAAGGCCTCGTCTCGCGCCTTCGTGAACAGGGGATCGAAGCGCTGCTCGCCCGCAAGGCGCCGACGAACGACGGCGGACTCTCATTGGGGCAAGCCCATATCGCGCGACAGAGAAAGGCCTGAAGCAAAATGTGTCTCGCCATACCCGCTCGCGTGGAGGAGCTGCTGCCGGATCAGATGGCGCGCGTGAGCGTCGACGGTGTCGGCAAGATCATTTCCGTCGCGCTCGTCGACGATCTCGCGATCGGCGATTATGTCGTGCTGCATGTCGGCTATGCGCTCGCCAAGATCGACGAGGAAGAAGCGATGGCGACGCTCGCTCTGCTGCGCGAGGCCGCCGCGCTCGGAGCGCAGCCATGAAACATGTCGACGAATATCGCGACGGCGAGCTCGCGCGCGCCATCGCGCAGAGGATAAGGGAAGAAGCCCAGAGCGAGCGCGCCTATCGCTTCATGGAATTCTGCGGCGGCCATACGCATGCGATCTCGCGCTACGGTATAGAAGACCTTCTGCCCGAGAACATCCGCCTCATTCACGGCCCCGGCTGCCCCGTCTGCGTGCTGCCGATGGGGCGCATAGACGACGCCATCCGCCTCGCCGAGCGCAAAGAGGTCACGCTCTGCACCTATGCCGATCTGATGCGCGTGCCGGCCTCTGGCGGCTCCAGCCTGATGAAGGCCAAGGCCAACGGCGCCGATATTCGCATGGTCTACTCGACGCTCGACGCCATCGCCATCGCCGAGAAGGAGCCGAATCGTGAAGTCGTTTTCTTCGCCATAGGCTTCGAGACCACGACGCCGCCGACCGCGCTCGCCATTCGCCTCGCGCAGAAGAAGCGCCTCGCCAATTTCTCCATCTTCTGCAATCACGTGCTGACGCCCGCGGCGATGCAGGCCATTCTCGATACGCAGGACGGCGTGGAAATCGAAGGTTTCATCGGCCCCGCCCATGTCTCGACCGTCATCGGCTCGGCGCCCTATCGGCGTTTTGCGACCGACTATCACAAGCCCGTTGTCATCGCCGGCTTCGAGCCGCTCGATGTTTTACAGGCCATTTTGATGCTGGTGCGGCAAATCGACGAGGGCCGCTGCGAGATCGAGAACCAATATCGCCGCGCCGTGACCGAGAGCGGAAACGCCAAGGCGATCGACGAAATGGCGGAGATATTCGAGCTGCGCGAAGCCTTCGAATGGCGCGGGCTCGGCGAGATTCCGCAAAGCGCGCTCAAGCTGCGCGAGCCTTACGCGCAATTCGACGCCGAACGGCGCTTCTCGATGGTGACACAGCCGGCGCGCGACAATCCGGCCTGCGAATGCGGCGCGATATTGCGCGGCCAGAAGCGGCCGCAGGACTGCAAATTATTCGGCGTCGCCTGCACGCCGGAGACGCCCATGGGCTCCTGCATGGTGTCCTCGGAAGGCTCTTGCGCCGCCTATTGGGCTTATGGAAGATTCCGGCAATATGAACCCCGGCGAAACGAAGCGCGGAAAGCGTCATGAACAAGCACGAGCCTCTCGGCCGCAAGCTCGATCTCCGCAATGGCCGCGTCGAGCTTTCGCATGGCTCGGGCGGCCGCGCCATGGCGCGGCTCATCGGAGAGATTTTTCATGCGGCCTTCGACAATGAATGGCTCTCCGCAGGCAATGACCAAGCTGTTTTCGACATTCCGTCCGGGCGCATGGCGATGACGACGGACGGCTATGTCGTCTCGCCGCTGTTTTTCCCCGGCGGAGATATCGGCAAGCTCGCGGTGCATGGCACGATCAACGATATCGCCATGGCGGGCGCACGACCGCTGCATATGTCGGCGAGCTTCATCATAGAGGAGGGCTTTCCGCTCGCCGAGCTCGAGCGCATAGCGCAGAGCATGGGCGAAGCTTCGCGCGCCGCGGGCGTCGCCATCGTCACCGGCGACACCAAGGTCGTCGAGCGCGGCAAAGCCGATGGCGTCTTCGTCTCGACCACTTGCGTCGGCGTTGTTCCGCCAGGGCTCGAGCTGTCCGGCGACAAAGCGCGGCCGGGCGATGTCGTGCTGCTCTCGGGCTCCATCGGCGATCATGGCGTCGCGGTGATGTCGAAACGCGAGAATCTCTCCTTCGAGACGCAAGTGCTTTCGGACACGGCCGCGCTGCACGAGCTCGTCGCGCTGATGGTGGAGACGGCCGGTGCCGCCATTCGCCTGATGCGCGATCCGACGCGCGGCGGCGTCGCGGCGACGCTCAACGAGATCGCGCATCAGTCGCGCGTCGGCGTGCGGATCGAGGAAAAGGCCATCCCCGTCGCGCCGCAGGTCGCCGCCGCCTGCGAATTATTGGGGCTCGATCCGCTGCATGTCGCCAATGAGGGCAAGCTGCTCGCAATCGTCGCGCGCGAGGCGGCGGATGCGCTGCTCACGGCTATGCGCGCGCATCCTCTGGGCGCGCAGGCCGCGCGCATCGGCGAGATCGTCGCCGATGAGCATTGTTTCGTGCAGATGACGACCGCCTTCGGCGGCGGACGCGTCATCGACTGGCTCTCCGGCGAGCAATTGCCCCGCATCTGCTGAGTGAGGCTCCGAGATGAACAAGCGCGAGGACCGCAGCGAAATGGAGAGCGAGGCGACGCCGATCTCCCGCGGCGCCACCGTGCTCATCGTCGACGATGAGAAGCGCTCGCTCGAATCGCTGCGCCGCGTGCTCGGCGGCGAATTTCAGATCGTCTGCGCCAACAACGCCACCGAGGCCGAGGCTGTGCTCGCCGGCGATCTCGTGCAAGTGATCCTCTGCGATCAGCGCATGCCGGGCGAGAGCGGCGTCGAATTTCTGACGCGCGTGCGCGAGAATTGGCCGGAGCCTGTGCGCATGATCATCTCCGGCTATACGGATGCGGAAGACATTATCGCCGGCGTCAACGAGGCCGGCATATTTCAATATGTGACCAAGCCCTGGGATCCCGACAAGCTCGTGCAATCGGTGCGCGAGGCGGCGCAGCTCTACGCTTTCCAGAAGGACGGCGGCGCAGCGCCGCCGCTCGAGGCCAAGCCCTCCAATGAGCGTCTGCAGCGTCTCGCCAGCGACAGGCGGCGCGCGGAGCGGCGCATGTTCGAATTCGGCCGCATCGTCCATGCGCCGGAGAGCCCGATGCGCGCGGCGATCGCCCTCGCCCGCCGCGCTGCGGAATATGATATTTCCGTGCTCATCACCGGCGCGTCCGGCACTGGCAAGGAGCTGCTCGCGCGCGCCATTCATCACGGCTCGGCGCGCGGCGAGAAGACTTTCGTCGTCGAAAATTGCGGCGCGCTGCCGGACGAATTGCTCGAGAGCGAATTATTTGGCTGCAAGAAGGGCGCATTCACCGGCGCCTATCAGGATCGCGTCGGCCTGTTCGAAGTCGCCGACGGCGGCTCGATCTTTCTGGACGAGATCGGCGAGACATCGCCATCGTTTCAAGTGAAGCTGCTGCGCGTGCTGCAGGAGGGCGAGATTCGCCCGCTCGGCGCGCAACGGCCGCGCCGCGTCGACGTGCGCGTCATCGCCGCCACCAATCGCAATATTGTCGCCGAGGTGGAAGCGGGGCGCTTTCGGCGCGACCTCTATTATCGCCTCGCCACTTTTCCCATCCATCTGCCGACGCTGGCCGAGCGGCGCTGCGACATCGCCATCATCGCGGCGCGCATCCTCGTCAGCGTGAATCAGACCTTCAATCGCCGCGTGCCCGGCTTCGAGCCGGAGACGCTGCGGCTGATGGAGCGCTACGACTGGCCCGGCAATGTGCGCGAGCTGCACAATGAGATCCAGCGCATGGTGGTGCTGAGCGACGGCGACGCCAATCTTCCTCCCGACCTCTTGTCGCCGACGATCGCCGATCACCGCGCGGCGACGACGCCAGACGAGACACAGGGCCGCTTCACGCTGAAGGAGCGCGTCGAAATGCTGGAGTGCGCGCTGATCAAGGAGTCGCTCGAGCGCAACGGACGCAACATCAGCCACGTCGCCGACGAGCTCGGTCTGTCGCGCGTCGGATTACGCAGCAAGATCGCCCGCTATGACATTTCCCGTGTCGTCGATGACGAAAGCTGACGTCAAATCCTACGCCAAACATGGCGATCTCATCGCGCTGGTGGCGGGCAAGGAGGAGATCGCGCTGTCGGACGGCGGCGAATCGGTCTGGCTCGAGGTCATCAAGAAGATGGACGAGGTCTATGCGGACCTCATCGGCTATGAAGCGGATCTCGAAAGCAAGAATGGCGAGCTCGAGGCGGCGCGCAATTTCATTCAGAGCGTCATCGCCTCCGTCTCGGACGTGCTGATCGTCTGCGACGAGCGCGGCGCGATATTGCAGGTCAATCCCGCTTTCGAGGAGCTCGCCGGCCGCGGCGAGGCGGAGCTGAAAGGCGCCTCCATCGCAGCGCTGTTCGTCGAGGAAGACGAAGCGCGCGCCGCCGCCATCGTCGCCGGCCAGGCGCGCGATCCGACCAGCGTCGAGCTGCGCTTTCGCACCAGCAACGGCCCTTCCGATCTGATGGCGATCAATTGCTCGCCACTGTTCGACTCGGATGGACGGCGCGCCGGCGCTGTCTTCACCGGCCGGCCGATCGGCGAATTGCGCCGCGCCTATGAGGCGCTGCATCGCGCCCATGTCGATCTGCAACAGGCGCAGTCGCGCCTCGTCGAGCAGGAGAAGATGGCGAGCCTCGGCCGACTCGTCGCCGGCGTCGCACATGAGCTCAATAATCCGATCAGCTTCGTCTACGGCAATATCCATACGCTCGACCGCTATCGCAAGGCGATCGCCGCCTATCTCGAGGCGATCCATGCAGGCGCGAGTGCGAAGGAGCGCGACAAGCTTCGCCGAGCGAGCGGCATAGACGCCATTCTCGCCGATCTCGAGCCGCTGATCGACGGCACGCTGGAAGGCGCTGTGCGCATCAGCGAGATCGTGAAGAATTTGCGTCGCCTCTCCTTCAGCACCAAGGCGCCGCGCGAGGCGGTGTCATTGTCGAAGGTCGTGGAAACCGCCGCGCAATGGGCCTCGCGCAGCAAGAAGGCCAAAGCGAAAATCGTGACGCGCCTCGAGCCCGCGCTCTACGCCTCCGGGCAGAGCGGGCAGATTCATTCGGTGCTGGTCAATCTCATCGACAATGCGCTCGACGCCGTGCGCGATATGGAGGCGCCGCTCGTCACCATCACCATGCGCGGCGAAGGCGATGCGGCGATCGTCGCCGTCGCGGACAATGGCAAGGGCGTGCCGGAGGCGTTGCGCAGCCGCATCTTCGAGCCCTTCTTCACCACCAAGGCGGTCGGCGAAGGCACGGGGCTCGGATTATGGATCAGCTATTCGATCGCCCATGAGCATGGCGGCTCGATCGAATACGACACGCCGCCCGAAGGCGGCGCACGTTTCACGCTGCGGCTGCCGCGCGCGATGGAAGGCGAGACGCGCGACCTGCGAACCTGAAGACCCGCGGCCCGAGGGGGGGCGGTGGGCCGCGAGTCTTCGGCTCGCATCTGTCGTCGCCTCATGAGGCGACGACGCGAATCGTCTTCTTGGCGCGAGCGTCATGCTCGTCATCGAAGCCGACAGCGCTCTGTTCGCGCGCCTTCGAATGGTCGGCGGCGAGCACCAGATAGACCGCTGGCAGCACGAACAGCGTGAACAAAGTGCCGATCGAGAGGCCCGAGGCGATGACGAGGCCCATGTTATAGCGCGACGCCGCGCCGGCGCCGGTCGCCATGATCAGCGGCACGACGCCGAGAACCATCGCCGCTGTCGTCATCAGGATCGGCCGCAGGCGGATCGAGGTCGCCTCGAGAATCGCCTCATATTTCGTCTTGCCGAGGTGCTGCTGCTCATTGGCGAATTCGACAATGAGAATGCCGTGCTTGCTGATGAGGCCCATCAGCGTCACCAAACCCACTTGCGTGTAGATGTTGATGCTCGCGCCGCCGAAGCCCAGCATGATGAAGACGAGCGCGCCGGCGATCGACATGGGCACGGAGACGAGAATGATGAGCGGATCACGGAAGCTCTCGAATTGCGCCGCGAGCGCCAGAAAGATGATGATCAGCGCGAAGCCGAAGGTCGTCGCGAAGCCGCTCGACTCCTGCACGAACTGTCGGGACGCGCCGGCGTAGTCGATCGTATAGGCCGGCGGCAGCGTCTGCGCGGCGACCTCCTTCAACGCCTCCAGCGCCTCGCCGGCGATAATGCCGGGCGCGGCCACTCCAGAGATGGTGAAGGAGTTGATCTGCTGAAAGTGATTGAGCGACTCCGGAACGACCTGGGTCTCGAACTTCGCCACCGTCGACAGCGGCACAGAGGAGCCGTCCGCAGTCTTGATATAATAGTTCAAGATCTGATCCGGATTGAGCCGGAACTGCTGCGCCATCTGCGGAATGACCTTGTACGATCGCCCGTCCAACCCGAAATATTGCGTGTAGCCGCCGCTCAATCCCGTGGTGAGGGCGCCGCCGACGTCGACCATCCGCAAGCCGAGCTGCGCCGTCTTCTCGCGATCGATGACGAGCGACATCTGCGGTTGGTCGACCTTCAGATCGGTGTCGAGAAACATGAATTTGCCCGTCGCCAGCGCCTTGGAGAGGAACTCGCGCGAAATGCCGTTGATCTTGTCGAAACTATCGGTGCTCTGCACAACGAACTGGATCGGCAGGCCATCGGAGCCCGGCAATGGCTGCGGTTGGAAGGTGACGAGACGCTGTCCCGGCACAGTGACCGAAAGCTCCTGCTGAAGCGTCTGCTGAAGCTGCTCCGCGCCGATCTTGCGCTTGTCGGCCGAAGTGAGCACGAGGCCGCCGAAGATCATTCCCGGCGAGACGATCTGGAAGGAGCTCGTCATCTCCGGATGTTTGGCGAAAGTCTTATAGACCTGATCGCCATAGAATAGCTTCTGCTGCAGAGTGGCGTTGGGCGCCGATGTCGACATCGCGAAGACGACGCCCTGATCCTCATTGGGCGCGAGCTCGTTCTTCGAATTGGTATAGAGCCAATAGATGCTCACCAGCACGAGGACGCCGAATGTGAGCGTCACCGGCACGAAATGCAGCGAGCGCTCGAGCAGGCGGCGATAGCGCTCTTTGACCCAATCCATCTTGGTATCGATGAATTCGACGATTTTCGTCTCCAGCGTCTCCTCGCCGCGCTGCGGCGCTTTCAACACCAGCGCGCAGCTTACCGGCGACAGCGTCAGCGCGATGACGGCGGAGACCGTCACGGCTCCCGCCAGAGTGAAGGCGAATTCGACGAATAGCGCGCCGGTGAGGCCGCCCTGGAAACCGATCGGCACATAGACGGCGATCAGCACGATGGTCATTGCGATGATCGGCCCGGCGAGCTCGCGCGCCGCCTGCAAAGCGGCGTCGAATGGCTTCAATCCGTCGGCGAGATGTCGATTGACGTTTTCGACGACGATGATGGCGTCGTCGACGACGAGGCCGATCGCCAGCACCAGCGCCAGCAGCGTCAGGAGATTGATCGAAAAGCCGAGCGCCAGCAGAATGGTGAAGGCGCCGATGAGCGACAACGGGATCGCCACGATCGGAATCACCACCGAACGCCACGAGCCGAGGAACATGAACACGACGCCGGTGACGATGAGAATGGCCTCGATCAGCGTGTGGATCACCTCGTCGATCGAGCTGTTCACGAAGTCGGTCGTGTCATAGACGATGTCGCTGCTCAATCCCTGCGGCAGCGTTTTGAGAATGTCCGGATAGGCCTCTTTGACGCCCTTGACGACATCGAGAAGATTGGCGTTCGGCGCGACGAGAATGCCGATATAGACCGCCTGCTTGCCATTGAAGGCCACCGCGGATTCGTAATCCTCCGAGCCGAGCGTCACATTGGCGACGTCGCGCAGCTTCACATTGGCTCCGTTCACCTGCTTGACGACGAGATTACGAAACTCCTCGAGCGAATGCAGCGACGTGGCGGCGGTGAGCGTCACCTGCACCATCTGGCCCTTCGTCGAGCCGAGGCCGGCGATATAGTCATTGCCTTGCAGCGCGGCGCTGAGCTCGCTGGCGGTGAGACCATAGGCGGCGAGCTTGACAGGATCGAGCCACGCCCTCAGGGCGAAAGTCTTGCCGCCGATGAGCTCGGCCGTCTGCACGCCGGGCACGGATTGCAGGCGCGGCTGCACGACGCGGATCAGATAGTCGGTGACCTGGCTCGACGTCAGAATATCGCTATTGAAGCCGATATACATGGCGTCGGTCGTCTGGCCGATCTTCACGGTGATGACCGGCCGCTGCACGGCCGACGGCAGCTGATTGAGCACAGAATCGATCTTGGTGCTGATCTCGGTCAGCGCCTTGCCGGAATCATAGTTGAGCCGCAGATGGGCGGTGATCGTGCTCGTTGCGATCTGGCTCGTCGAGGTGAGATAGTCGATGCCGTTCGCCTGGGCGATGGCGTTCTCGAGCGGCGTGGTGACGAAGCCGGCGACGGTCGCCGGATCGGCGCCGAAATAGGAGGTCGTCACCGTGACGACGGCGTTCTGCGTGCGCGGATATTGCAGCGTCGGCAGGGTGAAGAGCGAGCGCAGGCCCAGCACCAGTATCAGCAGGCTCACCACGGAGGCGAGCACCGGACGACGCACGAAAATGTCGGTGAAACGCATTGTCGAGGTCTCCGTTCACTGATCCACGGGCTTGGGATTGGCGTCGACGGGCGGCTGTGGCGTGTCGGAAATATTCAGCGGCGCGCCGTTTCGCAGCTTCACTTGTCCGGCCGTGACGACGCTCGCGCCTTCCGGGACGCCTTCCAGCACAGCGACCTCGTCGCCGCGCGTCGCGCCGAGACGCACGAAAGTCTGCTGCGCCACGAGACCGGAGCCCGCCGGCGCGGCCTTGCCGCCCTCCGCTCCGCTCTTTTGCACGAGAAACACGGAATTGCCGAAAGGCGCATAGACGATCGCCGTCTGCGGCAGAGTGATCAGCCGCTCGGACTTTCCGGTCACTATGTCGACCTGGGCGAACATGCCCGGCTTCAGCTTGTGATCGGCGTTGGCGAGGCTGGCGCGCACCTGCACATTGCGGCTCGCCTGATCGACCTTGGAGTTGATCGCGACGATCTTGCCGGTGAAGGCCTGTCCGGAGAAAGCGTCGACGCTCGCGCCGATCGGCTGGCCGACCTCTATGCCGTTCAGCGCCTGCTGCGGCAAAGTGAAATCGAGATAGATCGGGTCCAGCGCCTGCAGCGTCACGATGACGGAGCCGGCGCCGATATATTGGCCGAGATCGACGGCGCGAATGCCCAGACGCCCAGTGAAGGGCGCGCGCAAAGTCTTCTGCGCGATGACAGCCTCTTGCTGCGCGACTTCCGCCTCCGCGCTCTTGAGATTGGCGAGATCGGTGTCGACGCTCGCCTGGCTCGCGGCGTGAATCTTCAATTGCGCCTGGTCGCGGCGCAGATTTATGCCGGCGAGCTCGGCGGCCGCCTTTTGCGAGGCGAGCTTGGCGAGATCGGTGTCCTTGCGCAATTCGAGCAGGAGCTGGCCTTCCGTCACTTCCTGACCCGATTGGAAATGGATCTTCTCGACGATGCCCGACGCCTCGAGCGAGAGATCGGCGCCATTGACGGCGCGGAACGAGCCGACCGCGGTGAGCTTCGGCCGCCATTCCTGAAAGCCCGCCGTCGTTACCGACACGGTTTGCGGCGGATTGGCCATGGAGGCGAGGAAGCCTTTGATCATCACATTGCGGAAGGCGTTGAAGCCATAGAGTCCGCCAAAGACGAGAGCGACGATCGCGAGCATGATCGCCATCGGCTTCGCCATGGGGCCGAAACGATCCTGCAGCAAAGTTCTAGCGACCATTTTGAGCGTCCTCCGCCTGGGCTCTGATCGCCGCGGCGATCGGCGATGTGGCGATGATATCGGTGGGCTTGGCCTGCGAGGCCGGCGTCTCGTCGATGCGGTTCCACCAGCCGCCGCCGAGCGATTGCAACAGCGCCGCCGTATCGGCGAAGCGCGCCGCCTGCGCCTTCACGCGGGCGAGACGGGCGTTGAGCAGAGTCTGCTCGGCGTTGAGCACGATCGAATAGGTCGTCGAGCCGGCGCGATATTGCGCGCGGGCGATCTCGAGGCTCTCGGCGGCCGCCTTCTCCGCCGCGACCTGCGCGCGCAAAGTGTTGGCGTCGAACTTCACCGCCTGCAGAGAGTCGGCGACATTCTGGAAGGCGGAGATGACCGTAGAGCGATATTGCGACGCCGCCTGCTCGAAGGCCGCCACCTTCGCCTCGCGCGTATGGAACAGCGAGCCGGCGTCGAAGGCCTTGGCCGAGGCTTGCGCGGCGAGCGTGTAGACCAATGTCTGCGGCGAGAAGAGCGTCGTGAAATTCGTCGCCTGAGCGCCGCCCGTGGCGCTGAGCGAGAATTGCGGCAGCATATTCGCCGTCGCCACGCCGATCTCCGCGCTCGCCTGATGCAGCTGATTCTCGGAGGCGAGAATATCCGGCCGCTGGCGCACCAGCGTCGAGGGCAGGCTGATCGGCAATTCGCCGGGCAGGCGCAGGCCGGAGAGATCGACCGCCTCGCCTTTGTCGGCGTTGGGGAAACGGCCGAGATAGGCCATCAGCAGATTGCGCGTCTGCGCACGCGCCTTCTCGAGCGGCGGCAGCGTCGCCTGCGCCTGCGCCAGCTGCGCGCGCTCGGAGAGCACATCGGCCTGGCTGACGGCGCCGAGCTCGAAGCGCTTCTCGAGCAGATCGAGCTGGGTGCGGTAGGCGGCGATGAGATCGCGCGTCACCTTGATCTGCGAGGCGTAAGAGGCGTCGGAGATCGCCGCGGTGACGACATTGGCGGTCAGCGCGAGATAGGTCGCCTCGAGCTGGAAACGCTTCTGCTCGGCAGCGGCCGTGTCGCTCTCCAATGTGCGCCAGGACTTGCCGAACACGTCCGGCGCGAAGGAGACCGAGACATTGGCGTTGTGCAGCCCATAGACGAAGGTCGAGCTGGAGCTGGATGACGAGGAGGACGAAGACGACGAGCTCGAGGAAGTGAGGCCGGCGTATTGCGCCGTCGTCGACTGCTGCCGCGTATAGCTGTCGCCGAGCGTCGCCTGCGGCAGAAAGGTGGCCGCATTGGCCTCGATCGTCTCGCGCGCCTGACGCAACGCCGCCTCGGCCGCCATTATATCCGGGTGATTCGCCACCGCTTCGGCGACGAGCGCCGATATCTGCTTGGAGCGGAACAGCTTCCACCATTCGCCGGGCACGTCGCGGCCATGGGCGTAGCGCTGCGCGGCGCCGCCGGCGACCGCCGCCGATTGGGTGCCAGCCCCGATCTTGCCATAGCCGGCCTCTGCCGGCGCCGGAGGCGGAACAAAATCCGGCCCGACCGCGCAAGCGGAAAGCGCCAAAGCGGCGAGCGTCGCTACGCCGCGCGCAATCGTCCGCCCCTGTCTCCGAAAAGGCGCAGTTTTCGCTTGTCGGATACCGATTCGGGAAAATTTCGACATGACCCTCTCGAAAACTGAACCGTTCAGTTTTAATATTAATGCAGAGGCGATGTGTCAATGCTAAAACTGAACGGTTCAGTTTTTCCCGGGGATGAACCGGAGGCGCAAAAGCCTGTAAGAGACTGGGTCGCGGGTGCAGGGCGGGGGCGTAGGATGACGGGGGTCTGCCGAACGATATGACCGAGGGAGCGGAGTCGACCACCATCGAGCCGGCCGGGGAGCATGTCCCGAGTCGAAAGGAATGTCAGATCCTCTCGGCGGCGCGGACACAGTTTCTGGAGCAAGGCTTCGCCGACACGTCCATGGACGCGATCGCGCGCACGGCAGGCGTGTCGAAAGCGACGCTCTACGCCTATTTCCCCAGCAAGGAGGCGTTGTTTCGCAATCTCATCGAGACCGAATGCAATGAGAAATGCGTCAACGTTCCCTCACCCGCTCTCGACACAGGCATAAAGCCGGCGCTGCGCGAGCTCTGCGGACATTTCGTCGTGCGTTTTCTGACGAAGGAATCGGCCGCCTTTTTCCAGGCGGTGTCGAGCGAGCGTTGGCGCTTCCCAGAGCTCTGCCATCTCTACTTCAACAGCGGCAAGAAGAATGTCCTCGATTTCGTCGCCGCCTATCTCGGCGAGGCGAAAGCGCGAGGCCTGCTCGTCTTCGACGACGCCCATATGGCGGCGGAGCAATTGCTGAATCTCACTGTCTCTGACCTGCCGATGCGCGTCGCGCTGGGGTTGGAGCTGCGCAGCGAAGCGGAATATGAGCGGGTGATGGAGTCTGGTCTCGCGGTGTTTTTGAAGGCCTATGGGACGGGCGCCTGAGACGGGCCGCAGCGCCCCCTCCCCAGCCCGCCGCCGGAGTGTGAGGAGAGAGCCCTCCGACCGTCGCTAATGCGCAGAGCCCATCGCGCGGCGGCAGGCGCTCTCGCATTCCTTGCAGACATCCGCGCAGATGCGACAATGCTCGTGATGCTTGGCGTGGCGCCGGCATTCCTTCTCACAGGCGCGACACATATCGACACATGCCTGCAGAATGGCGCGCATCGCCGTCTCATCCGTCGCGCTGCGGCGCGAGGCGATGGCGCCCGCCGCGAGGCAAATATCCGCGCAATCCTGATCGAGCCTTATGCAACGGCGCAGATCCGCGACATTCTCCTCGGAGAGGCAGGCGTCGGCGCAGACCGAGCAGGCCTGCGCGCAATCGAAACAAGCCTCGACGCAATCGACCAGCGCGGCGTCGGCGCGGCCGCGCATCTGCGGATGGCTGGCGATGATGGCTTGCACATGCATGGGGCGTCCTCCTCGTTTCACCTTCGCTCACGATTTTGCGGCATGCTCGGGCTTTCCCTTGCGCTTCGTTCCGGCGAACTCCGCGAGCTGTCTTTCGCTCATCGATTCCAGCATGGATCGCGACGCGCCTTTGAGCGCGCTCTTTGGAATCTCACCGCGCTTGGCCGCGAGCGCAGCGCCGGCGGCCATTTGCTGAGCCTTGGATCTGGCGGGCATGGGCTCCTCCCGTTCGATGTCGCCGCGCCGCGGGAAGGCGGCGCGGGGCACAGGATAACCCCTGCGGGAGAGACGGGTTCCGTCAGCCGCGCCGCAGCATGTGCAGGCGCGGGGCTTTGCCGCCGCTCGCGAGATAGACGCCGATCGAGACGCAGAGCAGCGCGATCTGCTCGACGAGAGAGGGCGTTTCGCCGAGGATCGGAATAGCGATCAGCGCCGCCATGGGCGGCACGAGAGCGGAGAAAGCCGCGCCCGCCGAAGCGCCGAGAATCTCGATGCCCTTGCCGAAGAGAAAGAGCGCGACCACCGAGACCATGACGCCTTGGAACAAGGTCTGAATCACAATGTCGCGCAATGGCGCATCGAGCCCATGCAAGCCATGAAAGGCGAAATAGACCGGCGCATAGAGAATGAGAGAGCCCGTCGAGACCAGCGCCGCGGCGTGCAGCGACTCGAGTCCGGACGCGCGCAGCACGATCGCATAGCACGCCCAAATGAAGGCCGCGCTCAATAGCAGCAGGTGGCCGAGCTGCGTCTCGCCGAGAGAAAAAGCCGTAGGCCCGGCGATCGCAGCGCCGCCTATGGCGATCAGCGCATAGCCGATCAGGCGGCTCGATGTGAACCGTTCCCGCGTCAGCACAGCGGAAAGCAGCGCGACGAACAGAGGCATGGAGCCGGGCAGAAGCGCGCCGGCATGGGCGGCGGGCGCGAGACGCAGACCGCTCGCGGCGACGAGCACATAGGGCGCGCCGGCGCTGCAGACGAGAATGAGCAGGCGCAAGGCGCCGAGCCGCTCGAGCGCGATGCCCTTGCGCAGCACGACGGGAAAGAGCAGCACGCCGGCCGCGCCGAAACGCAACATTGTGAGATCATAGACCGACAGCGTCGTCGTCACGCCGAGTCGCGTGACCGCGATCCAGGTCGCCCAGATTGTGACGGCGGAGACGCCGAACATCGCGCCCGTCGCATATCGCGCCGTCTGCGGAGCGCTTTCGACGATCTCCTCGCTCATCATCCGTCCTTCCCACTCGAGACTTCGCTGCGCCGCACTCATAGTCGAGCCGGAGCGAAAGCGCGAGCCTCTCCTTTTCGCCGCAATTTCACCGCGGCCGCGTTTGACCGCAGCGGCGCGCGCGCCATCTCACGCCCATGCCTTCCGCGCCCCTCTCCTCTTCTGCGCCCATGCCCGCCTCTCTCCAGATCGGCGAGCTCTTTTTGCTCGGCTTCCGCACGCCGCATGTCCCGCCGTGGATGCGCGATTTCGCGCGCGACCATGGACTCGGCGGCGTCATCCTGTTCGACTACGACTGCGCCGATCAAAAATATGAGCGCAACATCTTCGATCCCGCTCAGGTGAAGGCGCTCTGCGAGGAGATTCACGCGCTTCCCTCGCGCCCGCTGATCTTCATCGACCAGGAAGGCGGCAAGGTCCGCCGGCTCAAGGAGGAGCGCGGCTTTCGTCCATTGCCGAGCGCGCGTCAATTCGGTCGGCTGACGGCGCTCGAACGGCTCGAGGTTCTGCGGCCCGCCTATCTCGAATTGCGCGATCTCGGCATAGACGCCGATCTCGCGCCCGTGGTCGATCTCGACATCGATCCGGACAGTCCCGACATAGGCTCGGCGCAGCGCAGCTTTTCCGCCGATCCGCAGATCGTCGAAGAATGCGTCGCGGCGCTCGTCGAAGTCGCGCGCTCCACCGGCTTGAAGCTCTGCCTCAAACATTTTCCCGGAACCGGCGGCGCCAAGGTCAATCCGCACGACCATGTGATGGATCTCTCCGACTGCCTCACCGACACGCAGGTGAAGATATTCGAGACGCTGGCGCCACGCGTTCCGATGGTTTTATTCAGCCATGGCGTGGTGAATCAGTGGGAGAAGAACACGCCGACCTGTCTCTCCTCCGTCGCCGTGCGCAAATTGCGCCAATGGGCGCCGGATGCGGTCATATTGACCGACGACCTTCAGATGCAGGGCGTGCAGAAGTTGATGACGACGGGCGAAGCCTCTTTGCGCGCATTGCGCGCCGGCGTCGATTTCATCCTCATCGGCAATAATATGAAGGACGAGCAGGAAGACTCCGCGCGCTATGCGAAGAATCTGCTCGACGCCTGCGAGACGGACGCTTCGCTGCGCGACAATGCGCGCGCCGCGATCGAGCGCATCCGGCGGCTGAAAACTCGGTAGGAGGCGAGCTCACCACTCTTCGGCGGAACGTTCGCCGGCGACCCAGGTCGAAATGACGCGAAGACTCTGCGGATCGAAAGCCGTCATATCGGCGCGATAGCCCGCGACGAGCCGGCCGAGCCGCTTTCCGAGCCCCAGGAAATTCGCCGGATTCGTCGAGGCGAAGACGAGCGCGCGCTCGAGCGGGAGATCGAGCAGCGCAACGCAATTGCGCACCGCGCTCGCCATATCGAGCGCCGCGCCGGCGAGCGTGCCGTCCGCCGTCACGCAGCGACCGTCCTGCGCCAGAATCGTCCGCCCCTGCAGCACGAATTCCTGCGCGCACCCGCCGACCGGAGGCATGGCGTCGGTGACGAGCATGGGATGGCCGAGGCCGGCGCGCAGAGCAAGGCGCAGCATCGCCGGATCGACATGCTCGCCATCGACGATGAGGCCATAATAGGCGAACGGAGATTCGAGCGCGGCGGCGATCGGACCGGGCTCACGGCTGGCGAGCGGGCGCATGGCGTTGAAGAGATGGGTGAAGCCGGTGAGGCCTTCGCTCATCGCCTCGCGCGTCTGCGCATAGGTCGCCATGGAATGGCCGAGCGCGAGCTTGCAGCCGGCCGCCACCAGCTCTGAAACGAAGCCCGGCGGCGCCTCTTCCGGCGCCAGCGTGACGAGTGAAACGCCGCCCGGCGGCGGCGCGAGCATTTCGACATGATGCGGCTGCGGCGCGCGGCGCAGATCGGCGCGATGCACGCCGAGCCGCTCCGACGACAAGAAGGGCCCTTCGAAATGCACGCCGAGCGCGCCTGGCGCATGGGGCATGATCTCCGCCACGGCGCGCTTTGCGGCGATCATCTTCTCATCCGTGTCGGTGATGAGAGTGGGCAGCAGCGAGGTCGTGCCGAATTTGCGATGCGCGTGAAGGATCGTCGCGATCCCTTCCGGCGTCGGCTCGTCGTTGAACAAGACATCGCCGCCGCCATTCACCTGAATGTCGATGAAGCCCGGCGCGAGCCATGCGCCTTTCGGCAGCTCGACGACATTCGCGCCGCGCGGAATCTCGCGGCGCAAAATCAGAGAGACGATGTCTTCGCCCTCTGTCACCACGGCGCAGTCGCGATGCGCCGACTCGCCGTCGAACACGATATCCGCGGCGATCGTTCGGCGCGCCTCCTCTGTCATCGCGTGCGCGTCACCTTCTGCAAATGCCGCGGGCGATCGACATCGACGCCGCGCGCCGCGGCGAGCCGCGCCGCCATCGCATAGAAGCTCTGGATGAGGCAGATCGCATCCGTCTCTGGATGATCCGGCGCGAGCGTCGGCAGGCGGCAGCGCGTTTCGTCCTCGCGATCGGTGGTGAACAGCGCCGCGCCCTTGCCGCGCAGATCATCGGCCAAGCGGCGCATGCCGATCGCCGCTTCGTCGGTCGGCGTCAGCATCAAGATCGGATAGAGCGGCGAGACGAGCGACACCGGCCCGTGCATGAACTCCGCCGAGCTGAACGCCTCGGCGTGGAGATTGGCGGTCTCCTTCAGCTTCAGCGCCGCTTCGCGCGCGATGGCAAGCGTCGGCCCGCGACCGATGGCGACGAGACTCTCGGCGCGCGAAAAGGCGTCGATAATGCGCGACCAATCGAGCTCGGCCGCGCGCGCGAGCCGCTCCGGCAAGCGCTCGAGCGCCGCATCGAGCGCGCGATCCTGCGACCAGAGCGCGACGAGACGCGCGAGCGCCGCGAGCGAAGCGATGAAGGTCTTCGTCGCCGGCACGGCGAATTCCGGCCCCGCCGCCATGGGCAGGACGAATTCGCATTGCGCGGCGAGATCGCTCTCGGTCTCATTGACGAGACAGGCGGTGACGGCGCCGCTGCGACGCGCGGCGGCGGCCTGCTCGATGAGATCATTGCTGCCGCCAGATTGCGAGATCGCCAGAAAGAATTGGCCGTCGAGCCGCAGCGAGCCGCCGTAGACGCTGGTTATATTCGGCGCCGCGGCGGCGACCGGCAGGCCGAGGCCGCGCTCTATGAGATGTTTGGCGAATGTCGCTGCGTGAGCGGAGCTGCCGCGCGCGCACGTCACGATGACGCGCGGAGAGACTTCGCGCAGGCGCGCGACGAGCGGCGCGAGACGTGGAGCGATCTGCTCCTGTTGTCGCGCGACCGCATGCGGCGCCTCGCGCGCTTCGATCGCCATTTGATTGTCATGCGTGATCATCGGCGGCTCTGCTGCAGCTTTGTCGTCGCCCCCCGCCCGCGCCCTTATGTCACAAGAGCGCGCGTCGAGCGAGCGCGAAATCCCTTACGTGGCTGCGTCTTCGCTTGCGATTTTCGCTCAGAGGGCCGAACTCTTCTCTCGAGGAGGCGCGTCAATGGAAACGGAACGTCCGAGCCCACGCTATACGTCGATCGACGCTTGGGAGCCGCGCGAGATTCTCGACGCGATGATCGAAGGGCAGTTCGCCGCCGTCGCCGCCGTTCGCGCGGCGCGCCCTGCGATGGAGGCGGCAGCGCTCGCCGTCGTGCAGCGATTGGCGCGCGGCGGACGCATCGTCTATGTCGGCGCCGGCACCTCCGGCCGGCTCGCCGTGCAGGACGGCGCCGAGCTGACGCCGACCTTCAGCTGGCCGCAGGAGCGTCTGCTGCTGCTGATGGCGGGCGGCGACGACGCGCTGCTGAAAGCCGTAGAAGGCGCGGAGGACGAGTCCGGCCTCGGCGCCGAGCTGATCCGCCGCCACGAAATCGGCGAGGCCGATGTCGTCATCGCCGTCGCCGCGAGCGGCACGACTCCCTTCACCCTCGCCTGCCTGCGAGAAGCGGGACGACGCGGCGCGCTGACGATCGGCGTCGCCAATAATCGCGACGCGCCATTGCTCACGCAAGCAGACCATGCGGTGTTTCTCGATACGGGATCGGAGGCGATCGCCGGCTCGACGCGGATGAAGGCCGGCACGGCGCAGCGCATCGCGCTGCTGATGCTGTCGTCGCTCGTGATGATTCTGCAGGGCAGAGTCTATGAGGGGCTGATGGTGGACGTGCAGGCCTCCAACAAAAAGCTCGTGCGCCGCAGCGAGCGCATTCTCGCGCGGCTCACCGGCCGCGGAAGCGCCGAGATCGACGCGGCGCTCGAGCGCGCAGACGGCAGCGTCAAACTGGCCTATCTTCTGCTGGAGGGCCATGCGCTCGGCGAGGCGCGAACGGCTCTCGATCGCTCGCGCGGACATTTGCGCCGCGCGGTGGAGGCGCTCGCCGCCGGGACGTAATCTCGATCTTTCTGACCGGCGGGCCCGATTTTTGATGCGTCTTCGCCGCGCTGACGTATAAATACTCGCCAAAGAGGATCGCGAGAGCATGACAGTCAATAAGATCGACGCGCTGCTGGCTCTGCGCCGGGAAGGGCGCTTTCTCGTCGGGCGGGACCGCATCAAGCTGCTGGAGGCCGTGGCCGAATATGGCAGCATCACCAAGGCCGCAAAGGTCGTTGGTTTCAGCTACAAGACCGCCTGGGACGCCGTCAACGCCATTAACAATCTGCTGCCGAACCCCGCCTTCGTCACCAAGGCCGGCGGCCGCTCGGGCGGCGGCGCCGAGGTGACGGCGGAAGGCCGCCGACTCATCGCCACCTTCCACCGGCTGGAGGAGCGGCTGTCGCGCATCTCCTCGCTCATCGCCGAGGAGGGTCTCGAGGATCAGGATGATTTTCTGCTCTGGAGCGTGGGCGTCAAAATTTCGGCGCGCAATGTATTCCAGACGGAAGTCGTGTCGGTGAAGAAATGGCCGGTCGACGTCGAGGTGACGCTGCGCGTCTCGCCGGAGACGACCATCCACGCCATCGTCACCAATGATTCGGCCGTCGAGCTCGGCCTCGAGCCGGGACGCAAGACGCTGGCGCTCATCAAATCCTCCTTCGTCCATCTCACCCCGGCCGAGCACACGCCCGCTGGCGTGCGCAATCAATTCGCCGGCGTGGTGCGGCGACGAATCGACGCAGAGCGCAACAGCGAGGTGCTGCTCGACATAGGCGCGGGTAAGACGATGCACGCCGTCGTGCCACGGCAGACGGCGGAAGACCTCGGCATCGCCGAAGGCGAGCGCGCCGTCGCGAGCTTCAGCCCGACCGACGTCATTCTCGCGGTGGACTGACCTCGAATTCCATTTCGCTGGAAGAACGATCAATCGGCGGGCGTCCCGCCGAGAAAATGAGCGCTCGTGTCGATTGACACGGCCGCGGCGGCGCTTTTATGTTTTCATTATGTATCGCCGCAACATAACGAATCGGATCGCCCTCCGCCCCAGCCGACGCAGCGTCGTCGCGGCCATCCCATCTGCGCTCGGCGTCGCCCTGCTCGGCCGGCCGGCGCGGGCCGCGGACGAGCGCCTCATCGTCGTCACCTCTTTCCCGGAAGAGCTGACGACACGCTATGAATCCGAGTTCGAGAAGCTCCATCCGGGCGTTCACGTCCAATTCGTCTGGAAGCAGTCGCGCGACGCGCTCGCCCTGCTGAGCGAGAAGGACCAGGGCGGCGCCGACGTCTATTGGGCCCCCGCTCTCGGAAACTTCCCTATATTGCGCGACCGCGGCGCGTTCCAGAAATTCTCGGTCGACCGGGCGGCGCTACCGGGCCGGCTCGGCGGGCAAATCCTATCGGACCCGAATGGGCTGTTCGAGGCTTATGACGTCGCCGGCTATGGGATCGTGGTCGACCCGGCCGCGCTCGCGCGCGATGGGCTGAAGCCGCCCAAGAGCTGGAGCGACCTCGCCTCCCCTGCCTATGCCGGCCGCATCGTCATGCCGATTCCGGCCAAGGTCGGTTTTTCTCCAGCGCTTTATGACATCATTCTGCAGTCGGAGGGCTGGGAGCGCGGCTGGGCGCTGCTGGCCGAAATCGCCGGCGGCGCGGAGCTGCTCGGCTCGGGCGCCGGTCCGACCGCGACCGTCAAGGAGGGGCGCGCGGCGCTCGGCCTGACGATCGATTTCTTCGCCTTCAACGCCCTGGCCAATGGCGAGTCGATCGCCTTCGTCTATCCCGAGAAGACCGCCTTTCTGCCCGCCCATATCGCCGTCACGGCAGGCGCGCAGCGCTTCGCGGCGGCCAAGGCCTTCGTCGATTTCGCGCTCTCTTCCAAGGGTCAGAAGCTGATGATGGAGGCCGACAGCAGCCGCCATCCGGCGCGGCCCGACGCCTATGCCGGCAAGCCGGCGGCGGTCGTCGACCCCTTCGCTCTGCCGCCGGGGACATTCTACCCTTATGACGCCGAGATCGGCCGGCGTCGGCCCGGCGCCGTCAGCGTGCTGTTCGATCTCGCCATCACGGAGCGCCATGGCGAGACGCAGCGCCTTTGGCGCGCCATCCACGCCGTCGAGGCGCGGCTCGCCGCCGCCCCCGACGCAGCTGGAAGCGCCGCCGTCGCCAGGGCGCGCAAGCTCGCCGGATTCACGCCTATTTCCGAGGCGCAGGCGAAAGATTCCGCATTTCTCGATCGTTTTTCCAACCGCAAGCTGGAGGACGGCGATCTCGCCGCCCGCTGGCGCGCAGAAATTTCATCGGCCCGAGCCGAGGCGCTGAGCCTCGTCGCTTCCGCCGAGCCGCGTCTGTGAGGCGGCGGCTTCTCCTTCCATTGGCGCTGATCTTTCTGTCCGCCGGCGCGCCCTATGAAAACGCCAAGCTCGATGGCGACTCCTTCTTCCGGCCGCTCGCCGGGCTGGACGAGAGCTTTTTGCGCGCCTTTCGGCAGGGAAATGCGCTGTTCCGCCAGGCCTGGGTGATCGGCCCCTCGCAGGACCAGACCGAGATCACCGGGCTCGGCCCGCTCTATAATCGGCTCTCCTGCATCGCCTGCCATGTGAAGAACGGCCGCGGCCCGGCGCCGGACCCGGAGAATGGCATCGCCCGCGCCATGGTGGTGCGGCTCGGCCTCCCCGGCCGCGACGCCCATGGCGGCCCTTTGCCCCATCCCGCCTATGGCGGGCAGCTCAATCCCGAGGGCAATCCGGGCGTCGCCGGCGAGGGTCGCGCGATCGTCGAATTCGACGAGGTCGAGACGCGTTTCGCCGATGGCGAGACCGTCTCGCTGCGCCGGCCGCGCCTTTCCTTCCGCGATCTCGCCTACGGGCCGCTCGGCGACAATGTGCGGATATCGCTGCGCAATGCGCCGCCGGTCTTCGGCCTCGGCCTGCTCGAGGCCGTGCCGGACGATGAGATAACGCGCCATGCGGTGGGCCAGAGCCGCGGCCGGCCGAACCATGTCTACGACATGGCGGCCGGCCGCATGGCGCTCGGCCGCTTCGGCCTCAAGGCCAATCAGCCGGATCTGCGGCAGCAGATCGCCAACGCCTTCGCCGAGGATATCGGCATTTCCTCCTATCTCTTCCCCGAGCCCAATTGCACCGAGGTCGAGAAGGAATGCCACGCCGCGGCGGGATCGCAGATCGAGCTCTCCTATGCGCGGCTCGAGGCCTCGCTCGCTTATATGCGCGGCCTCGCCGTGCCGGCCCGGCGCGATATCGACGATGCGCGCGTCACACGCGGCGAGGCGCTGTTCCGCGATATCGGCTGCGCCTCCTGCCATCGCGAGACGATGAAGCTCGGCCCGGTCGGTTTCGCGCCGTGGCTCAGCGGGACGGAGATTCATCCCTATAGCGACCTTCTGCTGCACGACATGAGCGAAGGGCTCGCCGACGGGCGTGAGGATTTCGAAGCCGGTCCGCGCGACTGGCGCACGCCGCCGCTCTGGGGCCTCGGCCTCGCCGGCCGCTATGGAACGCCCGCGGATTTCCTCCATGACGGCCGCGCCCGCAGCGTCACCGAGGCGATCCTCTGGCACGCCGGAGAAGCGGAGTCCGCAGCGCAGCGGTTTCGCGGCCTGACGCGCGCGGAGCGCGAGGCGCTGCTCGCATTTTTGGGGTCGCTCTAATGCGATCGCACACATCACGAGACGCTGCGGCCGTCATGGCCGGGCTTGTCCCGGCCATGACGTCGCGGGGAGGAGGACGATGCGGGCATTCGATAGCCCGCTTTGCGGGAGAGGGAGACGGCCGGCGCATCGCGAAATTTCGATGAAGCTCGGAATCTGCCCCCTATCCCGCGAAGCGGGGGAGGGCTGGGGAGGGGGCGTCGGGACAATGTGGGCAATCGGGGGAAGAACCATGAAACCAAGCAAACTCACGCCCTTCGGCGCCGCCAGCGTCGTCGCGCTTCTCGGGAGCGGCGCGGCGCTGGCCGCAGAGCAGCCGCAGCCCTTCGATCTCGGCGAAATCCATGTCGGCGCAGAGCGCAAGAGCGCCTCGCCCGACAAGAAAAAGGACGACGCCCCGGCGCCCGCGCAGCACACGGATTCCTATGGCGGCGTCACCATCAGCAATCGCCAGAACGAGACGTTCCAGCGCGATTCGCTCGATCGCGCCGTCAATCTCGCGGCCGGCGTCGTCAGCAATTCGACCGGCGGCACGCGCAATGAGCAGAACATCTATGTGCGCGGCTTCGACCGCTGGCAGGTTCCGCTCACCATAGACGGCGTGCGCGTCTATCTGCCGGCCGACAATCGTCTCGATTTCGCGCGGTTCCTGACACCGGACATCGCCTCTGTGCAGATCGCCAAGGGCTATGTCTCCGTGCTGGACGGGCCGGGCGGCATGGGCGGCCAGATCAATCTCGTCTCGCGCAAGCCGACGAAGGAGATAGAGGGCGAGCTGCGCACCGGCCTCGAATTCGGCCGCGACGGCAGCTATGAAGGCATAAAGACCTATGGCCTGCTCGGCACGAAGCAGGAGAATTATTATCTGCAGCTCAGCGGCGCCTGGCGCGATCTGCGCGGCTGGATGCTGCCCGAGAGCTATACGCCGACCAATAATCAGGGCGATGGCTTCCGTGGCAATTCGGCGACCTATGATTGGAGCCTCAACGCCAAGGCCGGCTTCACGCCCAACGCCACCGACGAATATTCGCTGAGCTTCATCCGTCAGGACGGCAAGAAAGGCGCGCCCTTCCACACCACCGACGGGCTGAACAGCCAGCGCTACTGGCGCTGGCCCTATTGGCGCGTGCAGAACCTCTATTTTCTGTCGAACACCAAGATCGGCGATTCGTCCTATGTGAAGACCAAGGCCTATTGGAGCAAGTTCGACAACGACCTCTTCTCCTACAACGACCCCTTCCTCGCCTATCAATCCTCGGCCAAGGCCTTCCGCAGCTATTATCAGGACTACGCGCTCGGCGCCGATATAGAGGTGGGGCATGATTTCGGCGAGGTCGACACGCTGAAGATCGCCGGCCACTACCGTTTCGACGAGCACGCCACCTGGCAGGAATATTACGGCGTCAATGTCGCCAATAAATCGACTGGATGCGTCATAAACGTCATCTGCTTCACCCAGCCGATCGTCTACACGCAGGAAGACACTTATTCGATCGCTATCGAGAACACCTTTCATCCGACCAAGGATATCGATCTCGTCGGCGGCTTCGCCTATGACTGGCGCCATCTGCGCAAGGCGGAGGATTTCGTCTTCAACACGGGCGTCATGGGCTATCAGCTGCGGGATGCGCAGGCGCCCAATTTCCAGGGCGCGGCGATCTGGCGCTACAGCGACACGAACAAAATCTATTTCAACGTCTCCGACCGCGAGCGCTTCCCCACCATCTTCGAGCGTTTCAGCTCGCGTTTCGGCGGCGCCACCTCCAACCCGGGGCTGATGCCCGAGCGCGCGATCAATTTCGATCTCGGCTGGGCGAGCGAATTCGCGCCGGGCAGCCGCATTCAATTGGACGCCTTCCACTCGATCGTTCGCAATCTGATCCAATCCGTGCCCGCGCCCGCCTATGGCGCGAGCGTCACCCAGAGCCAGAATGTCGGCGACGCCAGCTTCTGGGGCGGGGAAGTCTCGGTCGACTATCGCGTCGCCGACGAACTTTCGCTCGGCGGCAATCTGACGCTGATGCGCCGCTCGGTCTATGCGCCTTACATCCTCAACTTCCAGCCGACCGGCGTGCCGGACGGCAAAATGTTCCTCTACGCCGGCTGGCGGCCGCTCGAGGGGCTGACGCTGACGCCCAATGTCGAAATGAACAGCAATCGCTGGACCTCGAACACGGCGGGGACGATCTATTATCGGACCGGCGCCTATTTCCTGGCCAATTTCTCGGCCGAATATCAGCTTCACCCCAATTTCAAGCTGGAAGGCGGCGTGCGCAACATGTTCGACACGGCCTATACTTTCACCGACGGCTATCCCGAGGCCGGGCGGAGCTTCTTTTTGGGCGCCAAGGCGACCTTCTGAGGCAGTTGACGCCGGGGCCGACTCTCGGCCCCGGCCCTCCCCGCAGCGACGCTTTGCAAGCGGACGCGGCGCGGCTACCAATGGGGCAAAGGGACGCGGGTGATTCGTTTCGCCGACGTTCCCGCTTCGGCCGGTGCCTACAGCGCTCCGGCGGCTCCTTCGGATGGCCTCATGACCAAATTCGCGCTCGACTCCCTCGATCTCGCCGCGCTTCTCTCCTCCCGCGTCTGCCATGACGTGATCTCGCCCGTCGGCGCGATCGTCAACGGGCTCGAGGTGCTCGAGGAGGAGAAGGACGCCGAGATGCGCGGCCATGCGCTGGCGCTCATCAAATCGAGCGCGGCGGAGGCCTCCGCCCGGCTGCAATTCTGCCGACTCGCCTTCGGCGCCGCCGGCTCCAAGGGCGCCGAGATCGACACCGGCGACGCCGAGCATGTGACGCGCCAATTGCTCGCCGACGAGCGCACCAAGCTCGAATGGAGCGTGCCGCGCGTGCTGATGTCGAAGAACAAAGTGAAGCTGCTGCTCAATCTCTGCCTGATCGCCGATGCGGCGATTCCGCGCGGCGGCGTGATCTCCGTCGCTTCGACCGGCTCTGGCGACGAGATCGCCTTCACCCTCGACGCCAAAGGCGTGAACGCCCGCATCGCCGCGGCGATTCCCGGCCTGCTGGCCGGCGAGCCGGAAGAAGGCGTCGTCGACGCGCGCGCCATTCAGGCCTATTACGCCGGCCTCGTCGCCAAAGCGAGCGGGCTCGATGTCGTGATCTCCGCCCAGCCGGAACATGTGACGATCACCGCCCGGCCGGCCGCCGCGGAGCCGGCGCAAGAGATCGAGACGCAGACGGCGATCGAAGCCTGAGACGAAGGCGCGCCGCCGATTCGGCGCGTTCCCGTCGACGATCGCCGCAGCGGGCCGAGCTCGAGCGAGGGAATTTCAGTTCTCTTAACCAGAATGCGTCAAGAATGGCGTCGACGCCGCGCGAGCGGCCCGAGACAAACGACGCCATGGACGAACTTCTCAACGATTTCCTCGTCGAGACCGCCGAGCACATAGACTCGGCGACGATGGAGCTCGTCTGTCTCGAGAAGGATCCGGGCGATCAGGCGCTCATCGCCAGCCTGTTCCGGCATATTCACACGATCAAAGGCACCAGCGGCTTTTTGAAGCTGCCGCGCGTCGGCCGGCTGACCCATTCGGCCGAGGCGCTCATCGGCGCGCTGCGCGACGGCGCGCCGGTCCGCGCCATCCATATCACGCTGATCTTCGCCGCCGTGGACCGGCTGAAGGACATTCTCGCCGAGATGGGCCGCGCCGAGGAGGAGCCGCCGGGCGACGACGAAGAGCTCGTCGCCGCCATGGAGGAAGCGACACGACGCGCGCGCCTCGGCGAGGACGAGCCGCAGCCCGATGTCGCGGAGACGGAAACCGCCGCTCCCCTCACTCCCGTGTCGCGGGCCGCCCCGGCGCCGGGCGACGGGCATGCCTCCGGCGTCGCCCATATCGGCGAGACGGTGCGCGTCTCGGTCAATGTGCTGGATCGGCTGATGGGCATCGTCTCCGAGCTCGTCTCGACCCGCAATCGGCTGCTCGAATTGTCGGGCGCCTGGGGCGGCGGCGACGAGGCCATGACCAGCACGGTGCAGACGCTCTCCAACATCACCAGCGACCTGCAGGATGCGGTGATGAGCGCGCGAATGCAGCCGGTCGGACGGCTGTTCTCGACGCTGCCGCGGCTGGTGCGCGATCTCGCCCATGATCTCGGCAAGAAGATCGTCATCACGACGGAAGGCTCCGACACCGAGCTCGACCGGCAGGTGATCGAGCTCATTCGCGCGCCGCTGACGCATATCATCCGCAATTGCGCCGATCACGGCATCGAGCCGCCCGCCGAGCGCGCGCGCATCGGCAAGAGCGAGACGGGCGTCATCACCGTGCGCGCGGCCTATGACGCCGGCCAGATCATCATCGACATCGCCGACGACGGCCGCGGGCTCGACGTCGCGCGCATCCACGCCAAGGCCTTGGCCGTAGGGCTCGTCTCCGAGCCGGATATTTCCAAATTCACCGACAGCGAGCTGTTCGAATTCGCCTTTGCGCCCGGCTTCTCGACCGCGGACGGCGTCACCAAAGTATCCGGCCGCGGGGTCGGCATGGATGTGGTGCGCGAGAATATTCAATCGATCGGCGGCTCCGTCTCGCTGAGCTCGCGCTTCGGCCGGGGCGCCAGCGTGACGCTGCGCATTCCGTTGACGCTGGCCATCACGCCAGCGCTGATTCTGTCGAGCAATGGCTCACGATTCGCCATTCCGCAGATGACCGTCGTCGAGCTCGTCGGGGTCGGCCGCGGCTTCGAGCACACGATCCAATATATTCACGACGCTCCGGTGCTGCGCCTGCGCAATGACGTGCTGTTCCTGCTCGATCTCGCCGCGACGCTGGGCCTCGGCCGCCCGGCGGAGGACGAGGAGGAGACGCGCGACGGCTTCGTCGTCGTGCTGCGCGTCGGCAGCGCGCGTTTCGGCCTGCTGGTCGAGATGATCGCCGATGTGCAGGAGGTCGTCATCGAGCCTCTGGTGAGCGCGCTGGCGCGGCTCGGCGTTTTTTCCGGTCAGACGATCCTCGGCGACGGATCGGTGGTGCTCATTCTCGATCCGGCCGCGCTGCTCGAGCATGCCGGGCTGCAGCGGCTCGCCGAACGGCCGGCCGAAGCGACGACGCCGGAGGTTTTCGTTCCGCGCGCGGAAAAGACGCGCATCATCCTCGTCAAGGCGGGCCCCGGCCCGTTGAAGGCTCTGCCGCTGTCGCTCGTGCTGCGCATAGAGGACGTGCCGCGCGAGCGGCTGATCGCCTCGGATGGGGCCTTCGTCATGGCCTATCGCGACAGCCTTCTGCCGATTATTCCGGCGACGGCGGACATGTCGCTCGACCGGCCCTCCTGCCCGATACTCGTGCTGTCGGGGGCGGGCCAGTCCATGGGTCTGCTGGTCGAGGACATCGTCGACGTCACCGACGAAATATTGGATCTGCAGAAAGAGAGCAGCTCGGCGCATATCCTCGGCTCGATCCAGCTCGGCGGCGAGATCGTCGAATTCCTCGACGCCACTTATTTCATGCGCATCGCCTGCCCCGCCGCTCTGGCGCGCGGCGTCAACAAGCGGCACCGCATCCTGCTCGTCGACGACAAGGCGTTCTTCCGCGACATGCTGGCGCCCATCCTCGGCTCCGCGGGCTATGACGTGACGACCGCCGCCTCGGCGCCGGAGGCTCTGTCCTTCCTGCGCAAGGGACTCTCCGTCGAGGCCGTGGTGACGGATACCGACATGCCGGAGATGGACGGCTATAGTTTCGCCCGCGCGCTGCACGCTTTGCCCGGCCTCGCCGAGCTGCCGGTGGTGGCGCTGGCCGCGCAGGCGGCGCCGAGCGTGCTCGCCGCCGCCAACGCCTGCGGCATCGCCGCCGTAACCGGCAAATTCGATCGACGCGCGCTGATCGAATGCGTCGGCCGCCTGCTCGACAAGGCGGACACGGCGCCGCGCGATCTCGAATTGCGCATCATGTCGGAGCTCGCCGCATGACGCAGCCGCAACGCGAGGCCAACGGACGGCGCCGCCCCGGCGATACGCCGAGGGTGCAGACGCGCAATTTCACCATAAAGGTGCGTGGGCAGACCTTCGGCCTGCCCGTCGAATGCGTGAAGACGATCTTCCACGTCGATCAGGTGACGCCAGTCCCGCTCGCCCCGCGCGAGATCGCCGGCCTCGCCAATCTGCGCGGCCGCATCGTCACCACTCTGCGCCTCGATCGCTGCCTAGAGATCGACGATGGCGCCCGTCCCGACACGACTCTCGCCGTCTGCATAGAACATAATGGCGAACGCTACGCTTTGCTCATCGACGAGACCGGCGACGTCGTCACCTGCGACGAGGACGACCGCATCGGCTGCCCGACTCATGTCGGACTGCAATTCGTCGAAACCACCAACGCCTGCTACCGCCTCGACGACGACTTTTTGCCGATCCTCGACATTGGCGCGCTGGTCAGGCGCCTGTCGAGGCCGAGCGAGAGCGGCGGACGCGACGGGCATACGAGAGACGCATCCCGAGGAGGAGACATATGAAGCAGATTCTGGTCGTCGACGATTCGGCGGTCATCCGCAAAGTCGCGCGCCGCATTCTCGAAGGGATGCAGTTCACCACTGTGGAGGCCGAGAACGGCCGCAAGGCGCTCGTCGCCTGCGAGCAGGCGATGCCGGACGCGATCCTGCTCGACTGGAACATGCCGGAGATGGACGGCGTCGAATTCCTGCGCGCGCTGCGCAAAATGCCGGGCGGCGCCGGGCCGAAAGTGGTGTTCTGCACCACCGAGAACGAGGCGAGCCATATCGCGCAGGCGATGGACGCGGGCGCCGACGAATACATAATGAAGCCGTTCGACCAGCATGTCGTGCGCTCCAAGCTCGAGGACATCGGCGTCATCTGAGCGCGCCGAGAACGAGGGACGCTCATTCGAGCGGCGGCGGAATGCGACAAGAGGGGGCGGCTCCCGACCTTTGTTCCGGCGCGGCGCGCAGCTGGAGGCGGCGATGAGCGTCGCCTTCGCGCGGCTGCGGCGTCTGATCGGCTCGCTCGCAGGAATATCGCTCGACGCCGACAAGCTCTATTTCGCCCAAAGCCGGCTCGAGCCGATCATGCGCGCGCATGGCTGCTTCGACCTCGCCCAGCTCATGCGCCTGATCGAGAAGCGCGAGGACGAATCGTTGCTGCAGCGCGTCATCGACGCGATGACGAACAACGAGACCTCCTTTTTTCGCGACCGCGTCCCCTTCGAGAAGCTGAAGCAGGAATGGCTGCCCGATCTCATGGCGCGGCGCGCCGCGACGCGCCGCCTGCGCATCTGGTCGGCGGCCTGCTCGACGGGCCAGGAGGCCTATTCCATCGCCATGGCGCTCGAGGAGTCCGAGCCGGACCTCGAGGACTGGACCGTCGAAATTCTCGCGACGGATATTTCCGAGGCGGCTCTCGAGGCGGCGCGCCGGGGCGTCTATAGCCAATTCGAGGCGCAGAGGGGCCTCTCCACCGCGCGATTGCTGCGCCATCTCCATCCCCATAAGAGACATTGGCGCGTCAGCGACGCGCTGCAGGCGCGCGTCGCCTTCCGCAAGGTCAATCTGCTCTCCGATTTTCGCGGCGCCGGGCCGTTCGACGTGATCTTTTGCCGCAATGTGCTCATGTATTTCGAGCCCGAGGTGAAGCGCGACGTGTTGACGCGTCTCTTCGGCGTCCTCGCGGAAGACGGCTTTCTGATTCTCGGGGCGGCGGAGACGATGGAGTTCGACGAGCGCTTCGCGCCTTCGGCCTCCGGGGACTGCCGCGTTCTGCCGCGCCGCTTCGCGCCGCGACGGCGCCTGGCCAATGGGTGATATGGCTTTCGCGTGATCGGCACCGACGCGGGCCGTGGCCGCTATCGGCTCGCGTCGACGAAAGTGAAGGGCGCCCTCGGGTCTTCGCTTCGAATGACGCAGACCACGAGCCTCGAAGCTCGCTTTGGCAAAGTTGCGCTCAGATCGGACGGAAGCCGAGCAATCGCGAGCCGCAAACATGCGAAGGGGCCCGGACCGGGCCCCTTCGCATGTCGCTGATCTCGCGCTCCCGCCTCAGGCGGTGATGCGCTCGTCGGCCTCGCTCGGCTCGCGCAGCACATAGCCGCGGCCCCACACCGTCTCGATGTAGTTGCGGCCGTCGCTGGCGTTGGCGAGCTTCTTGCGCAGCTTGCAGATGAAAACGTCGATGATCTTGAGCTCCGGCTCGTCCATGCCGCCATAGAGATGATTGAGGAACATCTCCTTGGTGAGCGTCGTGCCCTTGCGTAGCGAGAGCAGCTCGAGCATCTGATATTCCTTGCCGGTCAGATGCACGCGGGCGCCGGACACCTCGACCGTCTTCTGGTCCAGATTGACGACGAGATCGCCGGTCGTGATGACCGATTGGGCGTGACCCTTCGAGCGGCGAACAATGGCGTGAATGCGCGCCACCAGCTCGTCCTTGTGGAAAGGTTTCGTCAGATAATCGTCAGCGCCGAAGCCCAGACCCTTCACCTTGTCCTCTATGCCGGCGAGGCCGGACAGGATCAGAATCGGCGTCTTGACCTTGGCGACCCGCAAGGTGCGCAGCACCTCATAGCCGGACATGTCGGGCAGATTCAAATCGAGCAGGATGATGTCGTAATCGTAGAGCTTCCCGAGATCTATGCCCTCTTCGCCGAGGTCCGTCGTATAGACGTTGAAATTCTCGGATTTGAGCATGAGCTCGATGCTTTGAGCGGTCGCGCTGTCATCCTCTATCAGTAAAACGCGCATTTTCGGTCCCCACCCAGCTCCACCAAATCTTCCCCCGGACGCCGTCGCGTCGCCCGAGCGTCGACGATGCGCCGAGCTTTGTCGGGCGCCCGCCAAGTTCTATATCTATTTGTCGAAACGCTAAGCGGTAATGGTTAACAAACCCTGACCTTCGGCCCGGCGGCCAACCAGAACCTTAATCGTCGACGGCCAAGCGCCGCCGCGAGCCGGGAACAGCGTCTCTCGAGGGGGACGAATCGACCGGCTTCATCGTTTATACAAGCCGCTCGCCCGGCTGCGAAGCCACGCGGCGCTACGCAAACTCCGCGGCGAAAGCTTCGCGAAAGCCCCGCCGGCCCGCCCGATCGCGCTGCGCTCGCGCGATCGACTCGCGATTGACTTATGCGCGGGCTTTCTCCTATATGCCCGCGCGGCGTCGGAAAGACGCGTTTCGTGCGGGGGCTTGCGCGCCCGCAAAAAAGGCGGAGCAAAGCGGCCGCGGGGCGATGAAACGCCCGACGAGACCTGAACAAAGATCGAGGGCCGTGGCGGCGGCCGGCCGATGACGAGCCGTCGGCGTTAGGCGAGAACGGCTCTCGGATCGGCGACCTGAGCGAGCGGAGACCCCAAGTGAAGCGAACATATCAACCCAGCAAATTGGTGCGCAAGCGCCGCCACGGATTTCGCGCCCGCATGGCGACCGTGGGCGGCCGCAACGTCCTCGCGGCGCGCCGCGCCCGCGGACGCAAGCGCCTGTCCGCCTGATTTTCGCCGGCTTCTCGGCCAGAGAGGGGCGGGAGGCATGAGCGAGAAAAACCCCGCCGAAACGCGGAAGACGAAACCGCGGCGCTTGCGAAAACGACGCGAGTTTCTGCGCGCCGCCGCGAGCGGGCTGAGCCGCGGCGCGCGCGCCTTCAAGCTGCAGGCGGCCGCCCGAGAGGGCGATGCGGAGCCGCCGCGCTTCGGCTTCACGGTGACGAAGAAGATCGCCGGCGCCGTCGGCCGCAATCGCATCAGGCGCCGTCTGAAGGAGGCGCTGAGGCTCAGCGGCGCTTCCGGCCTCCCGGGCTATGATTATGTCTTCGTCGCCCGGCCCGACGCATTGACCGCACCCTTTCCGGAATTGACGGCGCAGATCGTGGACGGACTGGCGAAGCTCAGGCCGGGCGACAAGAGCCGGAACCAGCGCAACTCGAAAGACAGGCCGCAGGCGTCATGAACGAGTATACGAAGAATGTCCTCATCGCGGCCGGCCTGTCGATGCTGGTGATCGCCGGCTGGGATTATTTCTACGCTTTCCCCAAGCTGGACCGGCAGCAGAAAGAGGCGCAGCTCGCCCAGCAGAAGCCCGGCCCGCTGCCCAAGCCCGCCGCGCAGCAGAAGCCGGCCGCGCAGCCCGCCAATCAGGCCCCGCCCGCCGCCGCCCAGCAGACGCAGCAGGTCGTCGCGACGGCGAGACCCGCGCCCAAGACCCGTGAGGCGGCGCTCGCCGAGAGCAAGCGCATCTCCATCGACACGCCCTCCATCTCCGGCTCGATCGCGCTGAAGGGCGGACGCATCGACGACGTCTCGCTGAAAAATTATCACGAGACGGTCGACCCCAAGAGCCCGATCATCGTGCTGCTCTCGCCGGAGGGCTCGCCGCAACCCTATTACGCCGAATCGGGCTTCCTCGCCTCCGACAAGGATCTGGCGCCGCCGGTCTTGCCGACGAGCGAGACGCTATGGAGCGCCGATCGCGACGCGCTCGCCGTCGGCCAGCCGGTGACGCTCTCCTTCGACAATGGCCAGGGCCTCGTCTTCAGGCGCAAGATTTCGGTCGACGACCAATATATGTTCTCGGTCGCCGACAGCGTCGAGAATCACGGCTCCGCCTCGGTGACCGTCTATCCCTATTTGCGCGTGTCGCGCATCGGCGCGCTGCAGAGCGCCGGCTACGCCGCCCTGCACGAGGGATTCGTCGGCGTGCTGGGCGAGGCCGGCCTGCAGGAGCTGAAATTCGAGAAGGTCGAGAAAGAGCCGCACGCGACCAAATCCTTCGAGGCGACGGGCGGCTGGCTCGGCTTCACGGAGAAATATTGGGCCGCCGTGCTGGTGCCGCAGCAGGACAGGACGCTGGTGGCGCGCTTCTCGGCTTCGGGCGCCGGAACGACCAAGGCCTATCAGGCCGACACGGTGGAGGCTCCGCTGACGGTCGCGCCGGGCGCCTCCGGCTCCGTGGCCTCGCGCATCTTCGCCGGCGCCAAGGTCGTCGACACGCTCGACGCCTATGAAGGCCAGGGCATCAAGCTCTTCGACCGGCTCATCGATTGGGGATGGTTCTACTTCCTCACCCGGCCGATGTTCCGCATCATCGACAGCCTGTTCCATGTGCTCGGCAATTTCGGCCTCGCCATTCTGGCCGTCACCGTGCTCGTGAAGATCGCCTTCCTGCCGCTCGCCAACAAAAGCTATCTGGCGGTGGCCAAGATGAAGGAAATTCAGCCCAAAATCGCGGCGCTGAAGGAAAAATACGGCAGCGACAAGCAGGCGATGAGCCGCGAGCAGATGGAGCTGTTCCGCCGCGAGAAGGTCAATCCGGCCGGCGGCTGTCTCCCCGCCCTGCTGCAGATTCCGGTGTTCTTCTCGCTCTACAAGGTGCTGATCATCACCATCGAGATGCGCCATGCGCCCTTCTATGGCTGGATCAAGGATCTCTCGGCGCCGGACCCGACCAATATCTTCAACCTGTTCGGCCTCATCCCCTTCGATCCGACGCAGATCCCGGTCTTCGGCTCGTTCCTGTGGCTCGGCGTCTGGCCGCTCATCATGGGCGTCTCCATGTGGGCGCAGATGAAGATGAACCCGGAGCCGACCGACGAAATCCAGAAAATGGCTTTCGGCTGGATGCCGGTGATCTTCACCTTCTCGCTCGGCAGCTTCGCCTCGGGCCTCGTCATCTACTGGACCTGGAACAATGTGCTCTCGGTCGCCCAGCAATGGGTCATCATGAAGCGCGCGGGCGTGAAGTTCGAGCTGTGGGACAATATGAAGAAGACCTTCACCTTCAAAAAGGCCGCCTGATCGCAGCGCGCGCCGCACGATTGGATCGCGCTTTGGACGAAGCCCGCGACGAGGACTTCATCGAGCCGGGCCGGCTGCTCTTCGCCGGCCCGTGCGAATTCATATTCGCCAGCGCGAAATCCGGCGATCTGCCGCCGATCGGGCCCGGCGAGATCGCCTTCGCCGGCCGCTCCAATGTCGGCAAATCCACGCTCCTCAACGCGCTGACCGGCCGCAAGGCGCTGGCCCGCGTCTCCAACACGCCGGGCCGCACGCAGCAGCTCAATTTCTTCGCCCTCGGCGCCGCGCCGGGCGAGGAGCCGCTGCGCCTCGTCGATATGCCGGGCTATGGCTACGCCGCCGTCGGCAAGGAGAAGGTCGCCAATTGGACGCGGCTGATGGAGGAGTTCCTGCGCGGCCGCGCCTCGCTGCTCCGCGTCTTCGTGCTCATCGACAGCCGCCGCGGCGTGAAGGATCTGGACGAGCAGATGTTCGATCTGCTCGACCGCGCCGCCGTCTCCTATCAGATCGTGCTGACGAAGCGCGACGAGCTGAAAGCCGCGGAGCGCGAGGCCGCCGTCGCCGCGGTGGAGGCCGCGCTGGCCAAGCGCCCGGCCGCCTTCCCGCGCCTCGCCCTCACCTCCTCCCGCACGGGCGAGGGCGTGTCGGAGCTTCGAGCCGGGATCGCGCGGCTGCTGGCCGAACGAAACGCTTGAATATTGCAGCCTCGTCCTTTCTAACATGGACGAGCTTCATCCCAGCAGAGGCAGCCCCATGACCGAGGACTCGGCCGACAGCGCGCTCCAGCAAGCCCGTATTCTGATGCAGGCGCTGCCACATATGCTGCGCTACGACGAGGCCATCGTCGTGGTGAAATACGGCGGCCACGCCATGGGCGACGACAAGGTCGCGCGCGACTTCTCCCGCGACATGGTGCTGCTCGAGCAGTCGGGCGTGAACCCTGTGGTGGTGCATGGCGGCGGCCCGCAGATCGGGGCCATGCTGGGCAAGCTCGGCATAAAATCGGAATTCGCCGACGGACTTCGCGTCACCGACAAGGCGACGATGGAAATCGTCGAGATGGTGCTCGCCGGCTATATCAACAAGCAGATCGTCGGCTTCATCAATTCCGAGGGCGGGCGCGCCATCGGCCTCTGCGGCAAGGACGGCCGCATGGTGACGGCCGAGAAACTCGCGCGGCCGGCTCACGAGAATGGCAAGACGATCGATCTCGGCTTTGTCGGCGAGGTGGCGAAGGTCGACACCATAGTGCTCGACCAGTTGCTCGGCCGCGAGCTGATCCCCGTGCTGGCGCCGGTGGCGCAGGGCCTCGACGGCGAGACCTACAACATCAACGCCGACACTTTCGCCGGCGCCATCGCCGGCGCGCTCGGCGCCAAGCGCCTTTTGTTCCTCACCGACGTTCCCGGCGTGCTGGACAAGAACAAGCAGCTCATCAAGGAGCTGAAAGTCTCCGATATTCCGGGCCTCGTCGCCGACGGCACCATCACCGGCGGCATGATCCCCAAGGTCGAGACCTGCATGTATGCGATCGAGCGCGGCGTCGAAGGCGTCGTCATCCTCGACGGCAAGCTGCCGCATGCGGTGCTGATCGAGCTTTTGACCGATCATGGCGCCGGCACGCTGATCACGAGGTGACGCACTGATGGCGACGAGCGTGGCGACGAAACGATCTGGGAGCCGCCTCACGGCTCTGGATCGCGTCGCTCCGCTCGCGATGACGAGCGCGCGATGACAGAGCCCGCCGATCAGCCGCGCCTGCTGACCATCGCCAATCGCTTCGCCCATGTCGACACATGGGTCTTCGATCTCGACAACACGCTCTATCCCGCCTCATCGGACCTCTGGCCGAAGATCGACCATCGGATCACTCTGTTCATGATCCGCCTGTTCGGCCTCGACGGAATGTCGTCGCGCGCGCTGCAGAAGCATTACTACAAGCAATATGGCACGACGCTGCGCGGGCTGATGACCGAGCATGGCGTCGACGCCGACGCTTTCTTGAAATTCGTCCATGATGTCGATCGCTCATCGCTGCTGCCCAATCATTCGCTGGCGGCGGCGATCGCGGCGCTGCCGGGCCGCAAGCTCATTCTCACCAATGGCTCGCGCGAGCATGCGCTCGACACGGCGAAGCAGCTCGCCATCGATCATATTTTCGAGGATGTGTTCGATATCGTCGCGGCCGATTTCATCGCCAAGCCGCATGAGGGCGCCTATGAGCGCTTCTTCGAGCGCCATGGCGTGGAGCCGAAGCGCTCGGCGCTGTTCGAAGATATAGCGCGCAACCTTGTCATCCCCCATGCGCGCGGCATGACCACCGTGCTGGTGACGCCGGAAGCAGGTCATGAGGAGAAGCGCGAAGCCTGGGAGATCGCCCATGGACGCGAGCCGCATGTGGATTTTACAACCAATGATCTCGCGGGATTTTTGGAGGGGCTGACGGCGACGTCACAACCCCAGTAGAGGCCTGATCTTCGTCGTCATCGGACCGCAGGCGGCCCGAAGCTTTCCTCCTCATGCAGGTTTTCCGGCGTCACCCCGGCGAGAAGATCATCGAGAGAGTATTCGGGCGCCGTAAGCGGCTCGATCACCACGCGGCCGCCTTCGACGCGCACCTGGACAGCTTGGTCGATCTCGAGGCGCGCCTGCTCCACAACGGCCGAGGGTATGCGCACGGCCGCGGAGTTGCCCCATTTTTCGACGATCGCTCGCATCGGGAAACCTCGCGTATCTGCATCTTAGAAACCTACGACCGGGGCGGCGCATCGTCGAGCCGATTTCCCATCCCGTTCAGAAACTGTCACATTTTCGCAACGAACGCGCATTCTTTCTACCATTGCCTTGACTGTAGCGCGCGCGCTCTCTTCAATGCGCCAATGATGCGAGCGGGGGCACATCGGCGTTTCGGAGCGAGCGTGATCGCGCGCGCACTCGCCTGCTTGCTCATGCTGCAGGGTTTCATCGCCGCCGCAGGCCCGACGCTCGCCGAACAGACACGAGACGTCGCCGGCTGGACCGAAGCTCATGCGACGACGTCCGAGCTCTGCAACAGACAAAGCGGCGAACGTCCGTCGGGCGATCACTCCTCCTGCGAACATTGCGTGTTGTGCATCGGCGCGCGCAGCGCGGCGTCGATCGTCGCAGCGATCTGGAACGCCGCAACGATCGTGCTGGCGGCCGATCTGCATTCGCACGCGCCGCCGCGCAGCACGGACGCCGCAAAGCTCTCGACGCCGCTCGGCTGGGCCAGCAGCTGGTCGTCGCGCGCTCCGCCCTCCTTCTCCTGATCCGAAACGAATCGCGGCTGTCTCGCCGCATCTCCCCATCGGAATCGCGCGCGCCTGCGTGGCGTCGCGCCAGGAGTCTTTGCCTATGTCTCGCAACGCCCTCATGCGCGGCGCATCCGCCGGCGCGCTGTCTTTCGTCGTCTTTTCATCCGCCGCTGCGCAGGAAGCCCTGCCCGCCATCGACATCTCCGGCGAGCATCGCCCCGTCGCCGGTCCCTCGCGCGGAAAGCTGCAACCGCCGAATGGCAAGCTGCAGCTCGACGTCACCTCGCAGACCGGCAGCCGCCTCGGCCTGACGCCGCGCGAGACGCCCTCTTCCGTCTCCATCGTCGATCGCGCGACGATCGAGGCGCGCGGCGCGCAGACGACGCAGGAGGTCATTCAGCGCATGCCCGGCGTCATCGCTTCGGACCCGCCGGGCTCGGCCGGCGCGATCAGCCTGCGCGGCTTCGGCGCGTCGTCGGTGACGCAGATGTTCAACGGCATCACCGTGCAATATGACGCCATCGCCGGCCGTCCGGTCGACAGCTGGCTCTATGACCGTATCGAGCTTCTCGGCGGCGCCTCCTCCTATCTCTACGGCCAGGGCGCCGTCGGCGGCGCGGTGAATTACGTCAGCAAGGTCGCCACGCGCGGCGAGGAGCGCAATGAGGCGCTGCTGATGGGCGGCATGTGGTTCAACCGCCGCGCCTCCTATGGCTTCAACAAGCAGCTCGACGAGAATAATTGGCTGCAATTCGATCTGAGCTACAAAGGCTCGCAAGGCTGGGTCGAGGATTCCAATCACAATTCCGGCGCCGGCTCCATCTCCTGGCTCACCGATATCGCGCCCGGCCTCTCCAATACTGTCGCGGTGGAGTTTCAGAGCGAGCAGCGCGACGCCTATTGGGGCACGCCGGTTCCGCGTCCGCTCGGCGGCACGGGCACGATTCCCTGGGGAACCTTCGGCCTGCCGGTGCTCGATCTCAAATTCGATCCGGGCGTACGCTTCAAGAACTACAACAGCCTGAAGCCGGTCTTCGACCAGCAGGTGCTGTGGGCGCGCGACATTACGGAATATAAGCTCGACGAGGAGACGAGCTTTAAAAACACTTTCTATCTCTATCGCGCCGACCGGCAATATCAGGACGTCGAATCCTATCGCTACAATGCGACCAACACGCTGATCGACCGCAGCGGATCTTTCGCCACCCGGCACGTTCAGAGCCTCGTCGGCGACAGGCTGGAGGCGACGAACACGACGACCCTATTCGGCCTTGAGTCGAAGACGGTCGCGGGCATAGATTTTTCGCTCAATCAGCAGACGCGCAACGGAAGCCTCGAATCGGGACTGGCCGTCGACACGGTCGAGCCCTATGGCTATTCGGCCTATAAGCTCTATCAGGACAATCCGTTGGCGACGAGCTATGTGGGCGACGCTCGCAGCAAGCTCTACACGCTGGCGCTCTTCGCCGAGAACCGGCTGTCGCTGACGCCGCAGCTTCATCTCGTGACCGGACTGCGCTGGGAGAAGATCAGCCTCGAGCGTTTCAATTACCGCATTCCGACCCTGCCCAGCGCCTCGAACCCCTATGGCAATCCCGCCTATTTCGGCAAAGGATACGAGCCGATCACCTGGCGCGCCGCGCTGATGTACGACGTGACCAAGGAGGCCAATGTCTATGTCTCCTACAGCACGGCGGCCGATCCGCCCTCCGGCATTCTGCTCACCAACAACGCCGGCGGCATGCGCAATTTCGAGCTCACCACCGGCTGGCAGATCGAGGCGGGAACGAAGCTCGATTTCTGGGAGGGAAGAGGCTCGGCGACTCTCGCCGGCTATTTCATCGAGCGCAACAATGTCACCACTTCCGATCCCGCCAATCCGAACAATGTCGTCAATGTCGGCAAGCAATCGTCGAATGGCATAGAGGCCAATGTCGGCGTGCAGGTGTTGGATAATCTCAGCGTGCAGGGCAACGCCGCCTGGATCAATCCGAAATTCGAGAGCTTCGAGGAGGCGGCGACGATCGCCGGAACCACTCTTCGCGTGTCGCGCGCCGGCAATCGGCCGACCAATATGGCGCGCTGGATCGCCAATGGCTGGATCACCTGGGATTTCCTGCCCGATTGGCAGGCGACCTTCGCGACGCGCTTCGTCGGCGACCGTTTCGCGGACAACGCCAATACGATGCGCATACCGGCCTATACGACTTTCGACGCCGGCCTCTCCTGGCGCGTAACGCCCAATGCGAAGCTGACCGCCATGCTGAAGAACATGACCGACGCCGCTTATGTTGAATGGGCGACGGGCGGCTCGGGACCGCTGCTGCGGCTCGGCCAGCCGCGCACGGTCGAATTGTCGCTGAAGATGACCTTCTGAGGAGGCGGACATGAAGAGATATCTCTATCTCACTCATCGCTGGCTCGGGATCGCAGTCTGTCTCTTCATGGCCATGTGGTTCTTCTCGGGCGTCGTCATGATGTATGTCGGCTATCCGAAGCTCTTGCCGTCAGAGCGGCTGGCGGCGCTGCCGCCGCTCGACCCGGCGCGCTGCTGCGTCGATCTCTCCCGCGCTTTCGACGCCGCGGGAGAGAGCGGCGCGCCGCAATCCGTCCGCCTCACCAGCATCGCCGGCGCGCCGACTTTCATCTTCGAGCGCCGCGCGAAGGACAGCGGCCCGCAATTCACGGCGGCGCGCGCCAGCGACGGCGCGCGTGTGACCAGCGTTTCAGAGGAGAACGCCATCGCCGCCGCGCGCGCCTTCCTCGGCGGCGATGCGAGCTATGACGGAATCGTCGACGAAGACCAATGGACGCATTCCAAAGGTCTCGACGGTCTGCGCCCTTTGCACCGCGTCTTCATGTCGGATGCGGATTCGACGCTGCTCTATGTCTCCTCCGTCACTGGCGAAGTGGTCCGCGACGCGACGCGGACGGAGCGCCTCTGGAACTGGGCCGGCGCCTGGATCCATTGGCTCTATCCGTTTCGCGGCGGCTGGCTCGAGGCCTATTGGCACGATATCATCGTCTATTCCTCGCTCATCGGAACCGTGCTCGCCGTCACCGGCCTCGTCGTCGGAGTGATGCGCTGGCGCTTTCGCGCGCCCTATAGGACCGGCGCGCGCACGCCCTATCGCGAAGGCATGATGAAATGGCACCATATCGTCGGCCTCATCGGCGGCGTGACGGCGATCACTTTCGTCTTCAGCGGCCTGATGTCGATGAACCCGTGGAAAATCTTCGAGACCAGATCGGCCTTCGACGCCAAAGCCTATTACGGCGGCGCCCTCGCGCCCGAGCGATTCCATCTTTCCATCGCGCAAGCGCTGACGAAATTCGCCGATGACGGATTCTCGGCGCGCGAGCTCGAGCTGCGCGTCATCGACGGCGCCGGCTATTATGTCGGCTTCAGCGCCGGCGGCGCGACGCGAATCCTGCGCGCCGAGGCCGACGCCGCGCCTGCCTTCACGCTGCCGCTCGAGGAATTGAAGCGCCTCGGCGCGCGGCTCGTCCCCGGCGCCAAGGTCACGGCGGCGACGGTGATGGAGAGCTACGACTTCTATTATTTCGCGCGCGCGCCGCACACCATGCATGGCGACGTCGACAAGCGCCTTCCCGTGCTGCGGCTCGAGTTCGACGACGCCGCCGGCACCTGGGCGCATATCGACCCGCATACCGGCGCCGTGCTCGGCAAGCTCGATTCGGGGCGCCGCGCGAGCCGCTGGCTGTTCGCCTTGCTGCACAGCTGGGATGCGCCGGCGCTGCTCGCCGCGCGGCCCCTGTGGGATGCGCTCATGCTGGCGCTCAATGGCGCGGGCTTTGCGCTCAGCGTCACCGGAATCGTCATCGGCTGGCGACGGCTGAAGCGCAAATTCGGCGAGCGCAGGGCGCCGGCGCGATCGGCGTCGCCGAGCTTGGCGCGATCGAGCCGCGCATGACCACCGTGCTGGTGACGCCTGACGCCCGGCCATGAGGAGCGCCGCGGGCTGGCGGCGGGCTGATCCCGCGGGGCCGGGCGGGCGAGCCGCCGACGGAGCCTACCGACATGGAACGTCATTTGCGTAATCGGTCAGCGAGGTCGCGCTTCGACGAATTGAAGCCGCCTCGAAGCCTTTTCGATGGTTTGGGGAGCGAGCCATGGTCGATTCGATTGGCGCCGTCGTGGTGGGAACGTTCGGCCTCGCGGCGGAGGCGGCGGCCAAAGGCGCGGCGGGCGCGGCCGTCATCGACGGCTATGACGCCCTGAAGTCTGGACTTTCAGCCTTCGCCAAGAGGGAGATCGCCGAGCTGGAGCCGCGACCGCGTTCGATCGGAATGCAAATCGCCGTCGCTGAAATCATCGACGCCCAATCGGAGGAGACGAGAACGGCGCTTTGCGTCCTCGCCGCGACGCTCATCGCCCGGCTGAGGGACGGCGCTCCGGCCGCCGGACTCGACATCGACCGCGTCGCCGCGCTCGAAGCGCAGCTCAGCGCCCTCGCTCCAAAATAGGGGCCGCCGCCGGCAGCCGCGCGCCGTCGAGATCGGCGCCGTGGAAGCGCGCGCCCGTGACATCGGCGCCCGAGAGATCGGCGTCGCCGAGCTTGGCGTGATCGAGCCGCGCATTGCGCAGGCTCGCGCCGGCAAAGCGCGCCGAGGCCAAGACCGCATGGGTGAGATTGGCGCCGGTCAGATCGGCGCCGTCGAAAATCGCGGCGGTCAGATCGGCGCGCACCGGGACCATGCCCTGATTGGCCGGATCGGCGCCGAGATCGGCCTCGACAAGCTTCGCCTTCACGAAGCGCGCGCCGCGGCCGCCGCCGATGATGCGGGCGCGCGTCAGATCGGCGCCGGAAAAATCCGCCTCGTCGAGAATAGCCGCATAGAGAATCGCGCCGGAAAGAAGGGCGCCCGAGAGATCGGCCTCGCGCAGATCGGCGCGGGTGAGATTGGCCTCGCCGAGCCGCGCGCCGACGAGCTTCGCCCCGGCGAGCCGCGTGGCGAAGAGATCGGCGCGCCGAAGATCGAGCCCCGAGAGATCGAGACCGGAGAGATCGAGATCGGTGAGCGCCACCGGCTTTCCGGCGGAGGCGACGATCAGTCTCTCTATATCGGCGCGGCTTCGGTCCGCCGCCGAGGCCGCCGGCGGCGTGAGAATCAGGAGGACGGCGGCCAAAAGGCGTCTCGCTCGGGCCGAGGTCATGTTGAAGGCTCCCTCGCTCTGCGTCGCTTCTGTGGCGACGGCGGGCGAGCCTACCCCCGCCACGCGCCCGCGGCCGCGGGAAAGAATGCGCTGCGGGCGGGAAAGACGTCCCGCCGTCGGCGCGGCGATCGGCCCCTATTTCCGCGATTGACAGGGCCGCGGCCTTGCCGCCTATAGCCCTGACCCTTCCCACGGGCCGCCTGCCCGCGACGTCTCGGAGCTAGACGATTTCATGCCGCACACTGGTCTCGAGAACCTCATCACCACCGCCTTCGAAGACAGGGCCAATATCGACGCCTCCACGCAGGGCGACATTCGCCACGCGGTCGAGAGCGCGCTGCGTCTGCTCGATTCGGGCAAGCTGCGCGTCGCCGAGAAGATCGAGGGCGCGACCGGAGCCGGCTCCTGGAAGGTCAATCAATGGCTGAAGAAGGCCGTGCTTCTCTCCTTCCGCCTCAATGATATGAACGTGATCGAGGGCGGGCCAGGCGGCGCGAGCTGGTGGGACAAGGTTCCCTCCAAATTCGCCGGCTGGGGCGCGGCCGAGCACAAGGCCGCGGGCTTCCGCTCCGTGCCGGGCGCCATCGTGCGTCACTCGGCCTTCGTGGCGCCGGGCGTCATTCTCATGCCGTCCTTCGTCAATCTCGGCGCCTATGTGGACGCGGGGACCATGGTCGACACTTGGGCCACGGTCGGCTCCTGCGCGCAGATCGGCAAGAATGTGCATCTTTCCGGCGGCGTCGGCATAGGCGGCGTGCTGGAGCCGCTGCAGGCCGGCCCCACCATCATCGAGGATGATTGCTTCATCGGCGCGCGCTCGGAGATCGTCGAGGGCGTCGTCGTCGGCCAGGGCTCGGTGATTTCCATGGGCGTTTTCATCGGCGCCTCGACCAAGGTGATCGACCGCGCCACCGGCCAGATTCACATCGGCTATGTGCCGCCCTATTCGGTCGTTGTGTCGGGCAATCTGCCGGGCAAGCCGCTGCCGGACGGCTCGGCCGGGCCTTCGCTCTATTGCGCCGTCATCGTCAAGACGGTGGACGCGCAGACGCGCGGCAAGACGGCGATCAACGAGCTGCTGAGGGACTGATGGAGCTGCCCTCGCGCGAGCGCCTGAGCTTCCTCTATCGCACGGAGGAGGGAAGCCTCGACCGCGCCGGCTGGCGCTGCGGCGTCGCTGGCCTTCTCGCCGTGCTCGTTCCGCTGACGCTGATCTGGCTGGCGCTCTTCCCCTATACGGATCACGATCTGTCGAAGGACCCGTTCTTCGTCTGGCAGACAGTGGTCGCCTACGCCTATCTCGCGCTCTATTCGCTCGCCGTGCTGCTGATCGCGGTGAGCTTCGTCAATCTCTCGGCCAAGCGCTTCCGCGCGCTCGGCCGTCCGGCGCCGCTCGTCTTCGCCGGTCTGCTTCCCTTCGCCCTTCTGGTGGCGGGCGCCATGCACTGGCTGCAGCCGCGTGTCGCCGAGGTGATGCCCTATTGGCCGGTGGCGCTCACCGACGTCGCGCTCGCCGCGGTCGCGCTGTGGGTGGGGTACGAGCTGGGGGTGAAAGAGGGCGGGGACGAATAAAAAAACGGCGCGTTCTTCAAGTCCCCTCACCCTGAGGAGCCTGCGAAGCAGGCGTCTCGAAGGGCGAGGGGCCGCCGCCAACTGGACGTTCCTTTTTTCCGCGCCGCGCCGCGAGGACGGATAACGCATCATAATCGCCACGCATGAGCGCTTCCTTCTTGGCCCGGCTCCAACCCTTGATGCGCCGCTCCGTCGCTATGGCCTCGGTCAATCGGCCGAAATGCGCAGACCACAGCAGTCGAACGGGCCTCCGCGGCGACGTATATCCTTCATAGGTCGCGTTATTGTGCTCGCTGACGCGCTGCTCGACGTCCTTGCGCGTGATACCTGTGTAATAACTGCCATCGGCGCAGAGAAGAATATAGATCGTCGCCCCATCGATCGGCATCGCAGCCCTCGTGCTTCGAGACGGCCGCTTCGCGGCCTCCTCAGCATGAGGGCTGCTTTTTGGTTCGGCAAGAGAATTGCGGGAGCCATATACCCCCCCACGCGTTGACGCCTCCGCCCGGCGCCCATAGTGTGCGCCCCTCTTCGCAACCGCAACAAAAGCCGCATCATGCCCACGTCCGAGCCCTTGCCCGCCGATCTCCTCGAAGCCGCCCGCGTCTCGCCGGCCTGGCCGTTCGAAGAGGCGCGCAAGCTCGTCAAACGCGTGGCCGAGACCGGCCAGACCAAAGTGCTGTTCGAGACCGGCTATGGCCCCTCCGGCCTGCCGCATATCGGCACCTTCGGCGAGGTGGCGCGCACCTCCATGGTGCGCCACGCCTTCGAGGTGCTGACCGAGGGAAAGATCGAGACGCGCCTGCTCGCCTTTTCGGACGATATGGACGGACTGCGCAAAGTCCCCGACAATATCCCAAATAAGGAGCTGGTCCGCGCCCATCTCGGCAAGCCGCTGACCAAGGTGCCGGACCCGTTCGGCACGCATGAGAGCTTCGGCGCGCACAACAACGCCCGCCTGCGCGCCTTTCTCGACGCTTTCGGCTTCACTTACGAATTCGCCTCCTCGACGGACTATTACACATCCGGCCGCTTCGACGCCGCGCTGCTGCATATGCTGGCGCGCTATGAGGAGGTGATGAAGATCATGCTGCCGACCTTCCGCGAGGAGCGGGCGGCGACATATTCCCCCTTCCTGCCGATTCACCCGCATACCGGAATCGTCATGCAGGTTCCGCTCGATTCCATCGACGCCACAGCGGGGACCATTTCCTGGCGCGATCCCGAGAGCGGCGAAGCCTTTGTCACGCCCGTCACCGGCGGCCATTGCAAGCTGCAATGGAAGCCCGATTGGGCGATGCGCTGGTATGCGCTCTCCGTCGATTACGAAATGGCCGGCAAGGACCTCATCGACTCGGTGAAGTTGTCGAGCGCCATTGTGCGCGCGCTCGGCGGCCGTCCGCCGGAGGGCTTCAATTACGAGCTCTTCCTCGACGAGAAGGGCCAGAAGATTTCCAAGTCCAAGGGCAATGGTCTGACGATCGAGGAGTGGCTGACCTACGCCAGCCCGGAGAGCCTCGCGCAATTCATGTTTCAAAAGCCGAGCGCGGCGAAGAAGCTCTATTTCGACGTCATTCCGCGCAATGTCGATGATTACCTCTCCTTCCTCGAGGCCTATCAGCGACAGGCGTGGAAGGAGCGGCTCGGCAATCCGGCATGGCACATTCACTTCGGCGCGCCGCCGGAGCCGGAGACGCTCGCCCATGACGGCGAGGCCAAGGGGACAGCGATCTCCTTCTCCATGCTGCTCAATCTGGCGACCGTCGCCAATGCCGAGGATTCTTCGGTGCTGTGGGGCTTTCTGCGCCGCTATGCGCCGAATGTGTCGCCGCAGAATCATCCGCGTCTCGACAAGCTCGTCGGCTATGCGGTCGCTTACTTTCGCGATTTTGTGCGGCCGGCGAAAAAATATCGCGCCGCCGACGATGTGGAGCGCGGCGTGCTGACGACATTGTCGGAGACGTTGGCTTCACTGCCGAAAGACGCCAGCGCCGAGGATATTCAGACCGCGCTCTATGATGTCGCGCGCGCCGTGCCGCGCTATCAGGATTTGAAGGCGAAAGGCGCGACACCGGAGCGGCCGGGCGTGTCGAACGACTTCTTCAACATGCTCTATGAGGTTCTGCTCGGCGAGAGCCGCGGCCCGCGCTTCGGCTCCTTCGTCGCGCTCTTCGGCGTCGAAGAGACGCGCGGCCTCATCGCCAAGGCGCTCGCCGGGGAATTGCTCGGATCTGCACAAACAGTCCCCTCACCCTGAGGAGGCCCCGAAGGGGCCGTCTCGAAGGGTCGCCCTCTAGAGCATCCTTCGAGGCTTTTTGCGTTCCGCAAAAAGCGCCTCAGGATGAGGGAGTGGGATTGTCGGAGGAAACATGCGCGCTGCGGATGCGGATATTCTGATCCTGCCGGGGCTGGGCGGCTCCGGCCTCGAGCATTGGCAGACGCGCTGGGCGAAGAAGCTCTCCACCGCGCGCTGCGTGGCGCAGGCGGATTTCGACGCGCCGCGCTTTCCAGAATGGATCGAGAGCATAGAGCGCGAGATCGCCGCGGCGACGCGTCCCGTGGTGCTGGTCACGCATTCGCTCGGCGGCATAGCGGCGCTGCATGTCGCCGCGCGCGCGAGCGACAAGATCGCCGCCGGCTTCCTCGTCGCGCCGCCCTCCGAGCGCGCGATCACCGAGCTGACGGCGATCGATCCCGCCTTTCTGCCGATTCCGCGCGAGCGGCTGCGCTTTCCCACGCTTCTCGTCGCCAGCTCGGACGATCCTTATGCCGAGTCGGATTTCTCGCGGGCTCTGGCGCAGGACATAGGCGCGGAATTGGTCGATGCCGGCGCGGCCGGGCATATCAACGCCGATAGCGGACATGGGCCTTGGCCGGAGGGCTCGCTGCGTTTCGCGGGCTTTTTGTCGAAGCTGTAGCGCGCCGCCTCCCTCACCCTCCAGCGCTTTCGCGGGAGAGGGAGGCGGCAATTGTCGCCCGAAACTTCGATGAAGCGCGCAATCTACCCCTCTCGCGCGCAGCGGGCTATCGGATGCACACATCCCTCGCCCCCACGACGTCATGGCCGGGCTTGTCCCGGCCATGACGGTCAATCCGATAGCGCGAGGGCTGGGGAGGGGCCTCACCGCCCGCGCATCGCATCGATCTCCCTGCGCGCCCGCGCTTCCAGCGCATCCGCGGACTCTCTCGTCATCAGCCGGCGCGGTGTCGCCACGTCGAGCGTCGCGCCGACGTGCGAGGGGCGCGGCGACAATAGAAAAATCACATCGGCGAGCTCTATCGCCTCGCGCAGATCATGGGTGACGATCAGCGTCGTCACATGGCGCTCGTCGATCAACGCGGCGATGCGCGCGCGCAGATCACGCGCCAGCACGTCGTCCAGCGAGACGAAAGGCTCGTCCAGCAGCAGAAGATCGGGCTCGATCGCCAGAGCCCGCGCGAGCGCGACGCGGCGCGCGAGGCCGAGCGATAATTCGCCGGGAAAATGCTGCGCATGCTCCTCGAGCTCGAGCGCGGCGAGCAGCGAGCGCAGCGCCTCCTCGCTCGCCTCCGGCGCAGTGATGCGCAGATTGTCGATGACGCTGCGCCAGGGCAGCAGGCGCGGCTCCTGAAACACCATGCCGAGCCGCCCGCCGGCGGGAAGCGTCACCTCGCCGGAAAATTCCGTATCGAGTCCGGCGATGATGCGCAGCAATGTCGTCTTGCCGCAGCCGGACGGTCCGACTACGGCGCCGGCGCGGCCGGCCGGCAGCGAAACGCAGAGATTTTCCAGCGCGCGCTGCGGTCGGCCGCCGCGGGCATAATCCTTATGCGAAACCCTGACCTCGAGTAGGGCGGCGGCGCCATCGCGAGACATGTCGTTCAAAGGGCTGCACCAGGAGGGTTTCGACGGCGAGCATCAGCAGGACGAAGGGAATCGCATAGGCGAGCAGCAAACGCACGTCGAAAAGCTGAAAGGCCATGTTGATCTCGAAGCCGACGCCATTGGAGCGGCCGATCAGCTCGACCACCAGCACGATCTTCCACACGAGCGAAAGCCCCGAGCGCGTCGCCGCCGCGATATAGGGCGCGAGCTGCGGCAGGACGATATGCCGCAGCCGCGCGGCCGGGTGCAGGCGGAAGACCTCGGCCATCTCGTCCAGCTCGTGGTCGAGCGCGCGGGCGCCCTCCCGCATCACGACGATGGCGTTGGGCAGCTTGTTGAGCGCCACCGCGCCAATGGCGGCCGCCTCGGTGAGGCCGGCCCACAGATAGGCCAGCACGATGACGACCAGCGCCGGCAGATTGAGGAGAATGACCAGCCAAGGATCGAAGAGGCGATCCAACGCCCGCCGCCTTCCCATGGCGTAGCCGAGCGCGGCGCCCAGGCTCATGGCCAGCAGGAAGGAAGCCGCGACGCGCGCGAGCGTGGCCGCCAGATTGGTGAACAGCGCGCCGGACTCGGCCTCATGCGCCATCGCCTCGAAGACGGGGAGCGGCCCCGGCAGGCGGCGCGGATCGGCGAAAAGCGCCGCGCCCTGCCAGAGCGCCAGCAGCAGCAGCAGCGACAGAAGACGAATCACCGCGCCGCGCTCGCCGGGGCGGCCTCGTAGAAAGTGCCCGGCGGCAGCTTTGTCGCGCGGCCGACCAGCGCCGGGCCGCCGATATCGGCGAGAGCGGAGAAGAGAAGGGCCGCATCCGCGCGCTCCTCTGCGAGGCTGCGGGCGGGGATGCCTTCCGAATAGCTCTTGCGGTAGAGCGCCAGCACGGCCGGATCCTTGGCCGGAATGCGCTGCATCGCCACACGCCAGGCGGCGTCGGACGTGGCGATCAAATGCCTGGCCTTGTCGATCATGGCGAAGAAACGCGCCAGCGCCTCGGCGTTCTTCGCGGCGAAGCCTTCGTCGAACACATAGCCGGTGACGACGGGGGAACCCTTGGCGCCGAGCGCCGTCTCCACCTGCCTCAGGTCCAAGGCGCGATAGAGCCCGCGCGCCTCGAGATCGGCGGCGAAATTCCAGAATTCGAGCGCCGCGTCGAGCTCGCCCTCGGCGGCTTTTTCGGCGATGAGCGGCGGCGCGCCATAGACGATCGTCGCCGCCTTTTCGAGATCGACGCCCTGACGCTGCGCAAAGGCGCGCAACATCAGCCAGCTCTTGTCGAGCGGCCCGCCGGCGACGCCGATCTTCTTGCCGGCGAGATCGGCCACGCTCTTCACCGATTTGTCCCGCGCCATCAAGGCGCCGATGGCTGTCGAGTGCGGATAGAAAGTGAGCTTCGCCCCATCGGCGCGCTGGCGAGCGACCCACAGCCAGTCCGAGACGACGATGTCGGCCGAATTGCTCTGAATGGCGATCTTGGCGGCGTCTGTATTGGCGAGCTCGGTCACGGTGAGCTCGAGCCCGGCCTGCTTGTCCAGACCGAAGGCCGTGATGACGGCGATCTCCCAGACGCCGGAGCCGGTCTTCTGGAGGGCGAGACGCAGACGATCGCCGGCCCGCGCAGGCGCGAGGGCGACGAGCGCGATCAGAGCCGAAAGGAGGAGTTTCTGGAAGATCGGTCGCAAGATAAGTCCCGCCTCATTCGTTCATTTCCTCACGAGGCAGGATAGCATAATTCGCGGAAAAGGCCCCTCCTCGACCCTCGGCCGCGCGGGAAGAGGGGCGTGCGAACGATCGGCGTCACGCAAAATCTCAGATGAAAGGCAGAAATCCGCTCCCTCGCCCGCATAGCAGGGGAAGGCTGGCGGGGCCCGCTCAGGCCCCGCGCGTCACGCCGCCAGAGCGGCGCGGGCTTCGTTCTTGATGCGCTCGACCATGGCTCGGACGCCATTGCTGCGCTGGGGCGTCAGATGCTGGGCGAGGCCGAGCTCGGTGAACAGCGGCATGGCGTCGAGATCGGCGACCTCGTCCGCCGGCCGGCCCGAATAGAGCGCCAGAATCAGGGCCACGAGGCCGCGCACGATATGTGCGTCGCTGTCCCCGCGCAGCGACAGAATCGGCGCGCCGCGGCCCTCCCGAATCACCTTGCTCTCAAGCCAGACCTGGCTCGCGCAGCCACGCACCTTGTTGTCCTCGGTGTGGGCTTCGTCCGGCAAAGGCTCCAGAGTGCGGCCGAGCTCGATGAGATATCGATATCGATCCTCCCACTCGTCGAGCATTTCGAAATTGCCGATGATCTCGTCTATCACCATTGTCCGCTCGCCCGCTCGAGACGCCCTTCCGACAGTTATATGGCTACTGTCCGTTTTGGCGCAATCGCCGGCAGTGATGCAATCATGGCGCCGCGCCGAGGCCGGTGGGCCGCCGCGGCGGCTCGACCGCCGTCGCCCGGCCGATTTTCTCGGCCGCCTGCAGACAATCCAACGGATGCGCCATGCAATGGTCTCGCGCGACGGCGGCGATTTTGCCGGCGGCCTCGTCGGCGAGCTCTGCGAGCGCGCCGCGCGCCGCCGCGACAGGGGAGGTCTCGGCCTCGACGGGCGAAGCTTTCGGCCTCGCCGCAGCCGGAGCGGCCGAGCGCGCCGCCACGGCGCGCTCGCGCGGCGCGGGACGCCGCTCCGCGTCACGCATGATGACGAGAAAAACGACCCCCAAGAAAACAAGAGACTTGAATAGGAAACCCACGGCCGACGCCTCGCTTTCCCGACGGGAGCCCGCCGCGCGCGAGAGAAACGATCGCCCGCGCCCCTTACCGCTTCGTAAATGCGGCGGCCGGCGAAGATGCGCGCGAGCCGCGGGCGTAAACGCGGCCGGCGAGCTAAGAAGTCGCAAACCATAAGCGGCGTTCGGCGCCGCCCCAAAACGGAATTCTTCCATTTCCATGGTCGGTTTAGCAGTCACTTAAGACCGATTTGTCACATTGTCCGCAATCGGGAGCGTGATTTTGCGTAAGCCAACTGCACCTTGGGCGACCGTGTCGAGTGAGTGGATCGAGCGTCTGGCGCAATCCGGACGCGCCGTCGATTCGATAGAGCGCACGCGTCGCGAAGCCTTCCTCCTATCGCATCTGATTCTCGCGGCCGGCGTGCTCATCGCCGCCCCGCTGTGGATCGTCGTCAATGGCGCGCCGACGCTCGGCGAGAGCGCGATCTTCGCTCTGGCGCAATTGCCACTGCTGTCGGTGGCGGCCCTGCTGCGCCTCGACGATCTGAAGATCGCGCAATCCATCGCCGCCTTCGGCTGGCTCGCGCTCGCCGCGGCCTGCCTTTCTGTCGGCGCTCACGCCGGCGCGGCGGCCCCTTTCGGCGGCCTCGCCCTCATCGAGGCGATCCTCGCCTGCGATCTCACGCTCGTCTCGATGGTCGCTTCCGCATCGCTCGCCGTGCTCGCCGTCGCGGCCCTCACCGCGGCCACCGGCGGCGGCTTTTTCGAGACGCTGCTGGCGGCGCCGCTCGTCCTCTATGTCGTGCTGCTCGCCCGCGGCGCGGCGCAGGTCGAGACGGTTCGCGCGCGCGCCGAAGCGCGCAACGCTCGCGATCTGCGGCTCGTCTCCGAGGCGTCCGGCGATCTCGTCATCGGTTTCGACGAGGGCGGCGCGGTCTCCTCCGTCGTCGGCGACGCGGCCAGAGCCTATGGGCTCGACGCGCGCGAATTGATGGGGCGCGGCTTTTTTCAGCGCGTCCATGTCGCCGATCGGCCGGCCTTTCTCAAGCTCGTGTCCGACGCCATCTCGAGCGGCGAGACGGTGCGGGCGACGCTGCGCCTGCGCATCGGCCATGCGCGCAACGAGCTCGGCGAGTTCATCGAGCCCGTGTTCCATTTCTTCGAGGCGCGCAGCAGCCTGGTGGAGGCCGCCGACGACGCCCGCGCGGCTTGCGTCGTCTGCATTTTGTGCGATGTGACGGCGCAGCGCCACGCCGCCGAGCGATCGAGGCGGCGCGGCGCGAGAGCGAGATGGCCGCCGCCGGCAAGACGCGTTTCCTCGCCAATGTCAGCCATGAGCTGCGCACGCCGCTCAACGCCATCATCGGCTTCTCCGAAATGCTGGCGAGCGAGCAGCTCGCGCCGGTCGATCCGGTGAAGCGGCGCGAATATGCCGAGATCATCCGCAATTCCGGCCAGCATCTGCTCGCCGTCGTCAATACGATCCTCGACATGTCGAAGATCGAATCGGGGTCGATGCAGCTTTCGCCCGAGCCCTTCTCTCTGCCCGAGCTCGTCGATCAATGCGCGAGCATGATGCAGCTGAAGGCCGAACAGGGCCATGTGACCCTCTCGCGCGACTATCCCGATCGGCTCGAGGAGATCGTCGGCGACAAGCGCGCCTGCAAGCAGATCATCATCAATCTCCTGTCCAATGCGGTGAAGTTCACGCCGGCCAATGGCCGCGTGAGAATCAGGGCCTACCCCGACGGCAATTGCCTCGCGCTCGCCGTCGGCGACAGCGGCATCGGCATTTCCGCCACCGACCTCGGCCGGCTCGGCGATCCCTTCTTCCAGGCGAGCGCCTGCCATGATCGCGCCTATGAGGGCACCGGCCTCGGCCTCTCCGTGGTCCGCGGCCTCGTCGGCCTGCATGGCGGAACCATCGCGGTCGAGAGCGCGCCGCGCTGCGGCACCACCGTCACCGTGCGCCTGCCGCTCGATTGCCGTCCCTTTCAGAACAAGGCTCCCGCTCTCGCCCGGATCGAGACGATCGCCCGCCGCGGCGCGATCCGTCCAGCCGACGGACTCGAGACGACCGAAGACAGGATGAAGAAAATTGCGTGAAGCTCTCGCCGGCGCCAATCACGATTTCCTGCTCCGCGACGATGATCGCCGTGAGACGCAGCGCGGCCGCGGCGCCAAAGCCGGCGCCAAGTCCAAGAAAGGCGCGCTGACGAAGCTGTTCGGCGGCCGCCGGCGCGGAATCGTTTTCCTCTGCCTCGCCGGCGCGACGGCGATCGGTGTGCCCTTGAACGCGCTCTATTTCCAGGACGGCCGCCACCCGGCGCCGCTGTTCCGCTCCTTCGCGCCCGAACCGCACGCGCAGGCCGAGGCGCAAGCGCCGCTGCCGCCCGTGCGCCCGCAAGCCGCAGCGCCGACCCAGGCCGCGGCCGTCCAGCCCGCGCCGGCCCCGCACGCTCCGGTCATGGCCAAGCCTCAGGCGGCGAAGCCGGAGCCCACGCGCGCGGAGAAGCGCGACACGATCGGCGCACTGCTCGGCAAGGACGCGCATAAGGAGGCGCCGAAGACGGACGAGGCCGACAAGAATGTGCTGAGCGCGCAGCGCGCGCTCGCCAAGCTCGGCTTCGCGCTGCGGCCAGACGGCAAGATGGGCGGCGCGACCAAGCAGGCGATCGAGAAATTCGAGCGGGACAACCACCTCCCCGTCACCGGCGAGGTGACGGCCAAGCTGCTGCGCAAGCTGCAGGGCCAAGCGAGCGTCGGCCAGGCGAACGCTGGCCATGCGAGCGCTGGCCATGCGAGCGCCGCGGCGCATTGACGAAAGAGCTTGCGCGGGCGGCTTCGAATAGCTGAAAAGAATTCATGCGTCTGCGCTCCGACTTTTTCGTCTCCGCCCTCATCCGCCGCGCCGAGACGGCCGGCGCCGTCGCCATGCTGCGCCGTCGCGGCTCCGAGGAGGCCGGCTCGATCTTCGTCAAGATCGACCGTCTGGACGGACGCGCGGCGCTGCTCGGGCCGGCCCCGCAGAGCTTCGACCTTCCCGACGGCGTCGATCGGTTGTTCGCCCGGCTGCATGCGGAAGAATGGGTGACGCCGCTCGAGGCCGAGGAGCGCGCGCACAAGGAGATCGTCTTCGACCCCGATCTCTGGCTGGTCGAGATCGAGGATCGCGATGGGCGAAGCTTCGTCGATATCGCCGCCGCTTAAGAGGCGCGATATTTCTCCCAGCCGGCGGCGCGCAGGCGGCAGGCCGGACATTGGCCGCAGCCATAGCCCCAGTCGAAGCGCTTGCCGCGCTCGCCGAGATAGCAAGTGTGGCTCTCCTCGACGATCAGCCGCACCAAGGGCTCGCCGCCCAATTCTTCGGCGAGCTTCCAGGTCGCGGCCTTGTCGATCCACATGAGCGGCGTAAGAATTTCGAGCGGACGATCCATGCCGAGCGCCAGCGCGTTTTCCACCGCGCGGATGGTCGCGTCCCGGCAATCGGGATAGCCGGAAAAATCCGTCTCGCACATGCCGCCGACGAGATGGCCGATCCCGCGCCGATAGGCGAGCGCCGCCGCGAAGGTGAGAAAGAGAATATTGCGCCCCGGCACGAAAGTATTGGGCAAGCCCGAGGCGTCGAAAGCGATCTCCGCCTCGCGCGTGAGCGCCGTGTCCGAGATGGCGCCGAGCGCCTCGATGGAGATGGTGTGATCCTCGCCGAGCCGCTCGGCCCAGAGCGGGGACATGCGCGAGAGCCCCTCGCGGATTTTCCCACGCTGCTCGAGCTCGATGCGATGGCGCTGGCCATAATCGAAGCCCACCGTCTCGACGCGCGCAAAGCGCGAGAGCGCGAAGGCGAGACAGGTCGCGGAATCCTGTCCGCCGGAGAAGAGGACGAGGGCGGCGTCGCTCGTCGATAGAAAAGATGTCGTCATCGCCACTTTGCCTCGTTGCATTGCGTCGCGGCCGACGAGCGTCAGCCGCGCTGCGCCTCCAGCTTGAGCGCCAGCGATTCCAAATCGTCGACGAACCATACGGATCGCCCGCGATTGGCTTCATAGACGAAATCGCGCAAGGAGCGGCTTTCATTCATATGCGCGGCTATGCTCCCGACGATCGCCAAGCGAAGCTGATAGTTGACGAATTTCTGAATCGTTTCTCCTGCGAGACGCGTCTCGAGACGAAAAAACGCGTCCGTCAGGCGAGCGACAGAAATAGCGACCATGCTCGCCTGATGCTCCCAAGCCGCGCTCAGAAAATCATTGGCGTCGCGCTCGGCCTCGAGCTTCGCGCCATCGTCGCAGCAGACGAGCGTGCGAACGCCATGAATATCGCGCGCGCTATCCGCCATATCGCCCTCTCTTTGCCGCTCCGTCGGGAGGCGATTCTAGCCGAAAACGAAGCCCGCGTCCCCATCGCGCCGACGGTCCGCCCCTTCACGCCGCCGCATTCCGCCGCCGCTCGCCGATATAATGCGGCGTCTCGTCCTCTTCCTCGAATTTCGGCAGCGCGTTCATCACACGCTCCGGCGGGAAGACGACGATCGCCTCCGTGCCCTCGCGCACCCTGGACTTCAGCTTGAACATACCGCCATGCAGATCGACGAGGCCCTTGACGATCGGCAGGCCGAGGCCGGTGCCCTCCTCCGCATTCTTCTGCGCCAGCGTGCCGCGGCCGAAGGAGGACATGACGACGGCGATCTCCTCCTCGGGAATGCCCGGACCCGTATCCTTGATCGCCACATATTGGCCGCCGGCGCTGGTCCAGCCGATCTTCAGCACCACCTGCCCGCCCTGCGGCGTGAATTTGATGGCGTTGGTCAGGAGATTGAGCATGATCTGCCGCACCGCCCGCTCATCCGCCCAGATGCGCGGGAGATCGGGCTCCTTGACCTCGATCATCTCTATGCCGCGCTTTTGCGCGCGAATGGTCAGGAGATGGCGGCAATCCTCGATGACGCCGGCGAGCGAGACGCTCTCCTCCTTCAGCTCGTAACGGCCGGCCTCGACGCGCGAGAGATCGAGGATTTCGTTGATCAGCATCAGCAAATGCTGGCCGCTGCAGTGAATGTCGTTGGAGTAATCCTTGTACGCCGCCACCGCATGGACGCCGAACAGCTCGTTCTTCAGCACTTCCGAGAAGCCGAGAATGGCGTTGAGCGGCGTGCGCAGCTCGTGGCTCATGGTGGCGAGGAAGCGCGATTTGGCGAGATTGGCCTCCTCCGCGCGGCGGCGCGCCTCGTCAGAATTGGCCTTGGCTTGCTCCAGCTCGCCGATGAGATCGTCCTTCTCGATGCGGAAGAACAGGCTCTCGCGCGTCACATGATGGAAGCGCTTGGCGAGCACCACGAAAAAGACCTGCGCCGCGCCCACCAGCGCCAGCAGCGAGAGGCTCGTATCCTCGACGCCGTCTATGCGCAGACAGGCGACGATGGCGAGTGAGATCGGCGTGATCGTCGCATAGACGGCGAAGGGGATCGTCGCCGTGACCATCGTATTGAAGGCCGCCGCCAGCATCAGCATGGCGGTGACGAAAGCTTTGGCGTTGGGATCGCTCGCCTGCAGCAGCAATAGCGCCATGGCCGCCCAGACGAGGCCATGCAGAAATTCCGCCGCGACGAATTTGCTGCGCCAGCCCACGACATTTATCTCGTCATCGGCGAGGCGCTCGAGCTTTTTGGCGAGGCCGTAGCAGAGCAGCAGGCTCGAGAAGGCGAGCACGGTCCAGATGATGTCGACCTCGCCCTCCATCCAATAGCGGGTGAGCGTCGCCACCATGGCGATGAGCGCGGTCGCGGGAATGGCGGAATGGATTCGCGCGGAGGCGTAGGCGCGCAACAGGCCGACGTCGCAGCCGCGATGGCCGGTGTCCGAGGTGGTGAGCCGCTCGCGCGCCTCGCGCACTTTGGCGCTGCGACGGCGACGCTCGGCGGCGGCGCGCGGATCCTTGCCCCGGCCGCGCTCGATCATCTCGGCGGTTATGTCATTCATGATACGCAGGACCCGGAAACAACGATGTCTCGCACTCGAACGACGGCCCCCTGCCGGGAAACGTCGTCACGACCCTTTCCAGAAGCCGAAAACTTTCTCTGCAATCTAGGCGTCAGGTCGAGCGTCACTGATAATGGGGCGGAAACGTTAACGGGGGACTCACGACATTTGTCGAATTCTATCGATCGTTCCCGTAAGGGAGCGCAAAAATGACCTTTTCCACCGTGAGCGAAGCAAGGCTCGCCGCGCTCGTTTCCGGCATCGGCGCCTGCCGCATCTGCGTCGAGCGGCCGGAGGGCGCTGCGCTTCCGCACGAGCCGCGCCCGGTGGTGCGCGTTTCAGCGACGGCGAAACTGCTGATCGCCGGCCAGGCGCCCGGAATGCGCGTGCATCGCTCGGGACTTCCCTTCGACGACCCTTCCGGCGACCGGCTGCGCGAGTGGATGGGCGTCGACCGCGAGACTTTCTACGACGTCGCCCGCATCGGCGTCGCGGCCATGAGCTTCTGCTTTCCCGGCTATGACGCGCATGGCGGCGACCTGCCGCCGCGCCGCGAATGCGCGCCGCATTGGCATGACGCGCTCTTTGCGGCTCTGCCGCAGGTGGAAACGATGCTGGCGGTCGGCAAATATGCGCAAGCCTATCATCTGCGCCGTCTCGGCGTGGCCTTGCGGCCCAGCGCGAGCGTCGCCGAGACGGTCGGCCGCTGGCGGGAATTTTCGGCGCTTCGGCCGAAGATCATCCCGCTGCCGCATCCCTCCTGGCGCAACAGCGGCTGGCTGAAACGCAATCCCTGGTTCGCCGAGGAGCTTTTGCCGGTGGTGCGGGCGGAGGTGGAGCGGCTGGCGAGACTCGGCCCCTAGTCGCTCGCGTCGACGAAAGTGAACGGCGCGCCCTCGGGTCTTCAGTTCGAATGACGCAGACCACTGGCTTTCACTTTCGACAGCACTGCGCTCGCCAGCACATCGACCGGCTCGGACGAATCGAGCCGCAAGATCGGAGTAGCCCGGGCGGCTAGCCATTCTTCATGCGCGACCCGGCTGCGCTGCTCCGCGCCGGCCGTGTCATAGGCAGCCGCCCAGGCGAGGAACGCCGCATTCGTCGCCGCCATGTCGCCGCCGGGCTCGATACGACGGCCATATCGAGCCTGCTCGCGCCGACGCAACCGATCCATGCGGATGGCGGGATCGAGCCGCAGATAGACGATCAAGTCATACGAGGATTCGAGGGCCGCGGCCCAATCGATCGCCGAGCCGGAGAACACCCAACATCCGGCCGCGGGCAGCAATTCGCAAAGCAAAGCGAGCCGCTCCGCGCGCGGACGCGCCTCGACGAAAGGCGGGTCGGTCGGCCGCCAATAGACCGTATCCGCGTCGAGATGTGGCGCGGCAAGGAGATCGGCGACCACGGCGCCGAGCGTCGAAACGCCCGAACCAGATGCGCCGATCATGTATCCGAGGCATCGGCCATTCTCCTCGAGGAACGCTCCAATCCGATCCCCTCGCCCGGAAACCTCTCACTCCTCGGATTCCCCGCGACCCGAAAATGCTCTATGGTCCGCCGGTTCCGCGACCCTATGGAGCGTCCATGCCCAGCTTCGACCTTCGTTTTTCCCGTCGCGCCGCGCTCGCCGCGGCGGCCTCCGCCGTCCTCGGCTTCGCCGCGCCCGCCTTCGCCCAGAAGGCGCCGAGCGGCAAAGTCCCGGTCGAGGAGCTGATGGCGCCCAATGCTCTGCCGGATATCGTCGAGGGCAAGGCCGACGCGCCCGTCACCATCGTCGAATACGCCTCCATGACCTGCAGCCATTGCGCGGCCTTTCACAAGGACGTCTATCCGGCGCTGAAGAAGAACTTCATCGACACGGGCAAGGCGAAGTTCATTTTGCGCGAGTTCCCGCTCGATCCGCTGGCGACGGCGGCCTTCATGCTGGCCCGCAACGCCGGCGAGAAGCGCGACGCCGTGGTCGATCTTCTGTTCGCCCAGCAGAAGAACTGGGCCTTCGTCGACAAGCCGCTCGACGGCCTCGCCAATGTGCTGAAGCAGACCGGCCTCGGCCAGGAGAAATTCGAGGCGACGCTGAAAGATCAGCAACTCTTCGAGAATGTGAGCAAGGTGCGCGACCGCGCGGCGGAGAAATTCGGCATTAATTCGACGCCGACCTTCTTCATCAACGGCGACAGATACAGCGGCGAGATTCCCGAGGCCGACTTCGAGAAGATTCTGGCCGAGAAAGCCAAGTCCTGAAAGCCGAAGGCGCAAGACTGCGCAGGGCGAGCCTGAAGGCTCGCGGTCCGATCCCGCCCTTGGACCGCGAGCCTTCAGGCTCGCATTTTTTCACATCGATTTCTCCGCGCCGACGAGCCCGGCGCCGATGGCGAGCCAGACGAGATGCGCGTCGGTGCGCGCGCCGACCTTGGATTTGATCTGATAATGGTAGTTCTGCACCGTCTTGGCGCTGAGATTGAGCGCCCCGGCGATTTCCTCCGTGGTGCGGCCGGAGGCCACGAGGCGTAGAATTTCCGTCTCGCGCGGGCCGAGATCGTCGAGCGGCGAACGGCCCTCGGCCAAGCGCTCCGCCGCGATTTCCCGCGCTATGTCGTCGCCGAGCGCGCGGCCGCCGCGGGCGACCGTCTCCACCGCGCGCACCAGCTCGGCGGCCTCGCCGCCCTTGGTGACGAAGCCGCTGGCGCCGGCCTCGAAGGCTTTGAGCGCATAAGCGGCGGCGTCATGCATGGTGACGACGAGAATGCGCGCGCGCTTGTCCCATTGCCTGATGTGGCGCACCGCCTCGAGCCCGCCCGCGCCGCCGGCGAGCTGCAGATCCATCACCACGACGTCCGGCGAGAATTTGCGATAGGCCTGATAGGCCGAGGCCGCGCTGTCGGCCTCGCCGACGACGCGAAAGCCCGGCTGGCGCTCGAACAGCCGGCGATAACCCTCACGCACGATCGGATGGTCGTCGACGAGCAGAAGGCCGACGCCGCTCACGCCGCGCGCCCGAGAGCGCCAAAGCCTCCGGCTCGGCCGCCGGCGTTCGAATTGGCGTGGATCAGCGGAATGCGCGCGGCGACGCGAACGCCGCGGGCGGCGCGGCCGATGGAGAGGCTGCCACCGAAGGCCGAGACGCGCTCGCGCATGCCGAGCAGGCCGTGCCCCGCGGCAAAATCGATGCGCGTCGGATCGCCGTCGCCATCGTCCTCCACCGTCAGCGCGACGACGCCGTCATTAGAGGCGAGCCGCTCCACGCGCAAAAAGACCTCGTGCGGCTTCCCGTGGCGCATGGCGTTGGTGAGGCACTCCTGGGCGATGCGGAAAACGCTCGTCGAAACGGCCGGCGGCACGCCGGCGAGATCGCCCATCAGATCGAGATGCACGACCGCGCGCGGCGCTGTTTGCGCGTTCCAGCCGGCGACGAGCTGCACCAGACAGGCCTCGAGCCCGAGCTCGTCCAGATCCTGCGAGCGCAGCCGCGCCAGCGCCTCGCGCAAGGTCATCGTCATGCGCCGCGCAACCTTGCCGATCGAGCGCGCGTCGGCGGCGAGATCGGGCCGATCCGCCGCGCCCGCCTCGATCGCCGCGGCGAAAGCGGTGGTGGCCGTGAGGCATTGGCCGAATTCGTCATGAAGATCGCGCGCCAACGCGCGGCGCTCCTCCTCCTGTACCTCGAACAGGCGTTTCGTCAGAGCGACGCGCTCGGCCGTCGTCTGCGCCAGCCGCTCGGCGAGATCATTCGCCGCGCGGGCCATGAGGCCGAACTCGCCGCTGGTGAAGGCTTTGATGCGATGGCGATAATTGCCGCTCTCGAGGCGGCGCAGCCCGTCGACGATCGCCTGCGTCGGCGCGAGCGCGTGGAAGATGGCGAGCGCGGCGAGCAGGCAGACGCCGACCGCCATGGAGGCGGCGACGCCGGCGACGATGGAGATTTCGCGCCAGGCCTGACGCACGGCCGCCGCCGAATCGGCGCGCGCGACGACGGCCCCGGTCTCCGGCTGGCGCACGGTGAGCGGCCGCGAGACGGGCGCCGGCGCGCCGAAGAGAAGATCGAAGGCACGCGCGAACCACTGCGGCGCCTCCGCCCCGACGCCATCCATCTGGCTGCACATGACGCGCGGCGCCTCCGCGCCCGGCGCGAAAGTGATGCAGACGCCGGGGGAAACGAGCTTCAACGTCGCGAGCGACTCCCAATTGGGAATGGGCAGGATGTTGTCGCGCCGCATGCTGCCGCGCCAGAGAATCTCGCGCCAAAAAAGATTTTCGAGCTCATGCGCGACACGCTCGGCCGAGGCCTGGGTCTCGGCGCGAATCGCGCGATTGGCGTCGTTCATCACCCAGCCGATGGCGAGCGCGAGGCACAGCGCCACAATCGCGACGAGGCGCATGATGAGGCGAATGATCAATTGCATCGGTCTTCGCTCCGGCTTCTTCCCCAGCGGCCCGAGTAAAGCAGGAATCGCCTTGCCCGCCAATGCGATCCGGCCGCCGCTCCGCTTTACCTCGGGAAGATCGGGCAAATTGCCCGGCGCGATGCGGGCCGGCGCGCCCTAGGACGCGCAGCGGCGAGCGGGCAGGATCGCGCATCCCCGAGAAGGGGCATTCGGAGCCATGTCAATGAAACAACCGTCGTTCTCGGCGCGCCTGCCGTCGCGCACCGCTTTTGTGCTCGGCTTTGCGACGCTGCTGCTGGGCATGGCGCTCGCCATCGCCTGGGTCTTGGGAATCACTTTGTTCTACCCTGACGGCGAGCTGGCGCAGGCGATCCACCGACGCGACGATCTCATCCGCGCCCATATCGATTATCTGATGATGGCGCAATTCGTGTTTGTCTTCGCGCTGCTGTTCCGCCAATACGCCATACGGCCGCCGATCTGGATGATCGTCTCTATCTGCTTCGGAACATTCAACAACCCGCTCTCCTTCGCGCTGCGGGCGCTGAAGCCGAAGATCGATCCGGCGACGCTGCCGCCAGTCGAGCCGCATTTTCCGCTGATCGCGGGCGTGAGCTTCACTCTGACGACAGTGGGGTTTCTGACAGCGGCCTTCCTCGCCGTCCGCGCGGCATGGCGGGCCGGCGACGAGGCGGCGGCGCCGAAGATTGCTCCGAACTTCGAGCGAGCGGAGTAATCCCGAGCGCGACAAAGCGAGCCTCTAAGGCTCACGGTCCAAAGCGTTCCCTGGACCGCGAGCCTTAGAGGCTCGCTCCTGCCTGTGCGAGATCACACCAGCCGGCTCTGCGCCTTCGCCGCCTCGATGAAGCTGGCGAAAAGCGGATGCGGCTCGAAGGGCCGCGACTTCAGCTCCGGGTGATATTGCACGCCGATGAACCAGGGATGGTCGGGAATCTCGACCGTCTCCGGCAGCAGCCCGTCCGGCGACAGGCCGGCGAAAGAGAGGCCATGCGCCTCCAATCGCTCGCGATAGGCGTCGTTCACCTCGTAACGGTGGCGATGGCGCTCGGAAATGTCCTGGCGCCCGTAGATGGCGGCGATGCGCGAGCCGGGCTTCAAATGCGCGGGAAAGGCGCCGAGCCGCATGGTGCCGCCGAGATCGCCGCCCGCCGCGCGCTGCTCCAGCGCATTGCCGCGCAGCCATTCGGTCATCAGGCCGACGACTGGCTCCTCGCAGGGGCCGAATTCGGTGGAATTGGCTTTCTCTATGCCGGCGAGCGCGCGCGCCGCCTCTATGACCGCCATCTGCATGCCGAAGCAAATGCCGAAATAGGGGACATTGCGCTCGCGGGCGAAGCGCGCCGCGAGAATCTTGCCCTCCGCGCCGCGCTGGCCGAAGCCGCCAGGCACGAGAATGCCGTTCACATGCTCAAGATGGGCGGCCGGATCGGAGCTCTCGAACACCTCCGATTCGATCCAGTCGAGATTGACCTTCACGCGATTGGCGATGCCGCCATGGGCCAGAGCCTCGATGAGGCTCTTATAGGCGTCCTTCATGCCCGTATATTTGCCGACGACGGCGATCGTCACCTCGCCCTCGGGATTGTTGACGCGTTGCGTCACCGCATTCCAGCGGCTCATATCGGGCTTGGGCGCCGGGTCTATGCCGAAGGCGGCCAGCACCTGCGCGTCGAGCCCGGCCGCGTGATAGGCGCGCGGCACGTCATAGATATGGGCGGCGTCGCGCGCCTCGATCACCGCGCTCTCGCGAACGTTGCAGAAGAGGCCGAGCTTGCGGCGCTCCTCGCGCGGGATCTCGCGATCGGTACGGCAGAGCAGAATGTCCGGCTGAATGCCGATGGAGCGCAGCTCCTTCACCGAATGCTGGGTCGGCTTGGTCTTCAGCTCGCCGGCGCTGGGGATAAAGGGCAGCAGCGTCAGATGGATATAGACGCAATGCTTCTCCGGCAGCTCGTTGCCGAGCTGGCGAATCGCCTCGAAGAAGGGCTGGCCCTCTATGTCGCCGACCGTGCCGCCGATCTCGATCAGCGTGAAATCGACATGCTCATTGCCGTCGAGGACGAAGTCCTTGATGGCGTTGGTGACATGGGGGATGACCTGGATCGTCGCGCCGAGATAATCGCCGCGCCGCTCCTTGGCGATGATGTCCTGATAGATGCGCCCAGTCGTCACATTGTCCTGCTTGCAGGCGGGACGGCCGGTGAAACGCTCATAGTGGCCGAGGTCGAGATCAGTCTCGGCGCCGTCGTCGGTGACGAAGACCTCGCCGTGCTGATAGGGACTCATCGTCCCTGGATCGACGTTGAGATAGGGATCTAGCTTGCGCAGCCTCACGGTGTAGCCGCGCGCCTGAAGCAATGCTCCGAGCACCGCAGACGCCAAGCCCTTGCCGAGTGAGGAGACCACGCCGCCGGTGATGAAGATGTACCGCGCCATGGGGCCTTACGCTTATCGCCTCGGGATCGATTCGGAAAAGACTTTTTTCGTCGGCCGGTGGAATTCCACCGGCGCGTTCTCTCGCGCCGAAGCTGCGGGAGGCGGCTTTTAAGCCGCCTGCGCCTTATTTCTGCTCGGCCGGGGCCGTGTCGGCGCCCGCGGGAGCCTTCACCTCGGGCACCTTCACCTCGGGAGCCTTGACGTCAGGCTCTTTCGCGCCTTCCGCCGCCGGGGGAGTCGCGGGAGCGGCTTCGGCCGGAGCGGCGGGCTGCTCGGCGGCCGGGGGCGTCGCGCCCTGGCGCTGCTGCTGAGCGCGCTGCAGCTGGTCGAAGATGCTCTCTTTCTTGTCCGCAGGGGCGGCGGCGTTCGGCGTCGCCGCCGGCGCGCCGGCCGGCGGCAGCTCCTTGAGCTCCAGCCTACCGGGATCGACCCCCTCGCTTCCGCGCTCCCAGGCCGGGAGAACGGTAAGCGCGATGCTCGTCAGGAAGAAGATGGCGCCGAGAATGCCGGTGGCGCGGGTGATGGCGTTGGCCTGGCCGCGGCCGGTGAACAGGCCGCCGCCTCCGCCGATGCCGAGCGCCCCGCCCTCCGACTTCTGATAGAGAATCAGCACGACGAGAGCGACCACCACCATCAGGTGGATGACGATGATAACCTGCTGCATGAACCGCTATCTCCCGGCGCTTCGGTTCCGCCCGCCCCGCGGCCCGCGCATTTTCTTGTCGCGGGCCTTCTACACCAATTGCGCGGGCCTAGGGAAGGGGCGGCCGCGGCTGCGCGGTCAATAGGCCTTGCCGTCCTGGCCCTTCCAGCCCCCTGGGGCCTGATCGAAGCGCGTCTCGTCGCTGAACTCGATCTTGGCGCCGGGCTCGATATATTGACGGTCCTTGATCTCCTGATTGGAGACGGTCGTCGAATAATATTTGCTCGCCGAGCAGCCGGCCTTGACCGCCCCGGCGTCGTCCGGCTTGCAATCGAGATTGGCGCCCTTGGGGAACTCCACCGTGCCTGTGAAATAGAATTCGACGGCCTTGTGGCCGGCGCCCTCGACGTCGAGCTGCCAGAAGCGCGACACATCGAATTTGACGATTCGCGCGTCCGGATCGAACTTCTTTTTCAGCCGGTTCTCGAACACCGAGCGGGCGTTGTCGGCGGTCGGCTCGCAGGAAAACAGGCAGAAGGCCTCGGCGCGGCCGGCGGTGAGCGCGGTCGCGAGCAGGGCGGCCGCCACGATCTTCGATTTCGACATGAAACGCGTCTCCTCTTTTTTCTCGTTTTTTTATCCGTCGCGACATTCGTGCTTCATGGTCAGGCGCCACGAAGCATGAGGGACGCGAAGCGGGCTCCTTATGGGGCTCCGATCACAGGCTGCACGGCCGCCGCGGTCCCGGCAAGCGCGCCGCTTCGGACAGATTGTCGCATCGCGATGGATTTCTCCGCCGTGTTGCCTTGCGGCGGCGAGCGTCCTATTGACGGCGCGAACCCTAAGCAGGATTTCGAAAAAGCGGGAGCCGGTTTTTCGGTAAAAATCCTGTTTCCTCAAAAGACCCTGAACGGGCGTTCCGTCGGCGAAGCGACGAACGCCTGCTCGGAGGAGCCAGTCAGAGAGAGGATTTCATGGCCGCCTACAAGCTTCTTCTATTGCCCGGCGACGGCATCGGCCCTGAAATCATGGCCGAGGCCGAGAAGCTCATCGGCTTTCTGAGCGCGGCCGGCGTCGCCTCTTTCGAGACAGAGAAGGGCCTCGTCGGCGGCTCCGCCTATGACGCCCACGGCCAGGCGATCAGCGAGGCCGACATGGCCCTCGCCAAAAGCGCCGACGCCGTGCTGCTGGCCGCCGTCGGCGGTCCGAAATGGGACGGCGTGCCCTATGACGTGCGCCCGGAGGCGGGTCTGCTGCGCCTGCGCAAGGATTTGGGCCTCTTCGCCAATCTGCGCCCGGCCATCTGCTATCCGGCGCTGGTGGACGCCTCCTCGCTGAAGCCCGATCTCGTCGATGGCCTCGACATCATGATCGTGCGCGAATTGACCGGCGGCGTCTATTTCGGCGAGCCCAAGGAGATCACCGATCTCGGCAATGGCCAGAAGCGCGGCGTCGACACGCAGGTCTATGAGACCTATGAGATCGAGCGCATCGCCCGCATCGCCTTCGAGCTCGCCCGCAAGCGCTCCAACAAGGTCACATCGTCCGAGAAGGCCAATGTGATGAAGTCTGGCCTGTTGTGGCGCGAGGTGGTGACGGCCCTGCACGCGCGCGAATATTCCGATGTGCAGCTCGAGCATATGCTCGCCGATGCGCTCGGCATGCAGCTGGTGCGCCGGCCCAAGCAGTTCGACGTGATCGTCACCGACAATCTCTTCGGCGACCTGCTGTCGGACGTCGCCTCCATGCTGACCGGCTCGCTCGGCATGCTGCCCTCCGCCTCGCTCGGCGGGGAAGACGCTGCGACCGGCAAGCGCAAGGCGCTCTATGAGCCGTGCCACGGCTCCGCGCCGGACATCGCCGGCAAGGCGCTCGCCAATCCGATCGCCATGATCGGCTCTCTGGTGATGGCGCTGCGCTATTCCTTCGCCCTGATCCCGGTCGCCGACGCGATCGACAAAGCGATCGCCGATGTGCTGGCCGCCGGCCTGCGCACGGCCGACATCGCCGGGCCGAACGACAAGCCGGTGTCCACCAGCCAGATGGGCGACGCGATTCTGGCGGAGCTGAAGAAGACGTTTGCGTGAGGCGATCCGGCGCGCCCGGCCGTCACGACGGCCGGGCGCGCCGGGGCCCTTGACGATATGCGAAACGTATCACATAATACGGCCTCGTGATACAGGGCTTCGCCGACGCCGCGACCGAGCGCTTTTTCAAGACGGGCGATTGTCCGGCGCAATGGCGACAGGTCGGCAAAGTCGCGGCGCGCAAGCTCGACATGCTCGATGCGGCCGTCGTTCTGTCCGACCTCCGCTCACCGCCCGGCAATCAGCTCGAGGCGCTGAAGCGCGACCGTCTCGGCCAGCACAGCATCCGCATCAATGATCGTTGGCGCATCTGCTTCGTGTGGACGGACCTCGGACCGGATCGCGTCGAGATCGTCGACTATCATTGAGGGGGAGTTCCGCAGTGATCAGAATCAAAACCCATCCGGGAGAGGTTCTCGCCGACGAGTTCATGAAGCCCCTCGGCCTTTCCGCCCGCGGGCTCGCGGAAACGCTCGGCGTGCCGGGCAATCGGATCAGCGACATCATGCGTGGACGCCGCGACGTCTCGGCGGACACGGCCATCCGGCTCGGCCGCTATTTTGGAACCGACCCGCGCTTCTGGCTCAATCTGCAGGCGGCCCACGATCTATCGAAGGCCGAGGCCGAGAACGACTATTCCGGCCTGCCGACGCGCGCGGCCTGACCGCCTCCGTCGACTGACGCCGACACATCGGCGCCCATTCGCGCCTTCACCTCATCCCTTATCGGCTCCAGCTCCTCTTCGGTGAACGTCTCCTTATCGAGCAACCGCTTCGCCGTCTCCTCGTGAATGCTCGCGCATTCCTTCAAAATCCGCGTCGCGCGCAAGAAGGCTTCCTCCACCAGATCGCGCACAGCGCGGTCGATGCGCGCGCTCGTCTCCTCGCTCGCCTGCGAGCGCTGGCCGAGATCGCCGATGTCGAGATAGCGCGGCCGCTCGGCGATATAGGAGGCCTGCCCGACAGCGGGCTCCATGCCGTAGCGCGTCGCCATGGAGCGGGCCATTTCGGTCGCGCGTTGCAGATCGTCGGCGGCGCCGGTCGTCGCCTCGTGGAACACATTCATCTCCGCCGCGCGGCCGCCGAGCAGAACCGTCATGCGATTCATCAGCTCGGTGCGCGTCATCAGATAGCGGTCCTCGATCGGCATTTGCATCGTATAGCCGAGCGCGCCCATGCCGCGCGGAATGATCGAGACCTTCTTGATCGGGTCCATATCCGGCAGCGCCATGGCGACGATCGCATGGCCCATCTCGTGATAGGCGACGATGCGCCGCTCGCGCGGATGCAGCAGGCGATTGCGCTTCTCCGGCCCCGCGATCACACGCTCGATCGCGGAAGTGAAATCGTCCGGCGTCACCGAGGCCGCGCGCCGGCGCGTCGCCAATGTCGCCGCCTCATTGACGAGATTGGCGAGATCGGCGCCGGTGAAGCCCGGAGTCATGGCGGCAATCTCGGTGGGGTCGACATCGGCGCCGAGCTTGATCTTTTTCAAATGCACTTTCAGTATCGCGGCGCGGCCGATCTTGTCCGGCCG